>NZ_VBZC01000018.1:10337-153906 GCF_005786655.1 Streptomyces montanus
GTCTGCCTTGCGGCCTCGTCCTCAAGCGCCGGACGGGCTGATTGATGTCGGCCTCGGCTGAAATGTTCAGCCCTGCCCTCGGCCCCAGCGCCGATCTTCAGCCCCGGGCCCCGAGGCTCGGCCGGCGCCTGAATGCTCAGCGTGGGCCGCGAGAATTCAGCCCCTCTGGGGGCACCTCCCAGCGCTGGCTGGGGGAGTTTGAGAGGCGGGGGTCCGGGGGCCGGCCCCCCGGAAACGGGGTCCGGGGCGGAGCCCCGAGTGGGCAAGGGGGCGCAGCCCCCTTTGGCGGGGTCTGGGGCGGAGCCCCAGAAGGATGGGACGGGTAGGGGCGGCGGGGGCGAAAAACCCCGTCACCTAGGGACCCGCACCACGCCCTCCTGGATCACCGAGATCGCCAACCGCCCGTCCCGCGTGTAGATCCGGGCCTGCCCGAGCCCCCGTCCCCCGGAGGCCGACGGAGACTCCTGGTCGTACAGGAGCCATTCGTCGGCGCGGAACGGACGGTGGAACCACATCGCGTGGTCCAGCGAAGCACCGACGACGTCACCGACAGCCCAGCCACCCCGCCCGTGCGCGAGCAGGATGGAGTCGAGAAGCGTCATGTCGGAGACGTACGTGGCAAGACACACATGCAGCAGCGGATCAGCGGTGAACTCGTCGAGTTTGCCGTTCGTACGGAACCACACCTGGGAGCGCGGCTCACGCGCCTCCCCCACCGTGGCGAACGGCGGCGCGTCCACATACCGGAGGTCCACCGCCTCCCGCGCCTCCAGCAACCTCTCCAGGACGCCCGGTTCACGGAACACGTCCGCGTACCGGGGCAGCGTCTCCTCCGCGGTCGGCAGCGTCTCGGGGTCGGGCGAGGCCGGCATGTCGGCCTGGTGCTCCATGCCTTCCTCGTACGTCTGGAAGGACGCGGAGAGGTGGAAGATCGGCTGCCCGTGCTGCACGGCCACGACCCGTCGGGTCGTGAAGGAACGGCCGTCGCGGATGCGGTCCACGGTGTAGACGATCGGCGCGCCGGGGTCTCCGGCGCGCAGGAAGTACGCGTGCAGGGAGTGGGCGAGCCGGTCCTCGGGAACCGTACGCCCGGCGGCGACCAGCGCCTGCGCGGCGACCTGCCCGCCGAAGACCCGCGGGACGACGGCGGACCGTGACCGGCCGCGGAAGATGTCCCGCTCGATCCGCTCCAGGTCGAGCAGATCGAGCAGGGACTGAAGTGCCTGACTCATGCCGGTGCCTACAGGCCCATGTCCTTCGCGATGATCATCTTCATGACCTCGCTCGTGCCGCCGTAGATCCGGTTGACGCGGTTGTCGGCGTACAGGCGGGCGATCGGGTACTCGTTCATGAAGCCGTAGCCGCCGTGCAGCTGGAGGCAGCGGTCGATGACACGGTGCGCGACCTCGGTGCAGAACAGCTTGGCGCTCGCGGCCTCGGCCGGAGTCAGCTCGTCCGCGTCGAGGGCTTCCAGGGCGCGGTCGGCGACGGCCTGGGCGGCGTCCACCTCGGCCTGGCAGGCGGCCAGCTCGAACTTGGTGTTCTGGAAGGCGGCGACCGGCTTGCCGAAGACGGTGCGCTCCCGCACGTACTCCTTGGCGAACCGGACGGCGGCCTCGGCCTGCGCGTAGGCGCCGTAGGCGATGCCCCAGCGCTCGGAGGGCAGGTTCCCGCCGAGGTAGGAGAAGCCCTTGTTCTCCTCGCCCAGCAGGTCCTCGACCGGCACCTTCACGTCGACGAACGCCAGCTCGGCCGTGTCGGAGACCTTCAGGCCGAGCTTGTCCAGCTTGCGGCCGACGGAGTAGCCCTCGGCCTTGGTGTCGACGGCGAACAGGGATATGCCGAAGCGGCGGTCGTCCTCGCGCGGGGCGGCGGTCCGGGCGCACACGATCACACGGTCGGCGTGCACACCGCCGGTGATGAAGGTCTTGGCGCCGTTGAGCACGTAGTGCGTGCCGTCGTCGGAGAGCTTCGCGGTGGTCTTCATGCCCGCGAGGTCGGAGCCGGTGCCCGGCTCGGTCATCGCAAGGGCCCACATCTCCTCGCCGGAGACGAACTTCGGCAGGAACCGCTTCTTCTGCTCGTCGCTGGCGAGCATCTTGATGTACGGCAGGCCGAGCAGCACGTGCACGCCGGAGCCTCCGAAGGAGACGCCCGCGCGGGCCGTCTCCTCGTACATCACGGCCTCGAACTTGTACGAGTCGATGCCGGCGCCGCCGTACTCCTCGTCCACGCGGATCCCGAAGACACCCAGCTCGGCGAGCTTGTAGTAGAAGTCGCGCGGAGCCTGGCCCGCGGCGAACCACTCGTCGTAGACCGGTACGACCTCGGCCTCGATGAAGGCGCGCAGGGTCTCCCGGAACGCCTCGTGATCCTCGTTGAACACCGTACGGCGCACGCCGCCCACCTCCACCTGCATTACGTACACGGGGTACATGTCTAAGCGCTTGCTCAGCACCAACCGTACCGGCGAGTACAGACACCCGTCCAGACCAACCACCCCGTAACGCTCGTCACGCCCCGGCCGCCGCGAAGGCCCCCTTCGCCATCCGCCGCAGCAGCGTCGCCGTGGCCGCACGCCCCGGGAGCGAGCCCGGGCGACCGAGATGCGGCGTGGAGTTCAGCAGCCCGAACACCGAGTGCACCGCCGAGCGAGCGGCCGGCTCGGCCAGTCCGGGATACACCTCGCGGACCACCTCCACCCACAGCTCGACGTACTGCCGCTGGAGCTGCCGTACGAGCTTGCGGTCGCTGTCCCGGAGGCGGTCCAGCTCGCGGTCGTGCAGGGTGATGAGGGGACGGTCGTCGAGCGCGAAGTCGATGTGCCCCTCGATGAGCGAGTCGAGGACCGCCTCAGGGCCCACGGGAACCCCGCGAACCCCGGGGGTCCCGGGGTTCCCCCCGCCCTCGGCCTCCTGCAGGCGCCGCTTGGCACCGGTCAGCAGCTGCCCGCTGATCCCCACGAGCAGCTCGGCGAGCATCGCGTCCTTGCCCGCGAAGTGCCGGTACAGACCGGGTCCGCTGATGCCGACCGCCGCGCCTATCTCGTCGACCCCGACGCCGTGGAAGCCGCGCTCGGCGAAGAGCCGGGCGGCTTCCTTGAGGATCTGTTCGCGGCGCGTGGGGGCGTGGGTTCTGGTGGCCATGAAAGCAATTCTAGACAGGGAGGTTAGCGGTCGTTAACCTGAGGGAAAACGCGTTAACGCTCATTAACAAAGTGAGGGGACTCCGCGATGCAGGAGGCACCGGAGCTGACGAGCGCGGCTGATCCCGCGTCGGCGGCCTGGCGGGCCAACGAGGCGGCACACCGCGCGCTCGTCGACGAGCTGCGGCAGAAGCTGGCCACGGCCCGCCTCGGCGGCGGCGAGCGGGCGCGGGCGCGGCACACCGCGCGCGGGAAGCTGCTGCCGCGCGACCGCGTGGACACGCTCCTCGACCCCGGCTCGCCCTTCCTGGAGCTGGCCCCGCTGGCGGCCGACGGGCTGTACGGCGACCAGGCGCCGGCGGCGGGCGTCATCGCCGGGATCGGGCGGGTGAGCGGCCGCGAGTGCGTGGTCGTCGCCAACGACGCCACCGTCAAGGGCGGCACGTACTACCCGATGACGGTGAAGAAGCATCTGCGCGCCCAGGAGGTGGCGCTGGAGAACCGCCTCCCCTGTGTCTACCTGGTGGACTCCGGCGGCGCCTTCCTGCCCCTGCAGGACGAGGTGTTCCCCGACCGCGAGCACTTCGGGCGGATCTTCTACAACCAGGCGCGGATGTCGGGGGCGGGCATTCCGCAGATCGCGGCGGTGCTGGGCTCGTGCACGGCGGGCGGTGCGTACGTGCCCGCGATGAGCGACGAGGCCGTGATCGTGCGCGGTCAGGGCACGATCTTCCTGGGCGGTCCGCCCCTGGTGAAGGCCGCGACGGGCGAGGTCGTCACCGCCGAGGAGCTGGGCGGCGGCGAGGTCCACTCCCGGGTCTCCGGGGTGACCGACCATCTCGCGGAGGACGACGCGCACGCGCTGCGGATCGTCCGCACGATCGTCTCCACGCTCCCCGCCCGCGGACAGCTGCCCTGGTCGGTCGCGCCGGCCGTGGAGCCGAAGGCGGACCCTGCCGGGCTGTACGGCGTGGTGCCGGCGGATTCCCGCACCCCCTATGACGTACGCGAGGTCATCGCGCGCGTGGTCGACGGTTCGCGTTTCGCGGAGTTCAAGTCGGAGTTCGGGCAGACCCTCGTCACCGGCTTCGCCCGTGTGCAAGGGCACCCGGTGGGGATCGTCGCCAACAACGGCATCCTGTTCTCCGAATCCGCCCAGAAGGGCGCCCACTTCATCGAGCTCTGCGACCAGCGCGGTATCCCTCTGGTCTTCCTGCAGAACATCTCCGGCTTCATGGTCGGGCGTGACTACGAGGCGGGCGGCATCGCCAAGCACGGCGCCAAGATGGTCACGGCGGTGGCCTGTACGCGCGTACCGAAGCTGACGGTGGTCATCGGCGGGTCGTACGGCGCGGGCAACTACTCGATGTGCGGCCGGGCGTACTCGCCACGCTTCCTGTGGATGTGGCCGAACGCCAAGATCTCCGTGATGGGCGGCGAACAGGCCGCGTCGGTCCTCGCGACCGTCAAGCGCGACCAGCTGGAGGCGCGCGGCGAGGCCTGGCCGGCCGAGGAGGAAGAGGCCTTCAAGGAGCCGATCCGCGCGCAGTACGAGCACCAGGGGAACGCCTACTACGCGACGGCCCGGCTCTGGGACGACGGTGTGATCGACCCGGCCGAGACCCGGCAGGTACTGGGTCTGGCCCTGACCGCGTGCGCCAACGCGCCCCTGGGTGAGCCCGGGTTCGGCGTCTTCCGGATGTGACCGGGTGAGGGGACGGACGACGATGTTCGACACAGTGCTGGTGGCCAACCGGGGCGAGATCGCCGTACGGGTCATCCGTACGCTGCGGTCGCTGGGCGTGCGCTCGGTGGCGGTGTACAGCGACGCCGACGCGGATGCCCGGCATGTGCGTGCGGCGGACACGGCGGTACGGATCGGTCCGGCGCCCGCGGGCGAGAGTTATCTGTCGGTGGAGCGGCTGCTGGAGGCCGCGGCGCGCACCGGGGCGCAGGCGGTGCACCCGGGCTACGGCTTCCTCGCGGAGAACGCCGCGTTCGCGCGCGCGTGCGCCGACGCCGGGCTGGTCTTCATCGGGCCGCCCGCGGACGCGATCGCGTTGATGGGCGACAAGATCCGTGCCAAGGAGACGGTGCGGGCGGCCGGGGTGCCGGTCGTGCCGGGGTCGAACGGCAGCGGGCTCACGGACGGCCAACTGGCCGACGCCGCCCGCGAGATCGGTATGCCCGTGCTGCTGAAGCCCTCGGCCGGCGGTGGCGGCAAGGGCATGCGGCTGGTCAGGGACGCGGAACGGCTCGCCGACGAGATCGCCGCCGCCCGCCGCGAGGCCCGCGCGTCCTTCGGTGACGACACGCTGCTGGTGGAGCGGTGGATCGACCGGCCCCGGCACATCGAGATTCAGGTGCTCGCGGACGGCCACGGACAGGTGGTGCACCTGGGCGAGCGCGAGTGCTCCCTCCAGCGCCGGCACCAGAAGGTCATCGAGGAGGCGCCGAGCGTGCTCCTCGACTCCGCGACGCGCGCGGCGATGGGCGAGGCGGCGGTCCAGGCGGCCCGGTCCTGCGGTTACGAGGGTGCGGGCACGGTGGAGTTCATCGTGCCCGGCGGTGACCCTTCCTCGTACTTCTTCATGGAGATGAACACCCGCCTCCAGGTCGAGCATCCGGTGACCGAGATGGTCACGGGGGTGGATCTGGTGGAGTGGCAGCTGCGGGTCGCGGCGGGCGAGAAGCTGGCTTTCGACCAGGACGACATCACGCTCACCGGGCACGCGGTCGAGGCCCGTATCTGCGCCGAGGACCCCTCCCGGGGCTTTCTGCCCTCCGGCGGCACGGTGCTCGCGCTGCACGAGCCGCAGGGTGACGGCGTGCGTACCGACTCCGGGCTGAGTGAGGGGACGGAGGTCGGTTCGCTGTACGACCCGATGCTGTCGAAGGTCATCGCGTACGGGCCGGACCGGGCGACGGCGCTGCGGAAGCTTCGCGCGGCGCTGGCGGAGACGGTGACGCTGGGCGTGCAGACGAACGCCGGGTTCCTGCGGAGGCTGCTGGCCCACCCTGCCGTTGTGGCTGGGGAGTTGGACACGGGGCTGGTGGAGCGGGAGGTCGAGGGGCTCGTTCCGGGGGAGGTGCCGGGTGAGGTGTACGTGGCAGCGGGGTTGCTGCGTCAGGCGGGTCTTTTCCCCAAGCGGCCTGAACGGCCTCGTCCTCAAACGCCGGACGGGCTGAGTGGCGTCAGCCCGGGCTGGGTTGATCCCTTCTCGCTACCCAGTGGTTGGCGGCTCGGCGGCGAACCGGCGTGGACTGTGCACCACTTGCGCGTACCAGGGCAGGAACCCGTGACCGTCCGCGTACGCGGCCCTCTGCACGACGCGGACGTCTCTTGGGGGCCTGGGGGCATGCCCCCAGCTTCGGGAAGGGGTGGGCTTGGGGAAGAGGAAGCCCCCTCCACCGCCACCCTCCACCTCGACGGCCTCACCCACACCTTCCACCGCGCCGCCGGCACTTGGCTCGGCCGCGACGGCGATTCCTGGAACGTCCTGGACCACGACCCCGTCGCCGCCTCCCTCACCGGTGCCGCCCGCGCGGGAGTCGACTCGCTCACCGCCCCCATGCCCGGCACGGTCACCGTCGTGAAGGTCGCCGTGGGGGACGAAGTGGCGGCCGGGCAGAGCCTGTTGGTGGTGGAGGCGATGAAGATGGAACACGTCATCTCCGCCCCGCACGCCGGCACCGTCACCGAGCTGGACGTCACACCGGGCACGACCGTCGCCATGGACCAGGTGCTGGCCGTGCTCGAGCCGCTCGCAGCTCGAACCGCGGAGGAGGACACCGCATGACGACCCCCGAACTGGGACTTCCCATGGCCGTTCCGGCACCGGGGCTCCCCGCCACCGTAAGGATCCATGAGGTCGGCGCCCGCGACGGTCTGCAGAACGAGAAGGCCACCGTCCCCACCGAGGTCAAGGCCGAGTTCATCCGGCGGCTCGCCGAAGCGGGGCTCACCACCGTCGAGGCCACCAGCTTCGTCCACCCGAAGTGGGTGCCCCAACTGGCCGACGCGGAGCAGCTGTTCCCCCTCGTACGGGACCTGTCCGACCTGAGCGGCACCGCCCTGCCCGTCCTCGTGCCGAACGAACGCGGACTGGACCGGGCCCTCGCCCTGGGCGCGACCCGTATCGCCGTGTTCGCCAGCGCCACGGAGTCCTTCGCGAAGGCCAATCTCAACCGGACGGTCGACGAGGCGCTGGCCATGTTCGTGCCGGTGGTCGACCGGGCCAAGGCGCAGCGCGCCCACGTCCGCGGTTATCTCTCCATGTGTTTCGGCGACCCCTGGGAGGGCCCGGTTCCCGTGGCCCAGGTCGTACGGGTCTGCCGGGCCCTGGTGGACATGGGCTGCGACGAACTGAGCCTCGGGGACACGATCGGCGTGGCGACCCCGGGCCATGTACGGGCACTCCTCGCCGCGCTGGGCGGGGCGGGCGTCCCCGTCTCCGCCCTCGGCGTGCACTTCCACGACACCTACGGCCAGGCGCTCGCCAACACCCTGGCCGCGCTGCAGCACGGGGTGACCACCGTCGACGCGTCCGCCGGGGGTCTGGGCGGCTGCCCCTACGCCAAGTCCGCCACCGGCAACCTCGCCACCGAGGACCTTGTGTGGATGCTGCGGGGCCTCGGCATCGACACCGGAGTCGACCTCGACCGTCTCATCGCCACGAGCGTGTGGATGGCCGACCGACTGGGCCGACCCAGCCCTTCCCGCACCGTCCGCGCCCTCTCCCACAAGGAGTGATCCCCATGTCACTGGACCATCGTCTCTCTCCCGAACTCGAGGAACTCCGCCGTACGGTCGAGGAGTTCGCTCACGACGTCGTGGCGCCGAAGATCGGCGACTTCTACGAGCGCCACGAGTTCCCGTACGAGATCGTCCGCGAGATGGGCCGCATGGGTCTGTTCGGGCTGCCGTTCCCGGAGGAGTACGGCGGCATGGGCGGCGACTATCTGGCGCTCGGCATCGCGCTCGAGGAACTCGCCCGGGTGGACTCCTCGGTGGCCATCACGCTGGAGGCGGGCGTCTCGCTGGGCGCGATGCCCATCCATGTGTTCGGCACCGAGGAGCAGAAGCGCGCGTGGCTGCCGCGGCTGTGCACGGGCGAGATCCTCGGCGCCTTCGGTCTGACGGAGCCCGACGGCGGCTCGGACGCCGGAGCGACCCGTACGACCGCCCGCCTCGACGCGTCGACGGACGAATGGGTGATCAACGGGACCAAGTGTTTCATCACCAACTCCGGGACGGACATCACGGGCCTGGTGACGGTCACGGCGGTCACGGGCCGCACCCCGGAGGGCAAGCCGCACATCTCGTCGATCATCGTCCCGTCGGGAACCCCCGGCTTCACGGTCGCGGCTCCGTACTCCAAGGTCGGCTGGAACGCCTCGGACACAAGGGAGTTGTCCTTCGACGACGTACGCGTCCCCGCCGCGAACCTGCTGGGCGAGGAGGGCCGCGGTTACGCCCAGTTCCTGCGCATCCTCGACGAGGGCCGCATCGCCATCGCGGCGCTCGCGACGGGTCTGGCCCAGGGCTGCGTGGACGAGTCCGTGAAGTACGCCAAGGAGCGCCATGCGTTCGGGCGTCCGATCGGCGCGAACCAGGCCATCCAGTTCAAGATCGCCGACATGGAGATGAAGGCGCACACGGCCCGCCTCGCCTGGCGCGACGCCGCGTCCCGCCTGGTGAGCGGTGAACCCTTCAAGAAGGAGGCGGCACTGGCCAAGCTCCACTCCTCCACGATCGCCGTCGACAACGCCCGCGACGCCACCCAGATCCACGGCGGCTACGGCTTCATGAACGAGTACCCGGTGGCCCGCATGTGGCGCGACTCCAAGATCCTGGAAATCGGCGAGGGCACGAGCGAGGTCCAACGCATGCTGATCGCCCGGGAGTTGGGCCTGGCTGGCTGATAACTGCCGCAAACCCGCCCCTGCGACACCCGGGCCACGAAGGGGGTGCACAGGGCTCGCACAGGCGCGGACACGGACACCTTCCGACGTTTCCGCAGGTGAACCCCGCCTTCTGGACACCAGATGAGGTTAGGCTAACCTACCTTTGAACTTGTCCGATGGGCGATCCGCCCTGTGCGAAAGCAGTCACCACATGTCCAACGCCCGTTCCGCCCACCTCACCCGCCGCGGCATCCTCGCCGCGGGCGGCGCCCTCGGTCTCGGCGCCGTCCTCGCGGCCTGCGGCGACGAAGACGCGAAAAGCGGGGACTCGGCGGACAACACACAGGCCGCCAAGTCCGGCTCGTGGACCTTCAAGGACGACCGTGGCAAGACCGCCAAGGGTGACAAGATCCCGACGAACATCGTCGCGTTCACCGGTGTCGCCGCCGCGCTCCACGACTACGGCATCGAGGTCAAGGGGGTCTTCGGCCCGACCAGGACCAAGACCGGCAAGGCCGACGTCCAGGCCGGCGATCTCGACATCAGCAAGGTGACGATCCTCGGCAACGAGTGGGGCCAGTTCAACATCGAGAAGTACGCGGGCCTGGCCCCCGACGCCCTGATGACCACGACGTTCGACGACGCGGGCACCCTCTGGTACGTCCCCGAGGAGTCCACGAAGAAGATCCTCGCCGTCGGCGCTCCGAGTGTCGCCATCTCCGTCTACGACCGCCAGTTGACCGAGTCGCTGCAGCGCATGCTGGACCTCGCCGAGTCGCTGGGCGCCGACGTGAAGTCCGACGCGATCACCTCGGCCAAGAAGCGCTTCGAGGACGCCGCCGCCAAGCTGCGCGCCGCCGCCAAGGCCAAGCCCGACATCAAGGTGCTGGCCGGCTCCGCGAGCCAGGACATCTTCTACGTCTCGGGCACGAACCTCTCCATCGACCTGGAGTACTTCAAGGCCCTCGGCGTGAACTTCGTCGAGCCCCCCGCCTCGGCCCTGAAGGACAGCGGCGGCTGGTTCGAGAACCTGAGCTGGGAGAACGTCGACAAGTACGACGCGGACATCATCATGATGGACAACCGCTCCTCGACCATCCAGCCCGCCGACATCACCGAGGCCACCTGGAAGAAGCTGCCCGCGGTCAAGGCGGGCCAGGTCATCGCCCGCGACCCCGAGCCGATCCTGTCCTACGACAAGTGCACGCCGCTGCTCGAAAACCTCGCCGAGGCCATCACAAAGGCGAAGAAGGTCAGCTAGACGCGCCACTGAAAGGCCGGTTGGAAATCTGCGGACCGTTTACGGCTGGTCGCGCCCACGCGGCGGAGCCGCATATGTCGCAGTCCCGCGCCCCTGAAGGGGCGCGCCACGGCCCCCGGAGTCTCATCCGCCCCCTGACGTCTACTCAGGAGCACCCCCATGACGACGGCCGTAGCCGCCCCGTTCCGTTTTTTCTCTCTCCAGGTCGTACGGACGAGGCGGCTCGGCCCGTCTCTCGTCCGGGTCTCCCTCACGGGCTCCGATCTGCACGCCTTCGCCTCCGACGGCCGCGACCAGAGCCTGTCGCTCTTCCTGCCGCGGCCGGGCCAGTCGGAGCCCGCCATCCCGGTCGAGGAGGGCGACGGCTGGTGGCAGGCGTGGCGTGAACTGCCCGACGACGTACGGGCGGTGATGCGTTCGTACACGCTGCGCGCCCTGCGGCGCGACGCGCACGGCAGCACCGTCGAGATCGACATCGACTTCGCGCTGCACGGCGTGGAGCCGGGGGCCGGGACGCCCGCCGGCCCCGCGTCCCGCTGGGCGTCCCAGGCCCGGCCCGGCGACCGCGTCGTCGTGCTCGGCCCCGCCGTCGCCGACAACAAGGCGATACGTTTCCGCCCGCCCGTCGACACCGACCTGGTCGTCATGTGGGCGGACGAGACCGCTCTGCCCGCCGCCACGGCCATCCTGGAGTCGCTCCCGGCGGGGACCAGGGCCCGCGTCTGGCTGGAGGTTCCGCACGCCGGTGACCGCCTGGAGCCCCTCACCGCCGCGGACGCCGAGATCACATGGCTCGTACGCGACGAGGGGGCACCCGACGCCCTCGACGCGATCCGCGCCGCCGAACTCCCGCACGCGAGGGCCCCGTACGCCTGGATCGCGGGCGAGTCGGGCCGCGTGAAGGAGCTGCGCCGGCATCTCGTGCGCGAGCGGGAGCTCGACCGCAGGCGGGTCACGTTCGTCGGCTACTGGCGGCGCGGGATGACCGAGGAGCAACTGCGCGAGCGGGGAGAGGGATAGATCACATCGCTCTGTGATCACCTCTTCACGAATTGAAACTTAGGTTAGCCTAACCTAAGTTGAACCTCGCGTTCCGCCTCTCTTCCTGTCCCCCGGAGGAAACACCCCCATGCGCTCGCACCTGCTCAATGACACGACCACGGAGCGGTACCGCGGCTCCGTGACCGAAGGAATCGAGCGGGTGGCGGCCAGAATCGCCACCACCGACCGTCCGTTCACCGGCGTCACGGTCGACGCCCTGGCTCCCCGCATCGAGCGGATCGACCTGGACCGCCCGCTGCACGACACCACCGCGGTCCTCGACGAGCTGGAGGAGATCTACCTCAAGGACGCGGTCTACTTCCACCACCCGCGCTATCTCGCCCACCTCAACTGCCCGGTCGTCATCCCGGCCGTGGTCGGCGAGGCCGTTCTGTCGGCCGTCAACTCCTCCCTGGACACCTGGGACCAGTCGGCCGGCGGCACCCTCATCGAGCGCAAACTCATCGACTGGACCACCGAGCGCATCGGCCTGGGCCCGGCCGCCGACGGCGTGTTCACCAGCGGCGGTACCCAGTCCAACCTCCAGGCGCTGCTGCTGGCCCGCGAGGAGGCCAAGACCGACTCGAACGCCAAACTGCGCGTCTTCGCCTCCGAGGTGAGCCACTTCAGCGTCAAGAAGTCGGCCAAACTGCTCGGCCTGAGCCCCGACTCGGTCGTCTCCCTGCCCGTCGACCACGACAAGCGCATGCAGACGGTCGCACTCGCCCACGAACTGGAGCGCTGCCGCCAGGACGGACTGATCCCGATGGCCGTCGTCGCCACCGCGGGCACCACCGACTTCGGCTCCATCGACCCGCTGCCCGAGATCGCCGAGCTGTGCGACCAGTTCGGCGCCTGGCTGCACGTCGACGCGGCGTACGGCTGCGGGCTGCTCGCATCGCGGAAGAACCGGGACCGCATCGACGGCATCGAGCGCGCCGACTCCGTCACCGTCGACTACCACAAGTCCTTCTTCCAGCCGGTCAGTTCGTCCGCCCTGCTGGTCCGCGACGCGGCCACGCTGCGGCACGCCACGTACCACGCGGAGTACCTCAACCCGCGCCGCATGGTGCACGAGCGCATCCCCAACCAGGTCGACAAGTCCCTGCAGACCACTCGCCGCTTCGACGCCCTCAAGCTGTGGATGACCCTGCGCGTGATGGGTGCCGACGGCATCGGCGAGCTCTTCGACGAGGTCTGCGCCCGCGCGGCCGAGGGATGGGAGCTGCTCGCCGCCGACCCGCGCTTCGACGTGGTCGTCCAGCCCTCGCTGTCCACCCTGGTCTTCCGCCACATCCCGGCCGACGTCACCGATCCGGCCGAGATCGACCGCGCCAACCTGTACGCCCGCAAGGCGCTGTTCGCCTCCGGTGACGCGGTCGTCGCGGGCACCAAGGTCGGCGGCCGCCACTACCTCAAGTTCACCCTGCTCAACCCCGAGACCACGACGGCCGACATCGCCGTCGTACTCGACCTGATCGCCGGCCACGCCGAGCAGTACCTGGGAGAGTCCCTTGACCGCGCTTCCTGAATCCCCGGAAAAGATCCGCGACTTCGTGGGGATCGGGCTGGGCCCCTTCAACCTCGGCCTCGCCTGCCTCACCGAGCCGATCACCGAACTCGACGGGGTGTTCCTGGAGTCCAAGCCGGACTTCGCGTGGCACTCCGGGATGTTCCTGGAGGGCGCGCACCTCCAGACGCCGTTCATGTCGGACCTCGTCACCCTGGCCGACCCGACGTCCCCGTACTCCTTCCTCAACTACCTGAAGGCGTCCGGCCGTCTGTACTCGTTCTACATCCGCGAGAACTTCTACCCGCTGCGCGTCGAGTACGACGACTACTGCCGCTGGGCGGCCGCACAGCTCTCCGGCATCCGCTTCAACACGACGGTCACCGAGGTCACGTACGCGGACGACGTCTACGTCGTACGGACGGAAGGCGGCCAGACCTACCGCGCCCGCCACCTCGTGCTCGGCACCGGTACACCGCCGTACATCCCCGAGGCCTGTCAGGGTCTCGGCGGGGACTTCATCCACAACTCCCGCTACCAGCAGCACAAGCGGGAGCTCCAGCGGAAGAAGTCCATCACGCTGGTCGGCAGCGGACAGTCCGCCGCGGAGATCTACTACGACCTGCTGAGCGAGATCGACGTCCACGGCTACCGGCTGAACTGGGTCACGCGCTCCCCGCGGTTCTTCCCGCTGGAATACACCAAGCTCACGCTGGAGATGACCTCCCCGGAGTACATCGACTACTTCCACGCGTTGCCGGAGCGGACCCGATACCGCCTCCAGTCGCAGCAGAAGGGCCTGTTCAAAGGCATCGACGGCGAACTGATCAACGAGATCTTCGACCTGCTCTACCAGAAGAACCTCGGCGGCCCGGTCCCCACGCGCCTGCTCACCAACTCCTCGCTCACCACCGCGTCCCACGACAACGGCATGTACGTCCTGGGCCTGCGCCAGGAGGAGCAGGAGAAGGACTACGAGCTGCACTCCGAGGGCCTGATCCTGGCGACCGGCTACCGGTACACCGAGCCCGAGTTCCTGAAGCCCGTACGCGACCGGATCCGCTACGACGCGCAGGGCAACTACGACGTGGCCCGCAACTACGCCATCGACACCACGGGCCGCGGAATCTTCCTGCAGAACGCCGGCGTGCACACGCACTCGATCACATCGCCGGACCTCGGCATGGGCGCGTACCGCAACGCGTACATCATCCGCGAGCTGCTCGGCTCCGAGTACTACCCCGTCGAGAAGGCCATCGCGTTCCAGGAGTTCGCCGTTTGACGTCTCCCCGTCTCTTGGGGGCGGGGACTCCCACGGCTCGCGCCATGGTCTTTCCTGCTTCGTCGCCGACTGCCCGCCCGGAGGAACTCCGTTGAGGTCTTACATCGGCTCCACAGGCCGACACCGCCTGCCCGGCGGCCAGAATGTTCTGGGCGGCATTGTGGTCCCGGTCATGCCAGGTGCCGCAACCTTCGCACGCCCATTCCCGGACGCTGAGAAGCAGTTCGTCGCGAATCAAGCCGCACGTCGAGCATGTCTTGCTCGATGGGAAGAAGCGGTCGATCGCAACAAGTTCGCGCCCGTACCAGGCGCACTTGTACTCCAGCATGGAACGCAGCTCTGTCCACGAAGCGTCGGAGATCGATCGCGCCAGGGTGCGATTGCCCAGCAGATTGTGGACGCTGAGATCCTCGATCACGACCAGTTGGTTCTCCTGGACGAGCCGAGTGGACAATTTATGAAGGAAATCTCGCCGCCGATCGGCGATCCTCGCATGGATCTTCGCTACTTTCACGCGAGCCTTGGCCTGGTTCTTGGACCCCTTCTCTTTACGGGCAAGGTCCCGCTGGGCGACCGCCAGCCGAGCGCTGTCCCTTCTCTCGCACTTCGGGTTAGCAACCTTCTCCCCCGTAGAGAGGGTCACGAGGCTGCTGATTCCAACGTCGATGCCGACCGCGCTGTTGTCGGCCGGAAGAGGCCTCACCGTGGTGTCCTCCACCAGAAGGGACACAAACCAGCGCCCTGCCGCGTCACAGGAGACAGTGACCGTACTCGGCTCCGCGCCATCAGGCAGGGGACGCGACCAGCGAACGTCAAGTGGTGCTCTCATCTTGGCCAGAGTCAGACGACCATCGCGCCACTTGAACGCCGATTTCGTGTACTCGGCAGCCGCCCTGGTTTTCTTCTTCGACTTGAAACGCGGGTACTGCGCGCGCTTGGCGAAGAAGTTCGTGAATGCCGAATGCAAGTGACGCAAGGTCTGTTGGAGGGGCACCGAGGACACCTCGGTCAGATAGGCCAGCGCTTCGGTCTTCTTCCACTCCGTCAGCATCGCGGAGGTTTCCGCATAAGAGATTCGACGGCTTTCGTCCGTCCACGCCCTACTGCGAGCGTCCAGCGCCATGTTGTAGACCTTACGCACGCACCCGAACGTCCGGAACAGCTCCTCCGCCTGTTCCATCGTCGGATAGAAGCGGTACTTGAATGCCCGCTTCACGTGCTGATCTGCCACTCCTCAAACGCTAGCCGCCCTCCCGCGTACGTCGTGTGGTTTTCGTGAAACTCCACCCCTCAATCGATCAACGCGTTTTCCTGTCCCGTCCCCACGACGGGGAGATCTGCACAAGGAGTTCCCGATGAGCGCCGCCTCCCAAGTCGGCACCTTCACCATCCGTCCCCTCGACCCCCTCAAAGACGCCGAACTGCTGCACTCCTGGGTGACGCACCCCAAGGCGGCCTACTGGATGATGCAGGACGCCAAACTCCAGGACGTGGAGCGCGAGTACATGGCCATCGCGGCCAACGAGCACCACCACGCGTACCTGGGGTTCCACGACGGTGAACCCGCGTTCCTGATGGAGAAGTACGACCCCCGGTACATCGAGCTCGTCGGCCTGTACGAACCCGAGCCGGGCGATGTCGGCATGCACTTCCTGGTGGCGCCGACGGACACCCCGGTGCACGGCTTCACCCGAGCCGTGATCACCGCGGTGATGGAGTCCCTGTTCGCCGACCCGCGCACCCGGCGGGTCGTGGTCGAGCCCGACGTCACCAACAACGCGGTGCACGCACTCAACGAAGCCGTCGGCTTCGTGCCCGCACGTGAGATCGACAAGCCGGAGAAGCGCGCGCTGCTGTCCTTCTGCACGCGCGAACGCTTCTTCAACAGGCACAGCTTGGCTGCGCGAGGAGTTTCGATATGACCCTGTCCGACGCCGTGGCGCATCTGTCCCCCCACCGCTGGGCGCGGGCCAACCGCCTCCTCATCCGCAAGGCGCTCGCCGAGTTCGCGCACGAGCGGCTCATCACGCCGGAGCCGGAGCCCTCGCCGCAGGGGGACGAGGGCACTGGCCGGTACGTCGTCCGCAGCGACGACGGTCTGACCCGGTACGAGTTCACCGCCACCCGCCGCGCCCTCGACCACTGGCAGATCGACGCCGACTCGATCACCCGCCACCACGACGGCCGTGAACTCCCGCTCACCGCCCTCGACTTCTTCATCGAGCTGAAGAAGACGCTCGGCCTGAGCGACGAGATCCTCCCCGTCTACCTGGAGGAGATCTCCTCCACCCTGTCCGGGACCTGCTACAAGCTCACCAAGCCGCAGATCCCGGCCGCGGAGCTGGCCCGCTCCGGCTTCCAGGCCATCGAGACCGGCATGACCGAGGGCCACCCCTGCTTCGTCGCCAACAACGGCCGGCTCGGCTTCGGCGTCCACGAATACCTCTCCTACGCCCCAGAGACCGCGAGCCCCGTCCGGCTGGTCTGGCTGGCCGCGCACCGCTCGCGGGCGGCCTTCACGGCGGGCGTGGGCATCGAGTACGAGGCGTTCCTGAGGAACGAGCTGGGCGCCGAGACGGTCGAGCGCTTCCACACCGTTCTGCGCGAGCAGGACCTCGACCCGGCCGACTACCTCCTCATACCCGTCCACCCCTGGCAGTGGTGGAACAAGCTCAGTGTGACCTTCGCGGCCGAGGTCGCCCAGCAGAACCTCGTGTGCCTGGGCGAGGGCGACGACGAGTATCTCGCCCAGCAGTCGATCCGGACCTTCTTCAACAAGAGCGCCCCGGAGAAGCACTACGTGAAGACCGCCCTGTCGGTCATCAACATGGGCTTCATGCGCGGCCTGTCCGCCGCGTACATGGAGGCGACCCCGGCCATCAACGACTGGCTGGCCGGGCTCATCGACAACGACCCGGTGTTGAAGTCCACCGGCCTGTCGGTCATCCGCGAGCGCGCGGCCGTCGGGTACCGGCACCTGGAGTACGAGGCCGCCACCGACCGTTACTCGCCGTACCGCAAGATGCTCGCCGCGCTGTGGCGCGAAAGCCCCGTGTCCTCGCTGCAGGAGGGCGAGTCCCTGGCCACGATGGCCTCGCTGGTGCATGTCGACCACGAGGGCGCGTCCTTCGCGACCGCGCTGATCGAACGTTCGGGCCTGCCGCCGGTGGAATGGCTGCGCCGCTATCTGCACGCGTATCTCACGCCGCTGCTGCACAGCTTCTACGCGTACGACCTGGTGTTCATGCCGCACGGCGAGAACGTCATCCTGGTCCTCAAGGACGGCGTCGTGCGGCGCGCGATCTACAAGGACATCGCCGAGGAGATCGCGGTCATGGACCCGGACGCGGTGCTGCCGCCCGCGGTCGAGCGGATCCGCGTCGAGGTGCCCGAGGACAAGAAGCTCCTGTCGATCTTCACGGACGTCTTCGACTGCTTCTTCCGCTTCCTCGCCGCGCATCTCGCCGGTGAGGGCGTCCTGGACGAGACCGACTTCTGGCAGACGGTCGCCGACTGCGTACGCGACTACCAGACGGCGAGGCCCGAACTCGCCGACAAGTTCCGGCAGTACGACATGTTCGCGCCCGCGTTCGCACTGTCCTGCCTCAACCGGCTGCAGCTGCGGAACAACAAGGAGATGGTGGACCTCGCCGACCCGTCCGGAGCCCTCCAGCTCGTCGGGACGCTGAAGAACCCCATCGCCGGGCTGTAGCCGTAGCACCTGCCACAGTCACGGGGCACCCACAGACAGGCGGGCGCCCCCACGTACGGTCCCAGGGGGCGCCCGCCGTCGTATCAACTAGCGGGTGGGCCAGCGAACTCGCGGAGACCGTAGTAGCGATCTGTTCTCTGTCCATGCTGAGCGCCCGCAGGGCTGCCCGACGGAGCGAGGGAATACGAACAACCGTCCCACGGATCACCAGTCGCGGTGATCGCCGGACAAAGCACGGTCGTGCGTGCGGGTGTCGTACTACGGTCCGGGATTGTGAAGCTGGTGGTGCAGGTGAAGCTCCTGCCGACGCGCGAGCAGGCGTCGGCGCTGGAGGCGACCCTGCACGCCTGCAACCGAGCCGCCACCTACGCCTCCGCCGTCGCCTTCGTCAAGGACCTGACGGACCGCAACGGTCTTCAGAAGGAGGTGTACACGGATCTGAAGGCGACCTTCGGGCTGTCCGCACAGCCGGCGGTGCGGGCGGTGAAGAAGGTCGTCGACGCCTACGCGACTCTGAAGGCCAATCTGCGAGCCGGGAATCTGGGGCCGCCCACCTCCCGGCGATACCGCAAGGCGGTCAGCACCCCGATCGCCTTCCGCCCGGAGGCCGCCCAGCCGTTCGACGACCGCTGCCTGTCGTGGCAGTACGACGCGCGCACCGTCTCCATCTGGACCGTGGACGGGCGAATGAAGTGGCTCCGGTTCGCCTGCTCACCTAACCAGCTCAAGATGCTCGGAGCTCATCGTAGGGGCGAGAGTGACCTGGTCCAGCGGGGCGGAACGTGGTTCCTGATCGCCACCTGCGACGTGCCGGATCCCGAGGTGCGCGATCCGGTCGACTGGATCGGGGTGGACCGAGGCATCGTGAACCTGGCCACGACCAGCGACGGCATCAACCACCAAGGACGGCGGCTATCACGCTACCGGCGCTGGCAGGCCCGCAAACGCGCCGAACTCCAGGCCAAGCAAACCCGCTCGGCCACCCGCCGCCTCGCCCACCGCACGCAGAAGGAGCGCCGCCATGCTACCCAGGTGAACCACACGATCAGCAAGGAGATCGTGTCCGTCGCCCAACGCACCGGTCGCGGCATCGCCGTCGAGGCACTCGACGGCATCCGCGAGCGGGTACGGCTACGCGGCGACCAGCGGGGCATCCTCTCCTCGTGGCCCTTCCACCAGCTCGGACAGCACCTCGCTTACAAGGCCCGGCGGGCTGGGGTGCCCTTCCTTGAGGTGGATGCGGCATACACCTCGCAGCGCTGCCCGCGCTGCGGCCACACCGAGCGGGCCAATCGGCCCGCCCGGGACCACTTCCGCTGTCGTCGGTGCGGGCTCGCTGGCCCTGCCGACGTCGTCGCCGGGGTCAACGTGCGCAACCGCGCACGCTCGGCGTGGGTGTTCGTCACCGCACCCGCACCCTCCCCCTGAAGCTGAGGGGGGATGAGTGGATGCGACCCGTGACCGTCCTGTCGTAGGGGGTAGTCGGGAGCGCGACGAGGTGTGAACGACCGAGTACACAAGCTCGGCCGTTCACGGCCGAGAAGGTGACAAGCGCTCCCTTCCATGAGCTCACCCAAGAGCCCTCCACGAGCCCCGATGGGTATAGACCAACTCTCTCGCGAGACCGATGAAACAATCCCCCGTATGGCGGAAATCATCCAGAAGGACGGCACCTGGGCCTTCGACGGCGATGCCGTGCGGCTCACCCCGGGCCGCGAGAAGAACGTGAGCCTGCTGCGCAAGACGCTGGGCGAACTCACCGTTCCGCTGGGTGCGTTGGCGGGGATCTCCTTCGAGCAGGGCAAGAAGTCCGGGCGGCTCAGAATCCGGCTGCGCGACGGTGCCGACCCGCTGTTACAGGCGACCGGCGGCAAGCTCGTGGACTCCTCCGACCCGTACCAACTGGCCGTCGAATCGGACCGGTACGGCGTCGCCGAGTACTTCGTGGACGAGATCCGCAACGCGCTGCTGCTGGATCAGGTGCCGTCCACCGCCGTCGACCGCTATCTGCTGCCGGGACCGTCCGTGCCGCTGTCGGTGTCCGCCGGGGACGGCACCGCGAGCTTCGACGGGGAGTCCATCCGGCTGGAGTGGAACTGGAAGACCGAGGAGGCCAAGGCGGCGGCCGGCGGCCGCACGCTCGCCCTCGCCGACATCCGGGCCGTGGAGTGGCACCCTGCGGCCGGCCTCGAGAACGGCTACCTCCGCTTCACCGTCCACAACGCCGCGACCAAGGCCCCGCCGAAGTACGACCCCAACTCCGTGGAACTGTGGGGCTTCAAGAAGGACCCGCTCATGGCGCTGGTGGCGGCGGCGGTACAGGCGCGCCTCCCGCATCCGTCGGCCCCACCGGTCGCGGACGCGCCGCCGAAGCGGCACTCCCCCGGCGCCGCCTCCGCCCCGGAGCAGCCCGCCGAGGCCGACCATGACGCCCTGCTGCGCCGTCTGCGCGAGCTCGGCGAGCTGCACAAGTCCGGGGTCCTCACGGACGAGGAGTTCACGCTGGCCAAGCAGGCGGTTCTCAAGCGGATGTAGCGGGCGGTCCTCAAGCGGATGCTCAGGACCGCCCGTCCGCGGCCGGTCAGGCCCGGCGCGCGAGGGTGAAGCGGTCGACCTCCTCGCCCGTCTCGGCGATTCCCCGCA
This sequence comes from Streptomyces montanus, assembly GCF_005786655.1. Lineage (NCBI taxonomy): Bacteria > Bacillati > Actinomycetota > Actinomycetes > Kitasatosporales > Streptomycetaceae > Streptomyces > Streptomyces montanus. Next base: position 30,839 of record NZ_VBZC01000018.1, read on the forward strand.
CGGTCAGCGTGGCCGTGCGCCCCTTGGGCGCGGGTGTCACATCCACCCGCAGGAACGAGTAGTCCAGATACCGCACACGCGACCAGGCGACCGTCTCCTGCTGCCGGCCGCCGTCCTTGAGGCAGACGAACGACGAGACGGCGTCGTTCTCCTTCTCGTGCCCCTCGTACGACTCGTCGGCGCTGAACGTGTACAGGCTGCGGCCCGCCGCGCCCGCCGTCACGTACACGACGCCGTCCGTCTCCGGGTGGGCGGTGCCGCCGATCGGCAGCTGCCGGGAGACCTCGCCGCTCTTGATCACGTCGGTGCGCTCGTAGACGTGGTTGTGGCCGTTGATCACCAGGTCGACGGTGTACTTCTCGAACAGCGGCACCCACTCCTGGCGCACCCCGCCCTCGGAGGCGTGGGCGGTCGAGGTGCAGTACGCGCAGTGGTGGAAGAAGACGACGATGAAGTCGATGCCCTCCGCGGCGCGGTACTCACGCAGCCGGCGCTCCAGCCATGCCGTCTGCGTGCCGCCGGAGATACCGAGGTTGGCCGGGATCTCGAAGGAGATGTCGTTGGCGTCCAGCGAGATCACGGCGGTGTTGCCGTGCACGAAGGAGTAGACGCCGGGCAGGTTCTTCTTGTCGGGCCCGTTCTCCGGGAGTTGCCAGCGGGCCTCCTCGCCGCCGTAGCCGTTCGGCGAGTACCAGGCCTCCATGTCGTGGTTGCCGTACGACACCATCCACGGCACCTGCTTGGCGACCGACTCGGTCTGGGCGAGGAACTGGTCCCAGACGCGCGAGTCGAAGCCGGTGTCGGAGGTCTTGCCCTGTCCCGTCGGGTCGCCGTACGCGATGTCGCCCGCGTGCAGGTGGAAGGCCGGGTTCTGACCGAGGATCAGGCTGTCGTTGGCCAGCGCGTGGTAGCTGACGCCCTGGTCGCCGAAGGCGGTGAAGGTGAACGGCTCGGCGTACGCGGGCGCGGTGGTGAAGGTGCCGATCGTGCCCGCGAGATGCGGGGCCGCCGGGTCGAAGCCGTCGTGGCCGACGCCGTAGTAGTAGGTACTGCCGGGGCGCAGACCCGTGAGCCGGGCGTGCAGGTAGTACTGGGTGTGGTTGCCGCTCGCGCCGACGCCGGCCGGGGTGAAGAGCGTCCTGACCTCGGCCTCGATCTTGCGCGAGAGGTCCCACGGGTGGGCACCGATGCGGATGTACGGCTTCCGCACCGCGACGGGGACCTGCCAGGAGACGGTCATCTCGGTGCGCGGGTCGGCACCGTAGGCGAGGTGGCGGCCGAGGGGAGCGACGAGGGAACCGTCGACCTCATCGGTGCGCGTCGTCTGACTCGGAACCGCCGCCTCGGCGGTCGCGCCCGGCACGAAGGCGCCGCCCACGACGGCGCCCAGGGTGACGGCACCGCCTCTGATCATCGTTCGCCGGGAGAATCTGGCGCGCAGATACTCGTGCTGCTCGGCCAGGCTCATCCGCTCGGCCAGTTTCTCCGGGACACCCATGCGGGGAATGTTCATGGCCCGAAAGGTCCTCCCCGCACCCTTCGCCCTGCGGGCCACAGAATGAACGGGTTCCGAACAGCCTCCCATGAGAGTTTCAACAGTCATGTGCCCGATATCGGGCAGGATTCTTGCGATTACTCGCGCTTTACCTCAGGATCGACGGGTGCACGATGACCTTGTTGATCACCTGACGCGCTCCTCGGCCCTGAGCCGGGGCGAGGCGCTGCGCGTGATCCAGGATGTGCTCGCCTACTTCGACGAGACGACGGAGGACTACGTCCGTCGCCGCCACCGAGAGCTCCAGGCCCAGGGCCTGGTGAACTCGGCGATCTTCGAACGGATCGCGGCGGACCTGAAGTACCGCGCGGTCGCGCCGCCCGAGCTCACGCTCAGACAGCTGCGCCGCATCGTCTACGGCTGACCGCCGGACGACAGAGCCGAACGAACGACAGAGGGGAACCGAGGGAACGTATGTGCGGAATCGTGGGATACATCGGCAGGCGTGATGTGGCACCGCTCCTCCTCGAAGGACTGCAGCGCCTCGAGTACCGGGGATACGACTCGGCGGGCATCGTCGTGACCAGCCCGAAGACGCCCGGCCTCAAGATGGTCAAGGCCAAGGGGCGGGTCCGCGACCTGGAGGCGAAGGTCCCCGCCCGGTTCAAGGGCACCACCGGCATCGCCCACACCCGCTGGGCCACGCACGGCGCGCCATCCGACGTGAACGCGCACCCGCACCTGGACGCCGAGGGCAAGGTCGCCGTCGTCCACAACGGCATCATCGACAACGCCTCCGACCTGCGCAGGAAGCTGGAGGCCGACGGCGTCGAGTTCCTCTCCGAGACCGACACCGAGGTCCTCACCCACCTCATCGGCCGCTCGCAGGCCGTGAAGCTGGAGGACAAGGTCCGCGAGACGCTGCGCGTCATCGAGGGCACGTACGGCATCGCCGTCATGCACGCCGACTTCCCCGACCGCGTCGTGGTGGCCCGCAACGGCTCCCCGGTCGTCCTCGGCATCGGCGAGAAGGAGATGTTCGTCGCCTCCGACGTCGCCGCGCTCGTCGCGCACACCCGCCAGATCGTCACCCTCGACGACGGCGAGATGGCGACCCTCAAGGCCGACGACTTCCGTACGTACACCACCGAGGGCACCCGTACGACCGCCGAGCCGACCACCGTGGAGTGGGAGGCCGAGTCGTACGACATGGGCGGCCACGACACGTACATGCACAAGGAGATCCACGAGCAGGCCGACGCCGTGGACCGGGTGCTGCGCGGCCGCATCGACGACCGGTTCTCCACCGTGCACCTGGGCGGCCTGAACCTGGACGCCCGCGAGGCCCGCAAGATCCGCCGGGTGAAGATCCTCGGCTGCGGCACCTCGTACCACGCGGGCATGATCGGCGCCCAGATGATCGAGGAGCTGGCCCGTATCCCCGCGGACGCCGAGCCGGCCTCCGAGTTCCGCTACCGCAACGCGGTCGTCGACCCCGACACGCTGTACGTCGCGGTGTCCCAGTCCGGTGAGACGTACGACGTACTGGCAGCCGTGCAGGAGCTGAAGCGGAAGGGCGCGCGGGTCCTCGGCATCGTGAACGTGGTCGGTTCTGCGATCGCCCGCGAGGCCGACGGCGGCATGTACGTGCACGCCGGCCCCGAGGTGTGCGTGGTGTCCACCAAGTGTTTCACCAACACCACGGTCGCCTTCGCTCTGCTCGCGCTGCACCTCGGCCGCACCCGCGACCTGTCGGTCTCCGACGGCAAGCGGATCATCGAGGGCCTGCGCAGGCTGCCCGGCCAGATCTCCGAGATGCTGGAGCAGGAGGCGGACATCAAGAAGCTGGCGGAGGACTACGCCGAGGCCCGCTCGATGCTCTTCATCGGCCGTGTACGCGGCTACCCGGTGGCCCGTGAGGCCTCGCTGAAGCTCAAGGAGGTCTCGTACATCCACGCCGAGGCCTATCCCGCCTCGGAGTTGAAGCACGGCCCGCTCGCGCTGATCGAGCCCGCGCTGCCCACCGTGGCGATCGTCCCCGACGACGACCTCCTGGAGAAGAACCGCGCGGCCCTGGAGGAGATCAAGGCCCGCAGCGGCAAGATCCTCGCGGTCGCCCACCGGGAGCAGGAGAAGGCCGACCAGACGATCGTCGTCCCCAAGAACGAGGACGAGCTCGACCCGATCCTGATGGGCATCCCCCTCCAACTCCTCGCCTACCACACGGCCTTGGCCCTGGGCCGGGACATCGACAAGCCGCGCAACCTCGCCAAGTCGGTGACGGTGGAGTAAATCCACCGGCGCCGCTCACAGAACAGCTCTCCGTGTGTGCCACCCGCACACGGAGAGCCGTTCTTTTTCAGGAGCCGGGGCCGCCCAAACCCCGGCTCGCGGCTGCCTCAGCCGGTGGCCGTCACCCCCCGGCCGGCAGCGCGTCCTCGCGGCAGTGCCGTCGGCCAGTGGGCCAGGGCCGCCGTCGCCGCGTACCAGGCCATCAGGCCGGACGCCGCCGCGAACCAGCCACCGGCCCTGGTGAGCGCTTCGGAGTCGCCGAACCGCGCGACGGCGAGGAGGAGAAGGGCGACGAAGAGCAGTCCGTACGCCCCGCGTGTGAGGGTGGCACCACCGGACGCACCGACGGTCAGGCTGAGCGCGACGAGCGCGAAGAGCAGCAGGAACAGCCCGGCCGCGTTGTCCGTGACCTGGGTGTCCGCGCCGACGCCCCAGGTGAACCAGAACGCCCCGAGCCCGGCGAACGCCGTACCCGTGAACGCGTCGCGGTCGCGCAGCGCGAGGAGACCGGCGACGAAGAGCGCGATGCCACCGACGTAGGTGGCGAGCGAGACGGCGTCCCCGGCTGTCACGCCGTCGATCACTTCGGTGTGACCGAGGCCGAAGGCCAGCAGGGTGACTCCGAGGGCGAGATGACCAAGTGTCGTGGTGGTGCTTCCCGCAGAGACGTCGTTGTCCACGGCGGGCTCCCTTCATGCACGTGCGGTGGTGCGGTGAGGTGCCGGTCGTATGTCCGTCGACCGGCGAACGGTTTGTACCCTTCACAAGGGCACAAACCACCTCTACGCGCCAGTAGATTTGTCCACGTACAGAAGGAGGTTGACGCTCGCGGCGGCTCGTCTCACCTGGGACAACGGCGAGTTACGGAATGGCAACGCCGGAGGCGTCGAGAACGGGCCGGGTGCGCTCGCGCGCGGGCGCGGGCGCGGGGGTCACGGAATGACGATCACCGGGCGCTGTGCGCGCTTCGCGAGCCGCCCCGCGACCGAGCCGAAGATCCGCCCGACGATGCCGTGCGTGGTGCCGACGACGATCGCGTCCGCCTCGTACTCCCGCCCGACCTCCTCGAGTTCGTGGCAGATGTCGCCGCCGCGCTCGACAAGGATCCACGGCACTTCGGACAGGTATTCCGCACAGGCGAGTTCAAGCCCGAGCACCTCGGTGCGGTGGTCCGGAACATCGACGAAGACCGGGGGCTCACAGCCCGCCCACACCGTGGTCGGCAGCCGGTTGGCGACGTGCACGATGATCAGGCCGGAGCCGGAGCGATGCGCCATCCCGATCGCGTAGGCGAGGGCGCGTTCACTGGACGTCGAGCCGTCGAAGCCGACGACGACACCGTGCTTGAACGCCGGATCGCAGGACTGACGTGTTTGTTCCTCCGCCGAGGGCTCGGCCGCCTTGGGGTCGGCGACGGGGCGCTTGCGGTGCGCGGGATCGAAGAATTCTTGTCCGGCCATGAGTGTCTCGGCGTTTTGATCCTCGTGGGTGGGACGACAGGTGCTACGGAGCTGTGTCCGGGAATCATCTTCCCAACCCCATACCCCCAAGGGTACGGCGGCACGCCTCCTCTGCCCAGATCCCGCACTCACCGCGGGAGGGTTCCCCGGAGCATGCACGAGAGAGCGCCCGCAACGCAATGGTTGCTGCCACGTACAGGCGGTTTGCACAGGGTTCCGCTGGGCTTCACCCCGCTCATCGCGTCCCCGGCCGCCCCCGACCGCCGGCCGTGACCGGCCCACCACCGTGACCGGCCGGTCGGCCATGCGTTGAACCCCCGTAACCCGCCGCCCCAGGGAGCCCCACCGTGCCCGGACCCTCGACCGCACCCCGGCCCTCCTCCGGGACACCCGCCGCACAGGACACGGTGAGCGATGTGATCCGCTGGGCGGCCTTCAGCTGCGTCCTGGTGCCCGCGGTGCTCGTCGGGTACGGGACCTCCCTGGCCGGCGCGGCAGGCGCGGCCCTCGGCCTGGCCGCGGTGACCGGGGCGTGCCGGGTCCTGCTGAGGCGCTCCGAGCGGGGCACGCCTCGTCTGCTGAACGAGGAGCGGACGCCGCGTCGCCGGCGGCGCGGCGGGGTCGGCGCGGGAGCACGCAGGAGGTGCCTGTACTCCCGGGGACGCACGCCGGTTGACTGACCGGTTTGCGCGCAAGGACCCATCGGTTTTCAGCCAACTTCTGGGAGCCGCGCATTACTTGGCCGAAGGGGTCATCAACCCCCGTTCGACCTGCACTGAAAGGGGCCCTAAGGGCGCCCGCACCCTACGGGGACCAGCCACGCGGACGAGGCGCACTTCCCTGTAGGACCCACGAGTGCAACGCTTCGTGATCGAATGCTTCACGCCAAGTTGCCATGTCGACAATGTGCCGTGTGCCGAACTGGTCACCCAGGCACCACTGGACACAGTAGATTCGATCTTGACTGTCTTACGGCGGGGGACTCGTGCAGGACCGAGGGGAAACGTGCAGGAGCGACACAACCGAGGAGCCGCGACCACCGAGGGGGGCTTAGCAGTATGAGCCACGACTCCACTGCCGCGCCGGAAGCCGCGGCCCGGAAACTTTCCGGGCGACGCCGCAAGGAGATCGTCGCGGTGCTGCTGTTCAGCGGCGGCCCCATCTTCGAGAGTTCCATACCACTGTCGGTGTTCGGGATCGACCGCCAGGACGCCGGCGTGCCGCGCTACAGGCTGCTTGTCTGCGCGGGGGAGGAAGGGCCCCTGCGGACGACCGGGGGACTCGAACTGACCGCGCCCCATGGGCTGGAGGCGATCTCCAGGGCGGGCACCGTCGTCGTGCCGGCCTGGCGGTCGATCACCGCGCCACCGCCCCAGGAGGCGCTCGACGCCCTGCGCCGGGCCCATGAGGAGGGGGCCCGCATAGTCGGGCTGTGCACCGGCGCCTTCGTACTGGCCGCGGCCGGACTGCTGGACGGCCGTCCCGCGACCACCCACTGGATGTACGCGCCGACGCTGGCGAAGCGCTATCCGTCCGTCCACGTCGATCCCCGCGAGCTGTTCGTGGACGACGGCGACGTGCTGACCTCGGCGGGTACGGCCGCGGGCATCGACCTCTGTCTGCACATCGTGCGGACGGACCACGGCAACGAAGCCGCCGGAGCACTGGCCCGCCGCCTGGTGGTGCCGCCCCGGCGCAGCGGCGGCCAGGAGCGCTATCTCGATCGGTCTTTACCGGAGGAGATCGGCGCCGACCCGCTCGCGGAGGTCGTCGCCTGGGCACTGGAGCACCTCCACGAACAGTTCGACGTGGAGACGCTGGCGGCACGCGCGTACATGAGCAGGCGTACGTTCGACCGCCGCTTCCGCTCTCTCACCGGGAGCGCCCCTCTGCAGTGGCTGATCACGCAGCGGGTGCTCCAGGCGCAGCGGCTGCTGGAGACGTCGGACTACTCGGTGGACGAGGTGGCGGGCCGCTGCGGCTTCCGCTCCCCGGTGGCCCTGCGCGGCCACTTCCGCCGTCAGCTCGGCTCGTCCCCCGCCGCGTACCGGGCCGCCTATCGCGCCCGGCGCCCGCAGTCCGACAAGCCGTCGGACCCGGACGGCTCGCCGCCACCGGTTCATCAGGACGCCCCCGTACCCCTCCAGTCGCGCCGCACGGCCGCGGCGCACGCCGTGGGTCCGACCGCGTCCTTGTCCACGGACCCGGCGAAGGGCGCGACGGAGCTGTACCTGCACGGGCGGCCGAGTGTGCCGGGGCAGCGGAGCGCTCAGTAGAGAGCCGTGGAGACATGGTGGTGAGCCGGGGATGAGGCTCACCGCGTGAGGCGGGGTGCGGCGTGGTCGGAGGACCGTCGCCCGCCCCGCTTCGCTCAAGCGCTGGTCCCGTGCCTGCCCGCCCGCGGCCACGGGCCGTAGGGTGAGACATATGAACGATCGCATGGTGTGGATCGACTGCGAGATGACCGGCCTCTCGCTGTCCGACGACGCGCTCATCGAGGTGGCCGCGCTGGTCACCGACTCCGAGCTGAATGTGCTCGGGGAAGGGGTGGACATCGTGATCCGCCCGCCGGACGCGGCCCTGGAGACCATGCCGGAGGTGGTGCGCACGATGCACACCGCCTCGGGCCTCCTCTCCGAACTGGCCGCCGGTACGACACTGGCGGACGCCGAGGAGCAGGTCCTGGCCTACGTACGGGAGCACGTCAAGGAGCCGGGCAAGGCTCCGCTGTGCGGCAACTCGGTGGGCACGGACCGTGGCTTCCTGCTGCGCGACATGCCGACCCTGGAGGACTACCTCCACTACCGGATCGTCGATGTCTCCTCCATCAAGGAACTGGCCCGCCGCTGGTATCCCCGGGCGTACTTCAACAGCCCGGAGAAGAACGGCAACCACAGAGCCCTGGCGGACATCCGCGAATCCATCGCCGAACTCCGCTACTACCGCGAGGCGATCTTCGTCCCGCAGCCGGGACCGGACTCGGACACGGCCCGTACGATCGCCGCGAAACACGTCCTGCCCGCGAGTTGACGCCCCGCGAAAGGCGGGCGCGAGCACCCCTTCGGACCCTGTACACTTTTTCTTGGCCGGTCGGGAAGTCCACGCGGACAACCACCGGTCATGGTGGGTGTAGCTCAGCTGGTAGAGCACCTGGTTGTGGTCCAGGATGCCGCGGGTTCAAGTCCCGTCACTCACCCTGGATGATCAAGGCCCGACCTGCGAAAGCAGGTCGGGCCTTGTCCGTTGCCGTTCCCACGGGAACACCATGGGAACACCACAGGAACACAGCCCCGTTCCCGCGCGCCTCACGAAGAGGCGCGTGCCATCAGCTTCGCCGGCAGTACGACCTGACGCTTCTCCAGGCCCCGTGAGGCCGCCGGACGGCGGTCCGCTATCTCGCCGAGCAGCAGGTCGAGCATCGCGCGGCCCATCTCCTCTATCGGCTGGCGGACGCTGGTCAGGGGCGGGTCCATATGGCGGGCGATGGCGGAGTCGTCGTAGCCGACGAGGGCCACGTCGTCGGGAATGCGGCGGCCGGCCTCGCGCAGAACCTGGCGGGCGCCGGCGGCCATGACGTCGGAGCCGGCGAAGACCGCGTCCACGACGGGGTGGCGGTCGAGCAGTTCCGTCATCGCGCGGCGGCCGCCCTCCTCCGTGAAGTCACCCGGGACGATCAGGTCCTCGTCCACCTCCCGGCCCGCGTCGCGCAGCGCGTCGCGGTAGCCGTCGATGCGGCGCTGGGCGCCGAAGACGTCGAGGCGTCCCGCGATATGGGCCACGGTGCGGCACCCCCGGGCGAGCAGGTGTTCCACCGCGGCACGGCCGCCGCCGTAGTTGTCCGAGTCGACGGACGGCAGCGTCTCCTCGGCGGACCTGCGGCCGCTGATCACCGCCGGGATCTCCAGCTGTTCCAGCAGGTCGGGGAGCGGATCGTCCGCGTGCACCGAGACCAGCAGGACGCCGTCGACCCGGTGGGCCGCCAGATACTGGGCCAGCCGACGCCGCTCCCGGTCACTGCCCGCGAAGATCAGCAGGAGCTGCATCTCCGTGTCCGACAGGGCCGCGCCCACGCCCCGCAGCATGTCCGAGAAGTACGGCTCCGCGAAGAACCGGGTCTCGGGCTCGGGGACGACCAGCGCGATCGCGTCCGTGCGGTTGGCGGCGAGGGCGCGGGCCGCCGTGTTGGGCACGTAGCCGAGTTCCGCCACCGCCGCCTCGACGGCCGCGCGCGTGGCGTCGCTGACCCGCGGCGAGCCGTTGATCACCCGGGAAACCGTGCCGCGCCCCACTCCGGCTCGCGCGGCGACCTCTTCGAGGGTCGGCCGCTTGCCGCTCCGGCTCCGCGCTCCGTGGACTGCCATGGTCCGCCTCTCATCACACCGCGTTCGGCCTGGAATCTAACAGCCTTGATCCCTGTTCGATGCCTCGCATCAGATCGCGAGATGCCCCGCGACCTGCTGTCCGACGTGTCCGCGGACCGGTCCTCCGTCGCCCGACGCAGAGTGATCCGCCATCCTGTGAAGGTTCGCCCGGCCGGTTCCCGGTGGCCTTCGACCCTCGTTCACGGCGTCAGCTAACAGCCCGATAACTGAAGACATATCTCCCTGCCTTCGCCCTTGACACCCCCGCACGAACCAACGAGTCTTCAATACATCACTGGTGGGAGCGCTCCCACAGTACCTGGCACATACACATCCCGCACGTTCCCCGCCCGAGCCGCAGCTAGATAACGGGCCCAACAGTGCAGTTGGCCGGGGGGTCGGCACGTCAGGCAACAGGAGGACGCAATGCGCACGAGTACCCGCCGGTCCCGCCGGCTGGTGGCCCTCACGGCGGTCGCCGCGCTGGCCACGGGACTGCTGGCCGGCTGTGCCGAGGACTCGGACGACGGCTCTTCGTCGGACGGCGGTGGCGACAGCAGCGGCAAGACGACGATAACCGTCGGTACCTTCGGTGAATTCGGCTACAAGCAGTCCGGCCTCTACGACGAGTACATGAAGCTGCACCCGGACATCGCCATCAAGGAGAACGTCACCACCCGTACCGACGTGTACTGGCCCAAGACGCTGACCCGTCTGCAGGCCGGTTCCGGTACCGACGACATCCAGGCGATCGAGGTCGGCAACATCACCGAGGCCGTGCAGACGCAGGCCGACAAGTTCGTCGACCTCGGCAAGGAGGTCGACAAGTCCCAGTGGCTGGACTGGAAGACCGCGCAGGCCACGACCAAGGACGGCAAGACGATCGGGCTCGGCACCGATGTCGGTCCCATGGCGGTCTGCTACCGCAAGGACCTCTTCAAGAAGGCCGGCCTGGAGACGGACCGCGCCAAGCTCGCCGAGCTGTGGAAGGGCGACTGGGCCAAGTACGTCGACCTCGGCAAGGAGTACATGAAGAAGGCGCCGAAGGGCACCAAGTACGTGGACTCCGCCTCCTCGGTCTACAACGCCGTGGCGGGCGGCTTCAGCGAGCGGTACTACGACAAGGGCGGCAACGTCGTCTGGGACAAGTCCGAGGGCGTGAAGAAGTCCTGGGACGTCGCGATGGAGGTCGCGACCAGCGACATGTCGGCGAAGCTGAAGCAGTTCGACAAGCCCTGGGAGCAGGCCTACGCCAAGGGCAGCTTCGCGACGGTGGCCTGCCCGGCGTGGATGATCGGCTACATCCAGCAGAAGGCCGGTGAGTCCGGCAACGGCAAGTGGGACGTGGCGGCGGCACCGACCGCGTCCAACTGGGGCGGTTCCTTCATCGGCGTGCCGACGGCGAGCAAGCACCAGAAGGAAGCCATCGCGCTCGCGAAGTGGCTGACCGCGCCGGAGCAGCAGGCGAAGGTCTTCGCCAAGCAGGCCAGCTTCCCGTCGACCCCGTCGGCGTACGCGACCCTGAAGCCGAAGGCCGAGACCACGGCATACTTCTCTGACGCGCCGCTCACCCAGATCTTCTCCGACGCGGCGAAGACCAGCCCGACGCAGTACCTGGGCGTCAAGGACCAGCCGATCGGCACCTCGATCACCGACGTGGGCATCCTCCAGGTCGAGCAGAAGGGGAAGACCCCTGACCAGGGCTGGGAGGCGGCCACCAAGGAGATCAAGGACGTGCTCGGCCAGTGACCAGCTCCAAGCAGGCTCTCGCGCAACCCGCGACGAGTGCCGACGCCGCGCCCGGCAATCAGCCGGGCGCGGCCCGGGGCGCTCAGGGTCGCGGTACGCCACCGCCGGGCGACAGCTCCTGGCGCAGCCGGCTGTACCGCTGGGACATGAAGGCGTCGCCGTACGCCTTCATCTCCCCCTTCTTCATCGTGTTCGGGGCCTTCTCACTGGTCCCTCTGCTGTACACGGCCTGGTACTCGCTGCACAACGTGCAGCTGGCCGACCTGGACAAGCAGACCTGGGCGGGGCTGGACAACTACCAGAACCTGCTGTCCTCGGACTTCTTCTGGAACTCCCTGTGGGTCACCTTCGTCATCGGCGTGATCTCGACCGTGCCGCAGCTGATGATGGCGCTCGGGCTGGCGCACCTGCTCAACTACAAGCTGCGCGGCTCGACCGTGTGGCGGGTCGTGATGCTCACCCCGTACGCGACCTCGGTGGCGGCGGCCACGCTGGTGTTCGTGCTGCTGTACTCCTGGGACGGCGGCATGATCAACTGGCTCCTCGACTCCGTCGGGATCAACCCGGTCAACTGGCGTGAGTCCGACTGGGGTTCGAAGTTCGCCGTGTCCACGATCGTGATCTGGCGCTGGACCGGCTACAACGCGCTGATCTACCTCGCGGCGATGCAGGCGATCCCCAGCGACCTCTACGAGTCGGCGGCCCTGGACGGCGCGGGCCGCTGGCAGCAGTTCCGCCATGTGACGATCCCGATGCTGCGGCCGACGATCCTGTTCACGGTGGTCGTCTCCACGATCGGCGGGACGCAGCTCTTCGGCGAGGCCCTGCTGTTCGGCGGGGTCAGTGGTTCGAAGGGCGGATCCGCCCACCAGTTCCAGACGCTCGGCCTGTACATGTACGACCAGGGCTGGATCGTCGGCAACCTCGGCAAGGCGTCCGCGATCGCCTGGTCGATGTTCCTGATCCTTGTGATCATCGCCGTGATCAATCTGGTGGTCACCCGACGCCTGAGGAAAACCCAATGACGACAAGCGATCTGACGCTCCCTCAGGCGGAGAAGCGGGGCTCCCGGCGTCCCCGGATCCTCGGCGCGGGCAAGCAGCTGCACGCGGGACCGGTCACGTACATCATCCTCACCCTCTTCGCGCTGATCTCGCTGGCGCCGCTGGTGTGGACGGCGATCGCGGCCTCCCGCACCGACTCCCGGCTCGCGCAGGCGCCGCCGCCGCTGTGGTTCGGCGGGAACCTGTTCAAGAACCTGGAGACCGCCTGGGAAGAGGCCTCGCTCGGCACCGCGATGTTCAACACGGCGTTCGTCGCGTCCGCCATCACCGTCAGCACGGTGGTGTTCTCCACACTCGCCGGGTTCGCCTTCGCCAAGCTGCGGTTCCGGTTCTCCAGCGCGCTGCTGCTGCTGACCATCGGCACGATGATGATCCCGCCGCAGCTGGCCGTCGTACCGCTGTACCTGTGGATGTCCGACCTCGGCTGGTCCAACCAGCTGCAGACGGTCATCCTGCCGACGCTGTGCACCGCCTTCGGCACCTTCTTCATGCGGCAGTACCTGGTGCAGGCACTGCCCACCGAGCTGATCGAGGCGGCACGCGTGGACGGCGCGAGCAGTCTGCGGGTCGTATGGCACGTGGTCTTCCCCGCGGCGCGGCCGGCGATGGCCGTGCTCGGCCTGCTGACCTTCGTGTTCGCCTGGAACGACTTCCTGTGGCCGATCATCGCCCTCAACCAGCAGAACCCGACCGTGCAGGTGGCGCTCAACTCCCTCGGCACCGGCTACGTCCCCGACCAGGCAGTGATCATGGCGGGCGCGCTGCTCGGCACACTGCCGCTGCTCATCGCCTTCCTCCTGTTCGGCAAGCAGATCGTGGGCGGGATCATGCAGGGCGCCATCAAGGGCTGACCCGCCGCGCCGCCGCCCTACGGGGCCGGGCCATCGCCGCCCCGGCCCCGCCCATCCTTCCCCCCTCCTACCCGTCGGTCCCCACGACCTCTATGGGAGCGCTTCCATGTCTGAGCCCGTGACCTTCCCGTCCACCTTCCTCTGGGGGGCCGCCACCTCCGCGTACCAGATCGAGGGGGCGGTGCGGGAGGACGGCCGCACGCCCTCGATCTGGGACACCTTCAGCCACACTCCCGGCAAGACGGCCGGTGGCGAGACCGGTGACATCGCTGTCGACCACTATCACCGCTACCGCGACGACGTGGCCCTCATGGCGGAGCTGGGCCTGTCCGCGTACCGCTTCTCGGTGTCCTGGCCGCGCGTGCAGCCGACGGGCCGCGGCCCCGCGGTCCAGCGCGGCCTGGACTTCTACCGCCGGCTGGTGGACGAGCTGCTCGCGCGCGGCATCAAACCGGCCCTCACCCTCTACCACTGGGATCTGCCGCAGGACCTGGAGGACGCGGGCGGCTGGCCGGAGCGCGACACGGCGTACCGCTTCGCTGAGTACGCGCAGATCGTCGGCGAGGCGCTCGGCGACCGCGTCGAGCAGTGGATGACCCTCAACGAGCCGTGGTGCAGCGCCTTTCTGGGGTACGGCTCCGGGGTGCACGCCCCGGGCCGGACGGACCCGGCGGCGTCCCTGAAGGCGGCCCATCACCTGAACCTGGCGCACGGCCTGGGAACTTCGGCGCTGCGCGCTGCGATGCCCGCCCGCAACACGATCGCGGTGAGCCTCAACTCCTCAACGATCAGGACGGTTTCGGACGATCCCGCGGATGTGGCGGCGAAGCAGCGGATCGACGACCTGGCGAACGGCATCTTCCACGGCCCGATGCTGCACGGCGCGTACCCCGAGACCCTGTTCGAAGCGACGTCCTCGGTCACGGACTGGTCGTACGTCCTCGACGGCGACCTCGAGACGATCAACCAGCCGCTGGACGCACTCGGCCTGAACTACTACACGCCGGCGCTGGTTTCGGCCGCGGAGGCGGCGCCGAAGGGCCCGCGCGCGGACGGCCACGGCGCGAGCGCGTACTCGCCCTGGCCGGCCGCCGACGATGTGATGTTCCATCAGACCCCGGGCGACCGTACGGAGATGGGCTGGACGATCGACCCGACCGGCCTCCACGAACTGATCATGCGCTACGCGAGGGAGGCCCCGGGCCTGCCGCTGTATGTGACGGAGAACGGCGCGGCGTACGACGACAAGCCCGACCCGGAGGGCCGCGTCCACGACCCCGAGCGGATCGCCTACCTGCACGGCCATCTGTCGGCGGTGCGCCGCGCGATCGCCGACGGCGCGGACGTCCGCGGCTACTACCTCTGGTCCCTCCTGGACAACTTCGAGTGGTCCTACGGCTACGGCAAGCGTTTCGGCGCGGTGTACGTGGACTATTCGACGCTGGCCCGCACCCCGAAGTCGAGCGCCCTCTGGTACGGGCAGGCGGCTCGGTCGGGGGCACTGCCCGACGTGACCACTGAAGAGAACTGAGGCAACGGAATAGACCCGTAATACGGGGGAACGGGGGATGGGGCGCGGCGCCTGAGGGGGGTGCCGCGCCCCTCGCCATTCAGAAAGTCACCCTGCGTGAGCCCGCCGCCCTCTGCCGCCGGCGCTCTAGTCACGACACGTCGCTACCGGGCGAGGCCTCGGCTACACGGCGACCAGGCGCACCCTGTCCCCGCAGAGCTTGGCCATGTCGTCGATGTCCGAGGTCAGCATGACCACCGGGCGGCGCTGCCGCAGCGCCATTTCGGCCACGGCGGCATCGATCGCGTACTTGTGGCCGTGCAAGCCGGCACTGATCAGCATTGCTGAGGCGGTAGTCGGCCAGGTACTCATCCAGGATCTGACCGCGGAGCTCCCGCTCCACCGCCTCCGTGATGAACGCTGAAAACTCGCGCTTGCCGACCCGCCGGCGAATCGCCTCGGCCGTCCCTTCCGGGAGAGAGAGGCTGACTCTGGCGGCGGACCCCTCCTACCTCTGCCGTTCCAGCGCGCCCCCCTCTGGATGCAGCACCCCCTCACCAGCAACCCGCACCCCCGTCTCCTCCCCCGGCCGCACTCGCAGTGGTCCCGCGACGCGGATGCCGACCGGGGTGGCATGGCCGTCGACGGCGACGGTGACCATGGCGTCGTGGCCGTAGAAGCAGACGTCGGTCACCGTGCCCCGGACCGCGCCTTGCGCGGTGGGGCCGGTCAGCCGGAGCTGTTCCGGGCGGAGCAGGACCATGCCGGTGCGCGGGCCTTCGGGCAGGGCGAACAGGGGTACGGTGCCCAGCGCCGTACGCACCGTGCCGTCGGTGTCGACCGTGCCGGGGAGGAGGACGGCGTCGCCGACGAAACCGGCGACCCAGGGGTCGGCGGGGCGCCGGTAGAGGTCCTGCGGGGTGTCGCACTGGGCGACGCGGCCGTCGCGGACGACGGCGACGAGGTCGGCGGTGGACAGGGCCTCCTGCTGGTCGTGGGTGACCAGTACGGCCGTGGCTCCCGTCGCGCGCAGCGCCGTCCGTACGTCCGCCCGCACTCCCGCCCGCAGTGCGCTGTCGAGCGCGTTGAACGGCTCGTCCAGCAGAACCAGTTGGGGGCGCGGGGCGAGCGCCCGTGCCAGTGCGACGCGTTGCTGCTGGCCGCCCGACAGTTCGTGCGGCATGCGGTCGCCGTAGCCGGCCAGGCCGACCAGTTCCAGCATCTCCTCGGCGCGACGGCGTCGCTCGGGGCGGTCCACACCCTTCAGGCCGAAGGTCACGTTGTGCGCCACGCTCAGATGCGGGAACAGCGCGCCCTCCTGCGGGACGATGCCGATGCGGCGCCGCTCGGGCGGCACAGAGACGCCCGCGGCCGGGCCGGTCAGGACGCGGTCGCCCACCCGGACCGTGCCCGCGTCGGCACGCAGGAAGCCGGCGACGATGCGCAGCAGGGTGGTCTTGCCGCAGCCGGAGGGGCCGAGAACGGCGGCCAGGGCGCCGGTCGGCACGGTCAGGTCGAGCCCGCGCAGGACGACGGGGTCGCCGTCCCCGTACGACTTGGTGAGCCCTTCGACGTGCAGTTCGTTCGTGTCCGTCATGTCCGGTGCCTGCCCAGGAGATACGAGGGGACGGCGGCGAGCAGGATCAGCGCTGCCGCGTAGGGGGCCGCCGCGGCGAAGGATCCGGCACCCGTCTCGGTCCAGAGGCGGGTGGCGAGGGTGTCCATGCCGGTGGGGCGCAGAAGGAGGGTCGCCGGGAGTTCCTTCATGCAGACGACGAAGGTGAGGGCGGCTCCGGCCGCCACTCCGGGCGCTGCCAGGGGCACGGTCACCTCGCGCAGGACCTGCCACGGCCGCCGCCCCAGCGACCGGGCCACATCTTCCAGCACGGGCGGCGCCTGGAGCACGGCGGCGCGCGTGGCGGCCACCGCGACCGGCAGGAAGAGGACCGCGTACGCGCAGACCAGGAGCGGGAGTTGCTGGTACAGGGGGTATGCGTAGCGGACCGCGAAGAAGACCAGGGAGAGCGCGACCGTGATGCCGGGCAGCGCGTGGCCCGCGTACGCCGCCTGCTCCAGCAGGCGCGCGCCCCGGCCCCGGTGCCGGGCGGCGATCACCCCGACCGGCAGGGCAAGGACCGTGGTGAGGGCGGCGCCCGCGGCGGCGACCCCGAGGGTGGCCCAGGCGGTGTCGACGAGCCCTCCCAGGTCCCAGGCGGCCGAGCTGCCGGCGGTCAGCCAGTACGCGAGGGTGCCGAGGGGGAAGACGACGGCCACGGCAGCCACTGCGCCGCACCACAGCAGTGCGAGCGGCCGCCACCGGCCCAGCGGGAGCGGAACGGCCGGTCGGGCGGTGCCCGTACCCGTCCTCGCGTGTCCGGCGCGTCCGCGCGTAAGGGTCTCGGCGGCGACCAGTACCACCGTCATCACCACCAGCACGACACTGAGCGCGGCGGCCGGGGTGCGGTCGAAGGACGCGCGGTACGACGTGTGGATGGCCCGGGTGAAGGTGTCGTACCGCATCAGCGAGACCGCACCGAAGTCCGAGAGCACGTACAGCGCCACGAGCAGCCCGCCGCCCGCCGCGGCCGGTCGCAGTTGCGGCAGGGTCACCCGCAGGAAGGTGGCCGACGGGCCATGGCCGAGGGAGCGCGAGGCCTCCTCCTGCGCCGGGTCGATGCCGCTCAGCGCGACGGCGACCGGGAGATGGACGTACGGGAAGCTGACCAGGGTCAGCGCCAGCGCGGCCCCGCCGAACCCGGCGAGTGAGGGCTCGGCGGACAGCCAGGCGAAGGCGGCGACGTAACTGGGCACGGCCAGCGGCAGCGTGGCCAGCACCGACCAGGCGCGGGCGCCGGGCAGGTCGGTGCGCACGGTGAGCCAGGCCAGCGAGACCCCCAGCACCAGGCTGGCCGCGACGACCACGGTGGTGAGGCCGAGGCTGCGGCCGAGCAGGTGCAGGGTGCGTGCGTCGGCGACGACGTCCCAGGCGTAACCGGGGCCGCGTTCGAGGGCGCGGACGGCGAGATAGCCGAGCGGGAGCAGGGCGAAGAGGGCGGCCACACCGGCGGGGACGAGCAGGACCAGGGGTGGTCTGCGCCCGGTCCGCGTACGGAACGTATGACACGCAGGGAACGTAGGGAACGTAGGGAACGTACGGAACCGACCGCGCCCTGCCGGAGCGGATGCCCTTGCCGGGGCGGATGCTCCGGCGGCGGCCGATTCTGCGGCAGAACGCGGCGCGGAACGCGGGGTGTTGGGCACGGCCGTCAGACCAGTCCGACGTCCTGGAGCATGGCCAGGGTCTCCTGGAGGGACTCCAGCTTGCCGAGGTCGATGTCGGGGGATTCGAGGGAGTCGAACGGCGGCAGGCCCTCGACGGTGCTGGTGACGCCCGCGGCCAGCGGGTACTCCTTCGTCTTGTCGGCGAAGTAGGTCTGTGCCTCCTCCGAGAGCAGGAAGTCGACGGCCTTCTGCGCGGCCTCGCTCTGCCCGGCGTCCTTGAGGATGCCCACCCCGGCGACGTTGATCAGCGCGCCGGGGTCCTTGCCGGGCAGGAAGTGGAGCTTGGCGCCCACCTTGTCCTCGCCCTTCTCGGCGACCCGCTCGTACCAGTAGTAGTGGTTGATCAGGCCGAGGGAGACCTCGCCGGACTCGACGGCGTCCAGGGTGGCGAGGTTGTGGGCGTAGGTCTTGGCGCCGTTGTCCTTCAGTGCCTTCAGCCACTCACGGGTGGCGTCGTCGCCCTCCAGGACGCGCATGCCGGTGACGAAGGCCTGGAAGGAGGCATTGGTGGGCGCGAAGCCGACCTTGTCCTTCCACTCGGGCTTCACCACGTCGTGGACGCTGCCCGGGACCTCGCCCTCGGCGACCTTGTCCGGGTGGTACGCGATGACGCGGACGCGCCCGGACGTGCCCACCCAGTCGCCGTCCCCGCTCCGGTAGGCCTTGTCGACCTTGTCCAGGTGGGCCTGCGGGAGCTTCGCCAGCATGCCCTCCTTGGAGAGGGCGCCGAGCGCTCCGGCGTCCTGGGAGAAGAACAGTCCGGCCTTGGTGCGC
This sequence comes from Streptomyces montanus, assembly GCF_005786655.1. Lineage (NCBI taxonomy): Bacteria > Bacillati > Actinomycetota > Actinomycetes > Kitasatosporales > Streptomycetaceae > Streptomyces > Streptomyces montanus. The sequence goes on from NZ_VBZC01000018.1 coordinate 49,677, forward strand.
TCGCCCTCCTCCAGTATCTGGGCGGCCAGTTCGGCGCTGTCGCCGTAGCGCACCTCCACCTTGGTGCCGACGGCCTTCTCCAGCTTGTCGAGGAGCGGCTTGACCAGTTTCTCGTTACGGCCGGAGTAGATGACGAGGGCGGAGTCGCCGCCCTTCCCCTGGCCGCTCCCGTCGTCGTCGGAGCCGCAGGCGGCGAGGGCGGGCAGCAGGAGGCCGGCCGCGACAAGCGCGGTGATTCGGCCAGCCAGGGGGCGTCGCATGGGTGGGCCTTCCTGCATGGCTCGCCGCGACGCCGCAGGTCGCGTCGTCTGTCAGCGAGCGGCGAAGCGATGCTTTTTAGCCAACTGTGAACATGCTATGAATAAGGTAAACCTTGCCTAACCGTCAAGGGATCTGTGTTACCGGCGGACTCTGCTGCGGAAAGGCGCGCACCGTGATCGACCCCTTCGGGCCCCTGCAGGCGCCGCCCACTCTTCGGGCTCCGTCGACCGCCCCGTCCCCCGTGGCCCCCGTCGCGCCCGGCTCGGTGCCGTTTCCCCGACCGCCCGTCGTGCGTCCGCACGGCGTGCCGTTCGCGCGGGGCCTCGCGGCGCACGGCGACCGCGTCGCCCTGATCACCCCTCAGGAGACGCTCTCCTACCGTCGGCTGGCCGAGCGGGTGGCCGCCACCGCCGAGCGCCTCGGACCGGTGCGCCGACTGGTGCTGCTGGCCGGAGCCAATCGGGCCGACGCCCTCGTCATTCACCTGGCGGCCCTCTCCGCAGGCCACCCCGTCCTGCTCGTCCCCGGCGACAGCGACAGCACGATCCGCTCACTGACCACCGCGTACGACCCGGACGTGGTGGCGCGGCCGGGTGCCGACGGCAGTTGGGACCTCGACGAACGGCGCCGCGCGAGCAGCCACACCCTCCACCCGGACCTGGCCCTGCTGCTGAGCACCTCCGGCTCGACCGGCTCGCCCAAACTGGTGCGGCTCTCGCACCAGAACCTGCAGGCCAACGCCCAGTCCATCGCCACGTACCTCGGCATCCGTGACACCGACCGGGCGGCCACCACGCTGCCCCCGCACTACTGCTACGGCCTGTCCGTCATTCACAGCCATCTGCTGCGCGGCGCCGGACTGATCCTCACCGAGCGGTCGGTGTCCGACACCGCCTTCTGGGAGGAGTTCCGCCGCGCCCGCGGCACCTCGCTCGCCGGCGTGCCGTACACCTTCGACCTGCTCGACCGGGTCGGCTTCGAGGGGATGCGGCTGCCGCATCTGCGCCGCGTCACCCAGGCCGGCGGGCGACTCGCACCCGAACGCGTGGCGCGGTACGCGGAGTTGGGGCGCCGGTCCGGCTGGGAGATGTTCGTGATGTACGGACAGACCGAGGCGACGGCACGGATGGCCTACCTGCCGCCGCAACTCGCCACGGAGCGTCCCGAGGCCGTCGGCGTACCGATCCCCGGCGGCTCCTTCCGGCTGCAGCCCGTCGACGACCAGGATGATCCGGAGATCGGCGAACTGGTCTACTCGGGACCGAACGTGATGCTCGGCTACGCCGAGAACCCGGCCGACCTCGGCCTCGGCCGGACCGTGCGGGAACTGCACACGGGGGACCTCGCCCGGCGCGCACCCGACGGGCTGTACGAGATCGTGGGCCGCCGCAGCCGGTTCGCGAAGATCGCCGGTCTACGGATCGACCCCCAGCGCGTCGAGGCGCTGCTGGAGCGGCACGGGGTCACCGCGTACTGCGCGGGGGACGGGGACGCCCTGGCGTTGGCCGTGCTCGGCGCGCCGGGCGCGATCGGTGAGGAGGCCGCCGACAGTGACCGGCTGCGGCGACTGGTGGCCGCCGAGTGCGGACTCCCGGCGCGCGCGATACGCGTCCGGGTCCTCGCCGAACTCCCGCGGCTCGGCACGGGCAAGCCCGACTACGCGGCCGTACGACGGCTGACACGCCCCGCACCGGAGGAAGCGGCCGGGGCACCTGCCGGGGACTTGTGCCGTCTGTACGCCGGGATCCTCGACCGGACCGACGTCACCGAGGACAGCAGCTTCGCGAGCCTGGGCGGCGACTCGCTCTCCTACGTCGAGATGTCCCTGCGGCTGGAGGAGGCACTGGGCGGGCTGCCCACCGACTGGCACACGAAGCCGATCCGTGAACTACGCGCCCTGGCAGCACCCGTGAACGGGCGTACGCGGGCCCCGGAGTCCCCGCGGCTCCGGCGGGTCAGGAGCACCCGTTCTTGGCACACCCGCCCCTGGAACACCCGTCGCTCCCTGGAGACGGGCATCGCCCTGCGCGCCGTGGGGATCGTCCTGATCGTCGCCTCGCACATACCCGTCTTCTCCCTCCAGGGCAGCGCGCATGTGCTGATCGGCGTCGCGGGCTTCAACTTCGCCCGTTTCCATCTCGACTGGGGCGAGCGCCGCGAGCGCCTGCGGCACCTGTGGCGCAGCATCGCCCGCGTCGTCGTGCCGAGCGTGGCGTGGATCAGCTGCGCGGTGGCGCTGACCGGCCTCTACGACCCGGCCAACGCCCTGCTGCTGAACAGCCTGCTCGACCAGGGGACCGAGCGCCACGAGTGGCACTACTGGTTCGTGGAGGCACTGGTCTACTTCCTGGTCGTCCTCGCCGTGCTCATGTCCGTACCGCGGCTGGACCGGTTGGAGCGGCGGTACACGTTCGGGGTGCCGCTGGCTCTCCTGATGGTCGGGCTGATCGGCCGGTACGACCTGCCGGAGGTGGCACCCGCCCGCTTCCATCTGGGACCCACCGTGGTCTTCTGGCTGTTCGCGCTGGGGTGGGCGGCCGCGCGGGCGACCACCGTGCGACAGAGGTCGCTGCTGACGGCGGTGCTCCTGCTCACCATGCCGGGGCTGTTCCACGACCAGCCGCTGCGCACCGCTCTCGTGGCGGCCGGGCTGACGCTGCTGATCTGGGTGCCGACGCTGCCCAGCCTGGGCCCGCTCAACCGGGTCGCGGGCGTCCTGGCGAGCAGCTCGCTCTACATCTACCTGACGCACTTCCAGGTCTATCCCCACTTCGGGGAGGACTTCCCGCTGTCGGCGCTCTTCGCCTCCTTGGTGATCGGCATCGGGTACGCGGCCGTGGCGACGCGAGTCGTCAGATGGCTGTGACGCGGCATCGATGAGGGGCAACTGCCAGAAGCGCCGGGGCTGTTACGGCCCACGGGCCGTCATCACCGGGCCGCTCAGCGGAAGACCGAAGGGGGTGGCGCGGGGGACGCCACGGCTGCCGCGTCCGTGACCGGTGTCGCTCCCCCGGTGAAGTCGAGCAGCGCCGGGCCGTGCTCGACCCGTCCGGGGTGCGGGTCGGAGGCGGCGCGCCGGGTCAGTTCGGCGACCGGCAGCGGCCGGTCGGAGCCGACGAGGACCGCGTTCCCGAAGCGTTTGCCCCGCAGGACCGTCGGGTCGGCGACCAGGGCCAGCTCGGGAAAGACAGCGGCCGCGGTGGCGATCTGGCCACGCAGGTGCGCGAGGGGCGGGCCGTCGGCGAGGTTCGCGGCGTACAGGCCACCGGCTTTGACGACCCGGCGTACGTCGGCGAGGAATTCGGCCGACGTCAGATGGGCGGGTGTCCGCGCCCCGCTGAACACGTCCGCGATGACGAGGTCCGCCCAGCCGTCCGGCACCTTGGCCAGCCCGTCGCGGGCGTCGACGGACCGCACCCGGATCCGGGCGTTCGGTGGCAACGGCAGCTCCCGGCGGACCAGTTGGACGAGGGCCGCGTCGCGCTCGACGACCTGCTGGGTGGAGCGCGGGCGGGTGGCGGCCACATAGCGGGCGAGAGTGAGAGCGCCGCCGCCCAGGTGCACGACGTGCACGGGCCTGCCGGGCGGGGCGGCGAGGTCGATGACATGGCCGAGCCGCCGCTGGTACTCGAAGTCCAGGTACGCGGGGTCGTCGAGGTCGACATGCGATTGCGGAGCACCGTCGATGAGCAGGGTCCAGGCCCGCGCCCGCTCCCGGTCGGGCATCAACTCGGCGAGCCCCCCGTCGACCGCCACGACGACGGCCTCCGGCACCGACCGCCCGCCCCCGGACCGCTTGTTCCTCGCCTTCGCCTTCGCCTTCGCCATCTGCCCATTATCGGGCTGTACGCCCGGGCCGGCTCAGCGAGCCGCGGGAGCTCAGGGCTACCGGCAGTTGTCCGCCGCCTCGATCAACCGAGCCGCCTCATCCAGGGCTGCCCGCAGTACCGCGGGATCGGTGGCGAGGTCCGACTCATCCGGAGACAGCAGCCAGCCGGAGCCCTCGACAGGGGGCTCCGGGGACTCCGCGGGCCCGGGTGCCTCGGGGGGCTCCGGGGCCTCGGCGAGGAGGCCCGCACCACGGCCATCGCCCTGGGCCTGGGTGCATGTGCTGCCCGGTACGTCCCAGGCGTCGGCCGTGCCCGGCGGCACCAGGAAACCGAGCGTGTCGCAGTTGCCGTCGTGCAGGACGGGGCCGACGGCCTCCGCGGCGCCGCGCCGGAGGATGTCGACGGCCTCCAGCCCCTGGCGCGTGGGGACGGTGACGAGGTCGCAGAAGTCCTCGGACCGTGCGCCCCGGCCACCGAGCGGCTCGGCGCCGCACTCGGGGACGGAAGTCGGCGCATGCCGCGCCGTCGAGAGCGGCACACAGGGATCGGTGCTCTGTCTGGCCTCCGCCATGGAACCCTCCTAGATCGAGCTCACCGCATGGTTCAACGCCACGGGGGCGTCAACGGCTACGGCGGAACTCGACCGCAAAGGTTGGCAGTTCATGGCAGATCGTGGATGAGATATCCGTTTTGTAGCTAAACCTTGTGCGACCGACCGGTCACAGAGGGTACCTTCGTGCCCGCCGGAAACCAGACGGGACATGATCAACTCGCCCTGGCTCCGGCATGGTTCGACGGTTCGCGAGAGAGGGCCCGGCCATGGCGTCGTCAACGACGACCTCGTCGTCCCAGTCACCTCGGCCTCCGCGGCCGAACCTCGTCTTCAGGCAGCTGCGCGGGCAGCGCTCGCCGGGCGAGTTCGCCGCGGCGGTGCGACGGGCCGCCCGGGAGATAGGAGAGCGGGTCAGCTGCGACGCGCGCTATGTGGGGCGGGTCGAGGCAGGGGAGATCCGCTGCCCGAACTACGCGTACGAGCGGGTGTTCCTGCATATGTTCCCCGGTCGGACACTGGCCGACCTGGGGTTCGCGCCCCGCTCATCGGTACGCGGACGGGGGGCGCGCGAAACCGAAGATCCGCCCCCTTCGCGTACCGGGATCCCGGCGTACGCGCCACCTGAGACGGACGGGGCGTACGAGCCGTATGACACCTACGACTACGACCACGACACGCACGAGCACCAGCACCAGCACCAGCACCAGCACCAGCACCACGATCGGAACCACGAGGAGAGCGACGTGCAGCGTCGCGCATTCATGACCGGCGGCACCGCCACCGTGGCGGCCGCCACCCTGGGCCCCCTGGGGCTCGCGTTCGGCGGCGTCGCCGCGGCCGCGGACCGTCCCGCACACCGGGTCGGCGAGGCCGAGGCGGGCGCCCTCGAAGAGGCCGTACGGCACATCCGGCTGCTCGACGACCGGCACGGCGCCGACGGGCTGTACAAGAGGGCGGCGGCTCCGATGCGAGCCGCGTACGCCCTGCTCGACGCCGGTGCCACGCGGCCGACGACCGCCGAACGACTGCACGCGGGGGCGGGTGAACTGGCCATCTCCGTGGGGTGGTTGGCGCACGACTCCGGGCGCTTCGGCGACGCGCGCTCGCACTACGCGGAGGCACTCGCGACGGCCCGCATGGCCGGGGATCCGGCCCTGGAGGCGCATGCCTTCTGCAATACGTCCTTCCTGGCGCGCGACGCGGGCCGGCCGCGCGAGGCGGTACGGGCGGCGCAGGCCGCGCAGCGTGCCGCACGGCCGCTGGGCTCGGCCCGGCTGCTGTCACTGCTCTCGATGCGCGAGGCGGGCGGCTGGGCCGGCCTCGCCGACCGCACCAGCTGCGAACAGGCGCTCACCCGTGCCCGGGCGCTGTACGACCGCGGGCCCGGTGACGCCGATCCGGAGTGGATGAGCTTCTACGGAGCGGCCGAACTGGCGGGTCTGGAGGCCCAGTGCTGGTCGACGCTCGGCGACTGGCCGCGCGCGGCCCACCACGCCCGGCGCGCGACGCGGCTCCAGGATCCCCACTTCACGCGCAACCTCGCGCTGTACACGGCCGAACTGGCCGACGATCTGGCCCGGGCCGGGCATCCCGACGAGGCCGCCGCGGCCGGTCTGCGCGTCCTGGACCTTCTGGACCAGGTGCAGTCGTCACGGGTCCAGACGATGCTCGCGGGCACGGCCCGGGTGCTGCTGCCGCACCGCCGTGCGTCGGGTGTGTCGGACTTCCTGGAGCGGCACGCGGCGCTCGCGCGCACGGCGTAGGGACGCGCGCTCCACCTCTTGTCACACGGTCAGGCGGTTGTCGCCGCGCGGTCAGGCCGTGTCCAGGTGCCCGCAGTCGTTCCAGGTCTCGATCGCGGGCTCGCCATAGGCCCAGCCGAGCACCGAGAGGGATGTCGGGTTGAGGCGGATCTTGGCCGCGAAGTCCAGATCGAGGCCCAGCCAGCGGGCGGCTATGGAGCGCAGGATGTGACCGTGCGCGAAGACGAGCGCGTCGCGGTCGAGGGACCGGGCCCACGCGACCACCTCGTCCGCGCGCGCGGAGACCTCGGCAAGGGTCTCCCCCCGGGGCACCCCGTCGCGCCAGATCAGCCAGCCGGGCCGGCCCGCCTGGATCTCGGCGGGGGTCATGCCCTCGTACGCACCGTAGTCCCACTCCATGAGCGTGTCCCAGGCGGTCGCCCGGTCGCCGAACCCGGCGAGTTCGCATGTCTCACGCGCGCGTGCCAGCGGGCTCGTCCGCACCTCGGCCGCCGCGAGCCCGCCGAACGGCGCCCGCGCCAGGCGCTCGCCGAGTAGCTTGGCGCCGCGCCTGCCCTCCTCCAGAAGAGGAACGTCGGTCCTGCCGGTGTGCTTGCCGGACAACGACCATTGCGTCTGTCCGTGCCGGGCCAGCAGGATGCGCGGTGCCATGAAGATGCCTCTCCGGGACGAGTACAGGACGAGTACGGGATGAGTGCGGGATGAGTACGGGACGTATATGTGACATGTACGTGACGTACGGGCCGCGTGGATCGCTCCATCATCGCGCACGCCCGCGCGGGGCAACCCGCCGGGCGATCTTTGCGTCTATGACCACCAGGGCGCCCCGTTCAGGCGTTCGCATACACCGTAGATTGAACGTGGGGCGTGGCACACCGGGCCACGAGACAAAAAGGGGAGGGCGATCGGATGCGGCGGACCGATGTACCGGGCACCGAGGCGGTACTGCGCGCTCGACCCCGCTGGTGGACCGAGCTGCCGCTGATCCTTCTGGTGTACGCCGCGTACTCGGCCGGCCGGCTCCTCGTGCGGGGCGACGTGTCGAGCGCCGTCGACCACGGCCTGGGCATCCTGCGCATAGAGAAGGCCTTCTTCCTCAACGCCGAGCATCCGCTGAACCGTCTCTTCACCCGCGAACCCTGGATAGGCATACCCGCCGACTTCTGGTACGCCTCCCTGCACTACCTGGTCACACCCGCGATCCTGGTGTGGCTCTTCCGGTCCCGCACCGTGCGCTACCGAGCCGCCCGCACCTGGCTGATGGCCTCCACGTTCATCGGTCTGATCGGCTTCACCCTGCTGCCCACCTGCCCGCCCCGCCTGCTGTCGGCGGGGCACGGCTTCGTCGACACGATGGCCCAGTACAGCGACTACGGCTGGTGGGGCGGCGAGGCGAGCGCGCCACGGGGGCTCGGCGGTATGACGAACCAGTACGCGGCGATGCCTAGCCTGCACGTCGGCTGGGCGCTGTGGTGCGGCGTGATGCTGTGGCGGTACGGCCGCACGCCGCTCGCCAAGACCGTGGGCGTCGCCTACCCGTTGATCACCACGCTCGTGGTGATGGGCACCGCCAACCACTACTTCCTGGACGCTCTCGCGGGCGCGCTCGTGATGGGCGCGGGGCTGCTGCTGACCGCGCCGGTGCTGCGGCTCGCGGACACGGCGCGGGCGCGGCTCGGGGTCGCGCGCCTGGCACCCGTCACCACGGTCTCTCGGGGCACAGGTTCCTCAATTGTCAGTGGTGGATGCCAGACTTCCCCGGGTGAGCGAATTCCCCGACAGCGCAAGGCCAGTGCCACCCCGGGCGCCGAGCTGGGAGCCGAGCAGGGAGGCGAGCAGGGAGCCCGTCCCGAAGCGAGTCCCGCCGACGCGGGGGACAGCGCTACGGCAACGGCTCGCTGAGCTGCGCGGACCCGCGGTCCCGCCGCAGCCGCTCGACGCGCGCGCCCTGGCCGCGCTCGCCGCGAACCCCGGCTGCAAGCGGCGCGCGATCCTCGACGGCGCGGGGGTGAACAAGGCCACGCTGGCAAGCGCGCTGGGCTCGCCGTCCGCCTTCGGACAGTCGCAGTTCGCGTTCATGCGGGGCAACGCCTTCGAGGCGCGGGTCAAGGCCGACGGAGGCGCGGAGCTGCTGCGGCTCGTGCACGAGAAGCTGGACCCGGGAGCGGATCCTCCCCAGGGTGCCGCGGTCCCCGACCTCACGGCCGTCGGCCCCGAGGGGCGTGCGGCCCGTACGGCGCTGGCGCTGCGCGAGGCCACCGAGGCCGGATCGTGGACGCTGCTCGACCATCCGCTGCTAGCCCTGGACGTCGCGGGCTCCCCCGCCTTCCTGGAGCCGGACGCCGTGGTGGTGCATCCCGACGGGAGCTGGACGGTCGTCGAGATCAAGTCCTTCCCGATGCTGGACGGTTCGGCGGACGCGGCGAAGGTGGGCGCGGCCGCGCGGCAGGCCGCGGTGTACGTACTGGCACTGGAGCAGGTCGCGGACCGGCTCGGCGCGCCCGTGCGGCGCAGCGCCCAAGACAGCGACCCCGCGCCCGTGGTCCGGCACCGGATCCTCCTGGTCTGCCCCAAGGACTTCTCCAACCTGCCGGCCGCGTCCGCCGTCGACGTGCGCAAGCAGCGCTCCGTGACCCGCCGTCAGCTGGACCGTCTCACGCGCATCGAGGACATCGCCGACTCCCTCCCGGACGGCACCTGCTTCTCCCCCGACCTCCCCGCCGCCGACCTGACCGCCGCGGTCGAGTCGGTCCCCGCCACCTACGCTCCCGAGTGTCTCGCCACCTGCGAACTGGCCTTCCACTGCCGCGCCCGCTCCCGCGCCGAGGGGGCGGTGACGTCGCTGGGCCGCTCGCTGCGGGCGGAGCTGGGCGGCCTGACGACGGTCGACGACGTGCTCGCCGCGGCCCGCGGAACGACCGGCGACCCGACGGACCCGGCGGTCGCCGCCCTCCGCAGAGCGGCGGAACTGCGAGCGGAGGCCCTGGGCAGCCGGTCGCCCGGGCACAACCATTCGCTCGACCACAAGGGGACGCCATGTCCCTGATCGCCACCCTCGCCCGCCTCGAAGCCGTCGACACCGGGCGCGCCCAGCCCCTCGCCACCGTGCGGCACCGGCATCTCTCCGAGCGGCCGCTCGTCTTCGTGCCGCTCACCACCGCCGGGGAGGCCGGGGCCCCGCTCGGCGCGCTGGTCGGCACCGAGCGCGACGCACCGCGGCTGCTCGTCGTGCCGCAGCCGCGGGACCGGGATCTGCGGTTCGCGTTTCTCGCCGAGCTCGCCGACGTCGTACTGCCGTACGTCGACGCGTACGGGGACGCGGTCGAGGCCGCCGAGCGCAGCGAGACCGATCCCGAGACGGGCAAGCGGGTCAAGGTCGAGGTCGAACTGTGCGCGGACTCACCGCAGTTGATCGTGCCGAGCCGCGCCGGCATCGATTTCGTACGGCTGCTGGGGCGCTCCATGCGCTTTCGGCGCACCGCGGAGCAGGACCCGGAGACGCCGCATCCGGCACCGCCGCGCGTGCCGCTGCTCGGGCGGTGGCTGACACACTTCGGGGAGCGGGCCCGGGTGCCCGGCTCCGCGCTGCTGCTCGCCCTCACGGACGTGCTGTCGCGGCACTGGGCCACCGGTCAGAGCAGCCTGGAAGACCAGCACCTCGGTGCCCTGCTCGCCTGGATCGCCCCGCCGGAGGGCGAGCCCGGTGCCGAGGCCGCGCTGCGGGCCGAGCTGCAGCGGGACGCCAAGGGGCAACTGCTGTGCCCGCCCGCCGGACCCGCCACCGACCCGGCGTTCGACAACAAGCTGCTCGCCCCGGCCATCGAGCGCTACGACCGCGCGCGTACGGCGCTCGGGGCCGCCGAGGACGGCCTGGAGGCCGACGACCGGCTCGGTGAACTCACCGCCGCCGAGCGGCACATCCGCGACCTCGTCGAGAGCCGCACCCGCCCCACCTGGGACGCGGTGTGGCGCGGCCTCGACCTTCTGCGCGCGCTGCCCGAGGGCGCCCACGCCGCCGACCGCTGGACGCGCGACCGCTGGTCGTTCACCGGCCACCGGGACCGCGTCCTCGCCGGAGAGCCCCCGCAGCCGCGCCGCGACGACGCGGTCACCGCCGCGAACAAGCTCGCCACGCGCGAGCGCGAACAGGCCCGCCTGGAAGCCCAGGAGGCCCTCGACGACCCGCTCGTCATGGCCGGCCGGCGGCTCGCGGGCGAGGCCTTCGCGGGCGAGGTCACGGACGTGGTCATGGCGTACAGCGAGAGCAAGCGGCCCAGCCCGCGCCCGCTCGTGACGATCCGCTCGGACGACCGCCCGCACCTCGGTGAGCGCGCCAAGGTCTTCCGCTCGCTCGGCGGAAAACCGCAGGCGGCCGAGTTCGTCGAGTACGTCGAACGCGAGGACGGGGGCGAGGACAGGGGCGAGGACGGCGGCGCAGACACCGCCACCGACGCCGACGCCACCGCCGACTCAGACACCGGCACCGACACAGACGCGGCCGGCCTCAGCGTCGTCCTGCGCATCGTCGACAAGATGGGCCGTGGCAAGGAGCCCGAGCCCGGATCCGTCCCCGAGAAGGGCGACCAGCTCTGCTTCACGCTCTTCGAGCACGAGCAGCGGGGCGGCGCGAAGCTGCCCGACCCGGAGGAGACGCCGTGGACCCACGGCGGACCGCCGACTGAGACGTCTGAGACGGCAGAAGCGACCGGAACGACTGGCGCGACTGGGGCAGCGGAAGCGGCGCTTCCGGAGCCCGACCCGGTGACCGAGGAGGATCTTCTGTGACCCCCGCCTCCCCGTCCCCGTTCGACCCCGGCGCAGAGGCCGCCCGCGCCACCGGCGCGATCCTGCGCGACACCCTGCACGGGGCGCACCGCGGGGTCGTCGTGGACTCGCCGCCCGGCGCGGGCAAGTCCACGCTCGTGGTCCGGGCGGCGCTGGAACTGGCCGAGGCCGGGCGCCCGTTGATGGTCATCGCGCAGACCAACGCGCAGGTCGACGACCTGGTCCTGCGGCTCGCCGAGAAGAACCCGGAGCTGCCCGTCGGCCGCCTGCACAGCAGCGACGCGGACCCGTACGACAAGGCGCTCGACGACCTCCCGAACGTCCGCAAGTCCGCCAAGGCCGCGGACCTCTCGGGGCTGGAGGTCGTGATCTCGACCGCCGCCAAGTGGGCCCATGTCAAGGGCGTCGAGCCCTGGCGTCACGCGATCGTCGACGAGGCGTACCAGATGCGCTCGGACGCGCTGCTCGCCGTCGCCGGGCTCTTCGAGCGGGCGCTGTTCGTCGGCGACCCGGGCCAGCTGGACCCGTTCTCGATCGTCGGCTCGGAGCAGTGGGCGGGCCTGTCGTACGACCCCTCGGCGTCCGCCGTGACGACACTGCTCGCCCACAACCCCGAGCTGCCGCAGCACCGGCTGCCGGTGTCCTGGCGGCTCCCCGCGTCGGCGGGGCCGCTGGTCTCGGACGCGTTCTACCCCTACACCCCGTTCCGCAGCGGCACCGGCCACGCCGACCGTCGGCTCGCCTTCGCGGTGCCGTCGGACGGTTCGGGCCCCGACCGGGTCATCGACGAGGCGGCCGAGACGGGCTGGGGCCTGCTGGAACTGCCGGCCCGGCACACGCCCCGCACGGACCCCGAGGCGGTCCGCGCCCTCGCCCAGGTCGTACGCCGTCTCCTGGACCGGGGCGGCGCGGCCACGTCGGAGCGGTCCCCCGATCCCGCCCCGCTCACCGCCGACCGCATCGCCGTGGGCACGGCACACCGGGACCAGGCGGCGGCGGTCCGCGCGGCGCTCGCGGAGCTCGGCGCCGGTGGGGTGACCGTCGACACGGCGAACCGTCTCCAGGGCCGCGAGTACGACGTGACCGTCGTCCTCCACCCCCTCTCGGGCCGCCCCGACGCGACGGCCTTCCACCTGGAAACGGGCCGCCTGTGCGTTCTGGCCTCCCGCCACCGCCACGCCTGCATCGTCGTCTGCCGCGCAGGAGTGACGGACCTGCTGGACGACCACCCGTCCACGGAACCGGTCCAGCTCGGGGTCACGGTGAAGTTCCCGGACGGCTGGGAGGCGAACCACGCGGTGCTGTCACATCTGTCGGAACACCGGGTGTCGTGGCGCCCATGAACGGGACCGCCGACCGGCGGTCCCGCATGCCCTCTTGCGGGGTCAAGGGACAATGGACGGTGGCCCACTACAAGGACGGGTCGCACACCGTACGAGGAGGAGAAGTCATGGCGGAGCCCACGCCGCGCAGGAACGAGCCGCGGCTTCGCCCTGCGCCGCTGCTCTTCGAACCCGCGGAGGCCGCCTCCGATCCGGAGCATTTCTTCGATCTGGAGTCGATCGACGATCCCCGGGCGCTGCTGTCCCGTGCCACGGAGCTGACGCACGCGTTCCGCGCGGCCGCCGACCGGGCCATCGAGTACCAGGCGATCGCCGCCGCGCAGCTCGCCGACCCCCGCCGGTTCGACCGGCTCACCCCGGCCGCCATCGCCGAACGTGCCGAGTGGACCGAGGACTACGCGAAGAGGATGGTCGAGTACGGGCGGGAGCTGCTTCGCGGGGCGGACGGCAACGGGCACGGAATCGGCGATCTCACCTGAGCCGGTCGAGCCGACGACCTCACGTGAGCCCGTGAGCCGACGACCTCACCTGAGCCCGTGACCTGCGGCCAGGAAAGGCCCTTGGCATATGCCGGGCGGGCAAGGTACCCCACATCCACCCCCCGTGTCCCCATTTCCGGCAACTCTCGGGAGTCAATCACTCACCGCCGGTAGATGTATGCGACATGAGCGGCATGAGCGGCACACGGAATCCGGCACGCGCCGTCCCCCAGGGAGCACACACCCTCACGCCGGAGGAAGCCGCCTGGCTCGCCCGCGCGATCAGGCATCCGTGTGGCAGGCTCGCCGCCCTGGAGGACCGGCCCGGCGCGCCCGCGGTCCTGCCCTGCGGTTCCGCCTTCGACGTCGTCAACGCTCCGGTGATCTTCGGCCGCCGCATGCTGGACCGGCTGTGGAACGAGGGCCCTGGCTCGGGCCCGGTGGCCACGCACCGGGGGCGGATACTCCTGTTCGCCACCCCAGGCACCGCGCAGCGTCTGCCCGCGCTCCTGCGGTGGGAGGAATGGGGCTCCGACGGCGGCGCGGGCCGCAGCGGCGCGATCCCGCCCCTGCTCTGCCACGGCAAGGGCGACGCGGTGACGATCCCGACCTTGAGCCCGCCGCCCGCACCGGCACCCGTACCCACATTCGAGCCCGCCGAGGCCGAGCCCGCGCCCCGGCCCAGACCCTCCGAGCCCGAGCGGGTCCCCCCGCCCACCACCGCCCGCTGGCTCGTCGCCCCCGACACTCTCCAGCCCTGGCTGCCCGGCCCGGAGGTCCTGCTCTGGGCCGCCGTACGGGCCGCTCGCCCAGCGCGGATATCGATTTTTCCTCCCGCCGAACAGGATGCTAAGGTCTACGACGTCAGCAGGCGCCGCTAGCTCAGTTGGTTAGAGCAGCTGACTCTTAATCAGCGGGTCCGGGGTTCGAGTCCCTGGCGGCGCACGGTGGCGATGGCGAGGCGTGTTCGCGGAAAACGCGAACCTCCTCGCCATCGTTGTTTTTGCGCGGCCTCGCCGCGCGTTGTGGGGGCTCCGCCACCCACACCCCCCGTGACGTGGGCCTGAGTGACCCCATGGGCAAACACTCACCCCGCCGAGATCGTCACCGTCCACGCGCCCGAAGGCGTGCGGTCCTCCACCTCGATCCGTACGTCCTCCCCCGGCACCGTGAAGCTCTCCCCGAGACCCACCGGCGCGTCCGCGAGCGGCGGATACACGGACTTGTCCCAGCAGGCCTCGGAGGTGGGGTGCGCGTCGATGACCTGGATGGGCCCGCCCCCGGACGCGGTCTCACCGCGCACGCGATAGACGAGCACGCCCTGCGTACAGACCGCCTCGTCGTTCCCTACCGGCCCCCGCGCCTCGAAGGCGATCGCACTGTTCCGCCCGGTACGAACCACGGCCAGCTTCGTCCCACTGCCCAGCCCGAACCCCACCTCCCGCGCCTCCCGCACCTCCCCCGCCTCCCCTGCCGACTCCGAGGCAGCCGTCGTCGCCGCCGTCGCCCCCATCGAGGCAGCCGTCGCCGGCCCCGCCCCCAACGGCTCCAACGTCAGACGCGCGCCGCCCGCGTCACCCGCCCCCTCCACACACGCCACCTGCCGAGGGGCCAGCCAGCCGAGCTTCCACTTGTGCCAGCCGAAGAGATCGGGCGCGAGGCCGAACTGGCTGCCCATGAGGTCCCAGTCGCCGACGTGCGTGTCCCAGTCGCCCTTGCCGTCCGTGGGCCGGTGGTAGAGGTCCGGCAGGTCGAACACATGGCCGGTCTCATGGGCGAGAACCAGCCGGTCCGGCGGGTGCTTCTCGAAAACCGTGACGACGCGGCGGATGTCCTTGCCGTCGGCCCGCAGCGGCGCGTCCAGGTTCACCACCTTCGTCGCGTCCGAGTCCACGCCGGGCGCGTCCGGGTCGGCGACGAAGTAGACGACGTCGTAGCGGGAAAAGTCGACACGCCCATTGGAGACGGCGAGGGCGTCGCGCAGGTACGCGGACCGGCGCGCGGAGTTCCAGTCGCGCTGTATGGCGTACGCGGTGGAGGCCCGCGGCATCTGGATCCACTCGCGGACCGGGTGCGGGCGCAGGGTGAACTTGCCGTAGGAGGCCTGCTCGAAGAACTGGCTGGTGGCCGGGAAGTAGTCGCCCGTCAGGTCGGTGGGCCTGGTCAGCGGCTCGGAGTCCGGGAAGGACAGGAAGACCATCACGGCGTCGAGGCGGCGGGCGGGGCGCGGATAGGAGGCGTTCCAGGTGTCCAGCCCCTCCGAGTGGTGGGCGTCGGTCCGCTTCAGCGCGCACGGAAGGGAGCGGGTCACGGCGATCGAGGGGCCCGTCACCAGGGAGGTCGCGGCGAGCGCCGCCATGGACGTGAACACGGCCGCGGGACCACGCCAGCGGGGTCTCATCCCATCACGGGCGAGCCCCTTGGGGGTGAGCGGACGCCGCACATCGACCTCCGGATGCGGAATTCGGGATACCGCACCCAGCTTGTGGGTTTTTGATCACAGTCACCCTGTTTGCCTGCACCAGAAGGGTGAGTGGGACCGACAACCGGACGACCGGCAGGTCGACACCCCGAGTACTCACGGAACGTCACAAGTGATCGCGTGATGAAGGAACCCGTCCAGGTGCGGGCAGAAACGATCTGTCGCATGGGCTCGTTGTTCCGGAAGACTGAGCAGTAGCTGGAAGGCCTTACGGACAGCCTCTATGATCGGCACACTTTCCTGCGTGGACACGGCCAGAGCGGCCGCCCACCTCCGGCCGACCACCCGACGAGACCTGTACGAGAACGAGTGCACAGCGGGAGCGAACGGTGAGCGGAACGTCCGATGGACCGGCGCCTGCGGCAGACCTCGCCCGGTCAGTCGTAACAGAGAGTGACAACGAGTCACCTCCGCACAAACGGACGCCCCCTGCTGCCGATGCCCCCGCACAACCGGGCGTCGAGGCCCGCACCTTCCGCGCCACCTTCGCCGCCGCGCCCCTCCCGATGGCCGTCGTCGACCGCGAGGGCCTGGTCGTCACGGCCAACGACACGCTGGCCGCGCTGCTCGGCGCGGGCCCGGGCGGCCTCACGGGCCGGATCGCCGCCGACCTGGTGGACCTGGCCTCCGACGCCCGCACCTGGCACGCCTACCGCGAGGTGCTCCGCGGCCGCCAGGCCAGACTTCGCTGCACCCGGCGGCTCAAGCATCCCGACGGCCACTCGCTCTGGGTCCAGGTCACGGTCTCGCCACTGCCCGAGGAGGAGCGGGCCGTGCTGCTCTCCGTCTCGGACATCAGTGCCCGCCACGAACTCCAGGCGCGCCTGCGGCACCTGCAGATGCACGACCCGGTGACCCGTCTGCCCAACCGCACCCTGTTCTTCGAACGCCTGTCGGCCGCGCTGGAACCGGAGGCGTACGAGGAGTCCGGCACCGGCAGGATCGGGCTGTGCTATCTGGACGTCGACGGGTTCAAGGCCGTCAACGACACGCTCGGCCATCGCGTCGGTGACCGGCTTCTCGCGGCCGTCGCCGAGCGGCTGACGCGCTGCGCGGACGAGGCCGGGCACGCGAGGACGGCCACGCCGCTGGTGGCCCGGCTCGGCGGCGACGAGTTCGCGCTGCTGGTCGAGGACTCCACGGGTACGGAGCAGCTGGCGGAGCTCGCCGAGTCCGTACTGGGGTCCCTCCAGGCGCCCTTCGACCTCTCCGGGCAGCGGCTCTCGGTCTCGGCCTCGATCGGGGTCGTCGAGCGGCGCGCCGCCGGCACCACCGCGACCGGTCTGATGCAGGCCGCCGACACGACGCTGTACTGGGCGAAGGCCGACGGAAAGTCCCGCTGGACGCTCTTCGACCCGGAGCGCAACGCCCACCGCATGACCCGCCAGGCGCTCTCCTCCGGCCTCCGGCCCGCCATCGAGCGAGGTGAATTCGCCCTGGAGTACCAGCCGTTGGTGGGGATGGAGGACGGCGGCGTCCACGGAGTCGAGGCGCTGGTCCGCTGGAACCATCCTCAGTTCGGCACCTTGACGCCGAATCGGTTCATCGGACTTGCGGAAGAAGACGGCTCGATCGTGCAGCTCGGGCGCTGGGTGCTGGCCACCGCCTGCAAGCAGGCGCGCCGCTGGCAGCTGGACCATCCGGACGTGCCGCCGGTCTTCGTGAGCGTGAACGTGGCGGTGCGTCAGGTCTGGGACTCGGACCTGGTGGCGGATGTCGCGACGATCCTCGCGGAGACCGGACTCGCCCCGCACCTCCTGCAGTTGGAGCTCACCGAGTCGGCCGTGATGGGCTCCGCCGGCCGCCCGCTCCAGGCCCTGCAGGCGCTCAGCGACATGGGCGTACGCATCGCCATCGACGACTTCGGCACCGGGTACTCGAACCTCGCCTACCTCAGCCGCCTCCCCGTCTCCGTCCTGAAGCTCGACGGCTCCTTCGTGCGCGGCTTCCAGTACGAGGACGCGGGCGACCGTGCCAACCCGGCCGACGAGGTCATCGTCGAGGCCCTCATCCAACTCGCCCACCGCCTGGGCCTGACGGTCACCGCCGAGTGCGTGGAAACCTCCGGGCAGGCCTCCCGCCTGCGCCGCATCGGCTGCGACACCGGTCAGGGGTGGCTGTACTCCCGCCCGGTGGCGCCGGATCGTATCTCCGCACTCCTGACAGCGGAGGACTGCCCGCAGACCTGACCCTGCTCAGGACTGACCTGCCGAGGCCCGACCCTGCCGAGTCGGGCCCTTCTCAGGCCTGAGCCCGCGGCAACCCGTAGGCATCCGCGATCAGTTCGTACGAGCGCAGGCGCAGGTCGCCGTTGTGGGCATGGCTGGTGATCATCAACTCGTCGGCGCCGGTGCGCTTGTGCAGGTCGTCGAGGCCGGAGCGGACCTCGTCCGCCGTGCCGTGGATGACGTTGGAGTTCCAGCTGTCGACGAACTCCCGTTCCATCGGGCTGAATTCGTAGGCCTCGGCTTCCTCCGGGGTCGGCACGAGCCCGGGGCGGCCGGTGCGCAGGCGGACCATGTTCAGGGCCGCGGCCAGGATCTGGCGGCGGGCCTCCTTCTCGTCGTCCGTCGCGAGCGCGGAGACGCCGATGAGGGCGTACGGGGCGTCGAGGACCCCCGAGGGCTGGAACGACTCCCGGTAGAGGTCCAGGGCCGGGATCGTGTTCTGCGCCGAGAAGTGGTGCGCGAAGGCGAAGGGGAGGCCGAGCGTTCCGGCGAGGCGGGCACTGAAGCCGGAGGAGCCGAGCAGCCAGACCGGTGGGCGGTGCGGCGACTGGACGCCGCCGGGAGAGGTGCCCTGGATGGGGCCCGGGACCGCGTGGACACGGGCGTACCGGTGGCGGTCCGGGAAGTCGTCGTCCAGGAAACGGGTCAGCTCCGCGAGCTGCTCGGGGAAGTCGTCGGCGCCTTGTCCGAGTTGCTCGGTACGGCGCAGGGCCGCGGCCGTGGCGCCGTCCGTGCCCGGGGCGCGGCCCAGGCCCAGGTCGATACGGCCCGGGGCCATGGCTTCGAGTGTGCCGAACTGCTCCGCGATGACGAGGGGGGCGTGGTTGGGCAGCATGACGCCGCCCGAGCCGAGGCGTATGCGGGTGGTGTGAGCGGCCAGGTGCGCGAGGATCACGGCCGGGGACGAGGAGGCCACGCCCGGCATCGAGTGGTGCTCGGCCACCCAGTAGCGGTGGAAGCCGCGGGACTCTGCGAGGCGGGACAGCTCGACGCTGGTACGGAGGGCGTCGGTGGCCGTGCGGCCCGCTCCGACGGTGACCAGGTCCAGGACGGAGAGGGGGACGGGGGTGGATCCCTGTGCCGTGCCTCGGATCTCGTCTGCCGCCATGGTGAATGCCTCCTGTTCGGTACGCCGCGGGGTTCGCGGTCCCCGCGGCAACTGAACAGAGGGCGGTCACGGTTTGTTCCGCCCCCGCCCATTCCCATCCCCTGGGGCTCCGCCCCAGACCCCGCTCCTCAAACGCCGGAGGGGCTGAATTCTTCAGCCCGTCCGGCGTTTGAGGACGAGGCCGCTAGGCCGATACGGGGGTCTGGGGGCGGAGCCCCCAGGAACAGGATGGGACGGGTAGGGGCGGCGGGGGCGAGGAAACCTACACCTGAACGATCGGCTCCTTCGTGAACAGTGCCCCCAGCTGTGGCGCGTTCACCCGGCGGTCAGCCAGCCGCAGCGCCTCCCAGACCGTCACCTGGTTGGCGGTGAGGACCGGCTTGGACAGGGCCTTCTCAAGGGCCGGGATGTAGGACGCCGTATGGAGCGCGGTGTCGGGAAGCAGCACCGCGTCCGCGTCGGGATGGTCCCCCTCCCGGGCGAGCGCGAGCACCTCGTCCTCGCCCCACGTCCCGACCTCCGCGGCGGTGATGATGCCGCTGCCGCGCACGGAGACCACCTCCAGCCCCGCGTCCTTCAGGAACGCGACGAACAACGAGGCCACGTCCTCCGGATACGTCGCCGCGACAGCGACCCGCTCGACGCCGATCTCCCGTGCCGCGTGGGCGAAGGCGAAGGACGTGGAGGAGGCCGGCAGGCCCGCCGCCAGGGCAAGGGAGCGCACCTGTTCGTGGGCGCCCTGCCAGCCGTACACGAAGCTGGCGCTGGTGCACGCCCAGACCACCGCCTCGGCCCCGGACAGGCGCAGCTCCTCGACCCCGGCGGCCAGCCGGTCCGCCGAGCCCATCTCCAGGAGGGCGTCGACGCGGTGGGCGTCCTCGCCGATGTCCGTGTGCACCAGCGGGAGGCGGATGTCGCTGCCCAGGAGCTGCTCGATGCGCGGATAGTCGTCCTCGGCCGAGTGGCCCGGGTAGAGGAATCCGAGAGCCGTCATGCCCAACCTTCCTGTTCTTCCGGCAGTACAGGATCCTGCCGCGCCGTCTGGTCTATCAGCGCCTGATAGGACCCCACCGCCCGCGTACCCAGATGGCGCAGGGCAGCCCACATCGTCACCTGGTTGGCCGAGAGCACCGGGATGCGCAGTTCCGCCTCCAGCTGCGGGATCACGTCGTACGTGGGGAGATTGGTGCAGCTGATGAAGAGCGCGTCCGCGGCTCCGCGTACCGCGCCGCGGGCCATGTCGACCACGTCCCGGTACGGAACCTTCCAGATGTGCCGGGTCAGGCCCATGTAGGCACGCCCGGTGACCTGGACGCCCGCCTCCGCGAGGTAGTCCTCCAACGACTGGGTCACGGAGACCGTGTAGGGCGTGACCAGGGCGATGCGGCTGGCGCCCACTTCCCGGAGCGCTGAGAGCAGGGCGCCGGAGGTGGTCAACGACGGCACCGCGCCCGCGCGCGTCATCGCCTCGCACATCGCGCGCTCGCCCGCGATCCCGCCGACGAAGCTGCCCGACGTACAGGCGTACGCGACGATCTCGGGCTCGACCGCGTTCAGCGCGCGCACCGCCTCGCCGAGAGTCTCGTGCTCACTGACCAGCCGCGCGAGGTCGAGGCTGACCTCGACGGGCACAAAAGGGGTGCGGGTCAGGTGCAGCGACACCCCGTCCGGAACCCAGCGCCACAGTTCGCGATCGAGGGCGAAGTCGAAGGGCGCGACGACGCCCACACCCCTTTGAGGGTGTGGTCCACCAAGGAAGGAGACGTCCATGAGCAGGCCCCAAACTCAAGAAGTTCGTGTGGTGAAGACCGGCCGTGGGCCGGGGGACACAAGCCGGCGCATGCCGGGACGTCGGGACAGGGTATGGGCCGCTTCAGGGCCCATGTTGACGAAGGTAGGTTCGGGTGCGAGCGTGGTCAATCCGCGCATCTCAGACGGCTGATTTCAATTTCCCGCAACTGTGCCCCGACTCCAGAGAAGCGGATCCTCATTGCGAAATGATTTCTCCCCGATGACCACCCCCACACCCTCACGGATGGCCGAAAACAGGACGACTCTGCTGGTGCTGGACGCGGAGCCCCTCCCGCGGCTCGGCCGGCTCACCGGGCGGGTCCGGATCGAGCACGCGGACGAGTCGACGCTGGCCTCGCTCCTGCCCTCGGCGGACGTCCTGCTGGTCTGGGACTTCGCCTCGCACGCGGTACGCCGTGCCTGGCCCGGCGAAGGGCCGCGGCCTCGCTGGGTGCACACGGCGAGCGCGGGCGTGGACCATCTGATGTGCCCGGAGCTCGCCGCGTCCGACACGGTGGTGACGAACG
This sequence comes from Streptomyces montanus, assembly GCF_005786655.1. Classification (NCBI taxonomy): domain Bacteria; kingdom Bacillati; phylum Actinomycetota; class Actinomycetes; order Kitasatosporales; family Streptomycetaceae; genus Streptomyces; species Streptomyces montanus. The sequence goes on from NZ_VBZC01000018.1 coordinate 70,827, forward strand.
CGCGTGGTGTCTTCGACCAGCCGATCGCCGAGTACGTGGCCGCGCTCGTCCTCGCGATGGCCAAGGATCTCCCGCGTACGTGGGAGCTTCAGCGGGCGCGGGAGTGGCGGCACCGTGAGTCGCAGCGGGTCGCGGGCACGCGCGCGTGTGTCGTGGGTTCGGGGCCGATCGGGCGGGCGATCGTGACGACGCTGGAGGCCCTCGGCATCACCACGGCGTTGGTGGGTCGCACCCCGCGCGCCGGTGTCCACGGCCCCGAGGAGCTCGACCGGCTGATCGCCCGCGCGGACTGGGTGGTGTCGGCGGCGCCGCTCACGGAGGAGACGTACGGGATGTTCGACGCGCGGCGCTTCGGCGTCATGCAGCCGTCCGCCCGCTTCGTCAACGTCGGGCGCGGGCAGCTCGTCGTCGAGGACGCGCTCGCGCGGGCCCTGTCGACGCACGGGATCGCGGGGGCGGCGCTCGATGTCTTCGAGCACGAGCCCCTCGGCCCCGAAAGTCCGTTGTGGGAGGTCCCGGGCTTGATCGTGTCGCCCCACATGAGCGGGGACACGATCGGCTGGCGGGAAGAACTGGGTACACAGTTCGTGGAGTTGTACGAGCGCTGGGAGGCGGGCGAGCCGCTACCGAACGTGGTCGACAAGCAGCGTGGGTACGTACCCGGGCACTGAACCTCCCCGGGTACTCCGGGGGCAGCGAACGTCCTGGAGGGCGGATGACCGACTTCACCGAGCTGACCGCGCTACAACTCGTCGAGGGCTACCGCAAGGGCGAATTCAGCCCCGTGGAGGTGGCGCGAGCCGCGCTGCGGAGGGCCGAGGAGGTTCAGCCTTCCGTGAATGCTTTCGTGCGCCTCGATGTTGACGAGGCACTCACCCAGGCGAGTGAATCCGCCGAGCGGTGGCGGCGGGGCGAGCCGGCCGGGCTCGTGGACGGGGTGCCGGTCACGGTGAAGGACATCCTGCTGATGCGGGGCGGTCCGACCCTGAAGGGCTCCAGGACGGTGCGCGCGGAAGGGCCCTGGGACGAGGACGCGCCCTCCGTGGCCCGGCTGCGCGAGCACGGCGCCGTCTTCCTGGGCAAGACCACGACGCCCGAGTTCGGATGGAAGGGCGTCACGGACTCACCGCAGGCCGGGATCACCCGCAATCCGTACGACGTGTCACGTACGTCGGGCGGGTCGAGCGGGGGCGCGGCGGCGGCCGTCGCGCTGGGCGCGGGGCCGCTGGCCCTGGGCACGGACGGCGGCGGCAGTGTCCGTATCCCCGCCGCGTTCTGCGGGATCTTCGCGCTGAAGCCGACGTACGGGCGCGTGCCGCTGTATCCCGCGAGCGCCTTCGGGACGCTCGCGCACGTCGGGCCGATGACGCGGGACGCCGCCGACGCGGCTCTCACCCTGGACGTGATCAGCGGCCCGGACGCCCGCGACTGGTCCGGGCTCGGGCCGGCGCCCGGCTCGTTCACGGACGTGCTGGACGGCGGTGTGCGGGGCCTGCGGATCGCGTACTCGCCGTCCCTCGGCGGGCAGGTCGCGGTACGGCCCGCCGTCGCGGCGGCCGTACGGCGCGGGGTGGAGGGCCTGGCGTCCCTCGGTGCGTTCGTCGAGGAGACCGACCCGGACTTCGCCGACCCCGTGGAGGCCTTCCACACCCTGTGGTTCAGCGGTGCCGCCCGGGTGACCCAGCCCCTCGGCCCCCACCAGCGGGAACTGCTCGACCCCGGGCTGCGGGAGATCTGCGGACTGGGGGCGCGGTACTCGGCCCTCGACTACCTCGCCGCCGTCGACGTCCGCATGGAGCTCGGCCGCCGTATGGGGCGCTTCCACGAGACGTACGACCTGCTGGTGACCCCGACGCTTCCGCTGACGGCCTTCGAGGCGGGGGCGGAGGTCCCGCGCGGCTCCGGCCATCACCGCTGGACCGGCTGGACCCCGTTCACCTACCCGTTCAACATGACCCAGCAGCCCGCGGCCTCGGTGCCGGTGGGCGTGGACGAGTCCGGCCTCCCGGTGGGGCTGCAGATCGTGGCGGCACGCCACCGGGACGACCTCGTCCTGCGGGCGGCTCACGCGCTGTACGAGGCGGGGGTGGCCGGTGTGGCTCCCCCGCCGTACCCGACCGCGGTGGGCTAGGGGGTTTCTGTCTAGGACTTCCGGAAGCTCAGCGTCTCCCCGAGGGCCCCGGCGCGCCACAGGTCGTTGCACGCCTCCGCCATCGCTTCCAGGCCCTCCACCACCTGCCCCCACACGATGCCGGGCACCCAGCCCACATCGCCGTTGAGGAGGAGGTTGTTGCGTTCGTAGAACAGTGCCAGGTCGATCACCGGGGTGCCGGCCTGGACACCGGAGGTGTCGGAGTAGCCGTAGGACTGCGTGCCCAGTTGGGTGCCGGAGAAGGAGAAGTAGCAGAGGTCGCCGGGGATGGGGGTGACGGTCGGGTTTTCCAGGGGTGGCTCGGCGGGGGCGAAGGCGGGCAGGAGGGTGTAGATCTCGTTGCGGGCGTACTTGGCGTGGTAGACGTCGCTGCCGAGGGGGAGCGCGTTCCACACCGCCTCACAGGTGATCGGGGCTCGGTCGTCGAGGAGCTTTGCCGTGCAGTGGACTCCCCGCTTGACCAGGGAGACTTCGATGTAGCGGTCTGCCATGGACCCATGGTCCACCCGCGGTCAAGAGCGCGTCGGTAGCGACCGGGGCCAAAAGTGATCCGCATAACTCGCATGAAGTCGGGTAGCCGCGCGCCCATGGCTCGACCACACGCAAACCGATCAGGAACCGACAACGGACCCAGAGGTCTCAGTCGCCGCTCACTGCTCGCCGGAGCGGTGTCGCTGGGCGCGGCGGGCAGTCTCGGAGTGGCCGGCTGCAGCCGCGTCCCCGAAGAAGGAAAGGTGCTCGGAGGCAGCCTGCTGGACACCCTGCGGGACCAGGGATCCGTGAAAATCGGCATAGCCAGCGAGCCACCCTTCGGTTATGTGGGTGACGACGGGCAGGCCACCGGAGAGGCTCCCGCGATCGCCGAGGTGATCTTCAAGAGGCTCGGCATCGACGAGGTCAAGCCGGTGCCGGTGGACTTCGGCGCACTCATTCCCGGGCTGAAGGCGCGTCAGTTCGATGTGGTGTCCGCCGGGATGTACATCATGCCCGACCGATGCGCGCAGGTGCTGTTCGCCGACCCGGACTACCTGATGCTGGACGCCTTCATCGTCAAGAAGGGGAATCCGCACGGCATCAAGACGTATGAGGACGTCAAGAAGAAGGGTCTCAAACTCGCCTCCGGCAAGGCCTACGCCCAGATCGACTCCGCCAAGGCCGCGGGCATCAGTAACGTCCTGGTCCTGCCGGACCAGGTGGCCGGCCTCGACGCGGTGGCCCAGGGGCGGGTGGACGCCTTCGCGGGTACCCGCATCACGTGCGCGGACGCGGTGAAGGGATCGGGCCGCGTCTCGTCGACCGAGCCCTTCCAGCCCATGGTGGACGGCAAGCCCGCCTATGGCGCGGGCGGGTTCGCCTTCCGGCTGTCCGAGCAGAACTTCCGTGACGAGTTCAACGCGGAACTGCTGAAGCTCAAGAAGAACGACTACAAGGAACTTCTCGAGATCGTCGGCCCCTTCGGCTTCAACATGGCCGACATGACCGACCTCACGGCGAAGGAGCTGTGCGGCTGATGATGAGCTCGGAGTTCTTCACCACCTGGTTCCTGCCGGGTATCTGGGTCACGATCCAGGTGACGGTGTACGCCGCCGCACTCGGCGCGGTCGTCGCGTTCGGGATCGGTCTCGCACGCTCTTCGCAGTACTGGATCGTCCGATTCCTCGCCGGGGTCTATTTCGAGATCTTCCGTGGCACGTCAGCCCTGGTGCTGATGTTCTGGATGTTCTTCGCCCTGCCGTTCTTCGGCTGGCAGTTGGTGCCCATGTGGGCCGGCGTCAGCGCGCTCGGCCTCACCTACGGCGCCTACGGCTCCGAGGTCGTCCGTGGCTCCCTGGCCGCCGTCACCCCGGCGCAGAAGGAAGCGGGCATCGCGCTCAACTTCACCCGCTGGCAGCGGCTGCGCCTCATCGAACTGCCCCAGGCGTGGCCCGAGATGGTGCCGCCGTTCAACAACCTGCTGATCGAGCTGATGAAGGGCACCGCCCTGGTCTCCGTCATCACGGTGGCCGACATGACCTTCGCCGGCAATCTGCTCCGGCTGGGCACCAATGAGACCACCCCGATCTACACCCTGCTGCTGGTCCTCTACTTCGTTCTCGCCTTCCTCATCACCCGCGGTATGCGGATGCTGGAGCGCAAGGCGAAGGCCGGGATCGGGCAGCGGCCGGAGAAGCGGGGCGGGATCACCGCGAAGCTCAGCGCCCGCGGCGAGACCGTGCAGGCCGGCTCACAGTCGGCCGGCGGGGCCGGCACCGTGGCGGGAGGTATGGGATGAACTGGGATTGGCAAGTCGTCGACGACTTCATGCCGCGGTTCTGGGACGGCGTGATCGTCACGCTGCAGGCCCTGGCCATCGGCACTCTGATCGCCTTCGCCCTGGGCCTGGTGTGGGCTCTGGCACAGCGGTCCTCGCAGGTCTGGGTGCGCTGGCCGGTGGTCGCCGTGACGGAGTTCATCCGGAACACGCCGCTGCTGGTGCAGCTCTTCTTCCTGTTCTACGTGGTGCCCAACTTCGGGCCGTCGATGTCGCCGCTCACGACCGGCATCCTCGGGCTCGGGCTGCACTACTCCACGTACACCGCGGAGGTCTACCGCGCGGGCATCGACGGCGTCCCCGCCGGCCAGTGGGAGGCCGCCACGGCGCTGAGCCTGTCCAAGGGCCGTACGTGGCGTGCGGTGATCCTTCCCCAGGCGATCCGCCGCGTCGTCCCGCCGCTGGGCAACTACGTCGTCGCCATGCTCAAGGACTCCCCGATGATCGCGACGATCGGCGCCTTCGACATGCTCGGCGAGGCCCAGGCCTTCAGCAACGAGACCTTCACCACGGAGGCGCTCACCGTCGTGGGTGTGGCCTTCATCGTCATCGCCTACCCCGCTTCCCTCCTGATCCGAGCCCTGGAGCGACGTCTTGTCCGCTGACACCCCTCTGCAGAACGACCATGACGGCAACGAGAACCCATCGGTGGACGGCAGCGAACTGATCCGGTTCGACAAGGTCACCAAGCGCTTCGGCAGCAACGTCGTCCTCGACGAGCTGGACTTCTCGGTGGCCTCCGGCAAGCACGTGACGCTGATCGGCCCGTCCGGCTCCGGCAAGACGACGATCCTGCGTCTGCTGATGACCCTGCTCAAGGCCGACGAAGGCACGATCAAGGTCAACGGCGACTACCTCACCCACGAGCAGAAGAACGGCAAGCTGGTCCCGGCCGGCGAGAAGCACATCCGCGAGGTCCGCAAGAACATCGGGATGGTCTTCCAGCAGTTCAACCTGTTCCCGAACATGAAGGTGCTGCGCAACATCACCGAGGCGCCGGTCACCGTCCTGGGCCTGTCCAAGGACGAGGCCGAGCAGCGGGCGCGCGAGCTGCTGGACATGGTGGGGCTCAGCGACAAGGCCGACGCGTATCCGACGCAGCTGTCCGGCGGGCAGCAGCAGCGGGTGGCGATCGCCCGCGCGCTGGCGATGCGCCCGCAGGTGCTGCTGCTCGACGAGGTGACGTCCGCGCTCGACCCGGAGCTGGTCGCGGGAGTCCTCGACGTGCTGCGCGACATCGCGCACACCACCGACATCACGATGCTCTGTGTGACCCACGAGATGAACTTCGCGAGGGACATCTCGGACCAGGTCCTGATGTTCGACTCGGGGCGGGTCCTGGAGTCCGGATCACCGGAGAAGATCTTCGGCGATCCCGAGCACGAGCGGACCCGGGAATTCCTCAGCGCGGTCCTGTGACGCCTTTTCCTTGCTCGTGAGGGCGAAGGAGGGCCGACCGCCTTCACTCCTCGTAGTCGCCCGAGGCCGGACGGTCATGGCATGACTGTGGCATATGCCAGAGTGGCGCGTTCCTGCTGACAGAGCCGGGACGCGCCACTAATGTCGTCAACAGGCCCTCCCTCCACGGCCCTTGGCGTCTATCGTGGAGGCAGCCCGGTAGCCCGGGCTGCCCTGAGGGGAACGCGGGCCGAGAAGCGCAGGGGGAACCGTGGCGCTGATGCACGAGCCGACCGCGCCGTACCACTCGGCCCAGGACGCCCTCCGCGTCCTGGAGGCCATGGCGCGGCACACCACCGGCGTCACCGACGCCGAGCTCGCCCGGCGGACCGGCCTCGGCACGGAGCGGCTGACCACGCTCCTGCGGATGCTGAACCGGGAGGGGTACGTCGAGCGGGCCGCCGACGGTACGTACGTCACCGGGGCCGCGCTCAGCAGGCTGACGTCCACGCACGGCCGCGACCGGGCCCTGCGCGAACAGCTCCAGCACAACCTGGAGCGGCTGCGCGACTCCGTGGGCGCCGCCGTCTACATCAGCCGGTACGTCGACGGCGAGATCCACGTCACCCAGTGCGCCGACAGCCCGAGCACGCCCGCCGTGAACGAGTGGGTGGACTTCCGCTCCGCGGCCCACGCCAGCGCGATCGGCAAGAGCCTGCTCGGCCAGCTCGATCTGAACGCCCGCCGCGACCACCTCTCCCGCCACAAGATGGCCCGCCTCACCTCGCGCACCATCACCAGCGAGCGGCTGTTCCTGTCCCGGCTCGACGCCCAGGCACCCAGCGTGCCGGTCCTCGACCTCCAGGAGTACGCGATCGGCACGGTGTGCGCGGCGGTCCCCATCACGGCCGGCTCGGCCGTGGGCTGTCTGGCCCTCTCCCTGCCCGTCGCGCACGCCCACCGCCTGCGCGCGGCGGCGGACACACTGAACCGGGGCGCCGCTCCCGTACTGCTGTCCCTCGCGATCTAGCCGCCGGTCATCCGGGCCATCGGGCAATGGTCCGGAGCACCCCTTCGGACCAGGTAGTATTTTCTCTGTCGCCGCCCGCGGAAGCGGGTGGGCGGGAGTCATGCGCCGCTAGCTCAGTTGGTTAGAGCAGCTGACTCTTAATCAGCGGGTCCGGGGTTCGAGTCCCTGGCGGCGCACGATGACGATGGCGGGGTATGTTCGCAAAACGCGCGAACATACCCCGCCATCGTCGTTACTGCGCGGCTTCGCCGCGCGCTGTGGGGGCTTCGCCACCCACACCCCCTGCGCTGCAGTGAGCCTCGCTGCTACCTGGCCAGCAGCTCCTCCCGCCCCCGAGCCCGGTACTCGGCCTCCAGCCCCGCCACGTCCTCCGCGCCCAGCCGCCGGTACGTGGTCTCCCCGGGCGGCCGCCACCACACCGGATCCGTGCACCGGAACCCCTCCCGCCGCAGGCCGACCCGGTGGATCTTGTTGGTGGCCGTGATGGGCATGCGCTCGACGACCCGAACGAACCGGGGCGCCATCTTCGTCCCCAGGTCGGCCTGCGCCAGCAGGAACGCGTCGAACCGCGCCGGATCGAAGACGGCCCCGTCCCGCAGCGCCAGCGTGGCCATCACCTGATCACCGGCCACCGGGTCCGGCACCGCGTACACCGCCACGGCGGCGGCGTCCCCGTACCGGGCGAGGATGTTCTCGATCATCGCCGCGGCCAGGTTCTCGCTGTCGACCCGCAGCCGGTCGTCCGTCCGCCCCGCGAAGTACAGAAACCCGTCGGCGTCCCGGAAGAAGAGATCCCCGGTCCAGTACCAGCCGTCCCGCTCCCGCGCCCGCTCCGCCTCCGGATTGCGCCAGTAGCCCTCGAAGGGGCTGGGCGCGCGGTTCACCAGTTCCCCTATCGCGTCCCGCCCGTTCAGCAGCCGTCCGTCCGACCCGAGGACGGCCGGCGGGCACTGCGCCCCGCTCATCGGATCGACCACGGCAAGGTCGTTCCCGGGTGCCGCCCGCCCGATCGCCCCCGCCGGTGTACCGGGAGTCCGCTGAATGGCGGCACCGCCCTCGGACGACCCGTACCCCTCCACCAGCCGCACCCCGAACCGCTCCTCGAACGCGGCCGCGTCCACCGCTCCCGCCTCCGTCCCGAAGCCCGTCCGCAGCGGGTTGTCGCGGTCGTCCGCGCGGGCGGGCGTGGCCAGGATGTACTGCACGGCCCGCCCCACATACGTGAAGTACGTGGCCCCGAAGGCCCGTACGTCCCCCAGGAATCCCGAGGCCGAGAACCGTCGCCGCAGCGCGACGCCCGCGCCCGCCGCGAGCGCGGGAGCCCAGTCCGCGAGCACCGCGTTGCCGTGGAACATCGGCATGCAGACGTAGTGCACGTCGTCCGCGCGTACCCCGAAGTGGTCCACCAGCGACCACCCGGCCGCCGCGAGCCGCCCCTGCGAGCAGATCGCCGCCTTGGGCGCACCGGTCGAGCCGGAGGTGAAGTACAGCAGAAGGCGGCTGCCGGGAGTGGCCTTCGAGGGGTCCGGCCGCGCGCCCTCGTACGGCGCGAGGAGTTCCTCGTACGCCTTCGTGTCGGTCACCAGCAGCCGTACGCCCGGGAGTTCGAGCCCGTCGAGCAGGGGCAGATGGGCGCGTTCGGTGACCAGGACGCGGCATTCGGTGTGCAGGATGTCGCGGGCCAGTTCGGGGCCGCGCCGGGTCGGGTTGATGCCGGCGACCGCGGCCCCGGCCAGCGCCGCCCCGCTCAACCACAGGGGATATTCAGGGGTGTTGTCGAGCAGGACGCCGAGGTGCGGCTCCGCGCCGGGCGGCAGCAGGTCCGCCAGCAGCGCCGCCCGCGCCGCCGCACCCGCCGCCACCTGGTGGTGGGTCAGCACCCGCTCCTCGAACCACAGCCCCGGCCGGTGATCACCCCACTGCTCCTGCACGAGTTCCGCGACGGTGCACCTCTTGGACCCCATGGGCGCACCATAATTGACGATGCGTCAGATAGGGAGGTCCGGGAGGACCGAGTCAGCAGCGGCGGGTCAGTAGGAGCGAGTCTGGAGTAGCGGGTCAGGAGTAGCGGGTCAGGAGGCGAGCGCCACGAAAACGACGAGGACGACGGCGATGAAGACGACGCAGAAGGCGATGACCACACCGAAGCACCCCACCGTCAGGCCCGTGCCCACGGAGAGCCTCCCTCGGCTCGGGGCGTGGGCCGTTGCTCGCTCCGGCTGGTCGGCGGTGTAGTACACGAGTGCGAGATCGCCCTCGACCCTGGTGGAAGGCCCGTTCACCTCGTCGAAGCGGATGACGCGGCCGTCCCACGTCATGAACTCGTATACATGGTGCAGCCTCGTACTCACAGAGGTGTTTCCGCCGCCGCCACTGGTCGTCGTGTACGTCCGCAGACAGCGCGCCTGGGCCGTCAGACCGCTGGTCCAGGCCCGCCTGACCTCGCGCGTACGGCCGATCACCTTGACCATGGAGAACACCACGAGGGCAAGGATCAGTACCGGCACCAGCAGCAGGAACAGCACGAAGAATTCCATCTCGTTCCCCCGTCGTTCGGTTCCACGCACACCACCTCGCCGATCGCGAAGGGTGGCGTGCGTGGAACCTACCCGCGAGGGGTGCCGAAGATCCTCAAGGGACGCTCAGAGCTGCCAGCCCCGAAGGCTTCAGAACGTGACGTCCGAGCATGCGTAGAACGCGTTGCCCGTGTCGGCGATCGTCCACACCGCGAGGATGACGTGGTGCCCGCTCTTGCCCGACGGCAGGGTGCCGCTGTGCGAGAGCGTCGCGGGCGGCTGACCGCTGTAGGGGACGGTCAGAAACGGCGTGGTGTTCAGGGCCGCCCGGGTGAGCGGGGCGTTCTGGTTCCAGCCGTTCTTGGTGACGTAGTACCTGAAGTCGGTCGTGGAGTGCCGCGCCGTGAACTGCCAGCGGAAGGTGTACCTCTGGCCGCCGGTGACCTTGGTGGTGGGCCAGGCGCCGCCGGACGGGGTCTTCGGCTGGTCGAGTGAGCCGAAGTTGCTGTGGCCCGCGGAACAGATCGTGCCGTCCGCGGGTCCGGCCGACGGGAAGCCCTTGGGGCCCTCGACGCTCTGGGGCTCCCACTGGATGGCGCCGCAGTTGGTCACGGTGCCGTTCTGGCAGAGCTTCTGCCGGCTGATGGGGAGGTCGGTGTAGCCGTGGCCGCTGGCGCCGCCGCTGGAGAGCACCAACGCTCCCGTGGTGGCGAGGCCGACCACGGCCGCGTACCACTTGGTCTTCTTTCGCATGCTGCCGCTCCTGAGAACGTGGGGAAGTTCCGTGAGCTGTGCGTGCGCATCGCGATGCGGTGAGCCTGTGATTCAGGTCTAGACCAAGCTTCAGATTATTGCGGCCCCTTGAACATGTCCATACCAATCGCGGGGATGTCCGTCCCCGCTGTGGGGATGTCCGTCCCCACCGTGGAGACGAGCCGGTGGCAGCGGTCCCGCGACTTCTCCACGAGCTCCCCGTTCGGGTCGTCGTTCGTCGCGACCCAGTCCCGCGCCGCCTCCTCGGTCCGTCCGCCCGCCAACTGCCGCTCCACCAGCCGCGTGTGGCGTACGTCCCCGGGCGCCTCCACGTACCAGCACTCCGCCATGAGCGCGTACGCGTCCCGCCAGCCCGGCAGATCGCAGGCGAGGTAGTTCCCCTCGGTGACCACCAGCCGGGCGGCGGGCGGCACCAGGTGCCGTGCGGCGACGGGCTCGTCGATGGTGCGGTCGTAGTCCGGTACGTAGATGTCGGCGCCGGTGTCCGTCAGGACCCGGCGCAGCAGCGCGACGTATCCCCGTACGTCGAAGCTGGGTTCCGATCCCTTGCGGGAGGTCAGGCCCAGCCTCTCCAACTGGCGGTTGGAGAGGTGGAACCCGTCGAGCGGAAGATAGGCGGCCTGTTCGCCGATCTGCGCGACCAGGGCGCGGGCGAGGGTCGACTTGCCGGCGCCGGGCGGGCCAGCGAGGCCCACCACGGCGCGCGGCACGTGGGCGGTCAGTTTCCAGGCGTCGGCGGCGAGCCTGGTCAGTGGGCGACGGTCAGCGATCTCCATGCCCTGTATAGAACGCCACTGTCAGGTCCTTCACCAGGGCCTTGCGCTCGTATTCGTCGAGCTCGACGAGCCCGCGCGTCGTCAGCTGCGTCACCGTGTCCTCCACGGAGTCGACGACGGAGCTGAGGAACCTGTCGCGGTACTTGGCGTCCAGCGCCGCGATCCGGCGGCGCTGGATCCCGGGCGCGACCTCGGGGGCGTACTCGATCTGGGCCGGCTGCGCCGAGAACACCTCCAGCCCGATCGCCGCCGCGTCCGCGGCCACGATCCGGGTCAGCGCGTCGCCGACGGCCTCGACGTCCTTGGCCGCGGACACGCCGGCCATGTCGGCCGGCAACTGCCCGAGCACCCGGCTGAGCCCCGCCTCCACGCATTCCTGCAGGTACCGCTCGTGATCCTCGACCCCGAGCACGGCACGAGCGGTGTCCTCGACCCGCCACACGACGAGCACGACGACGCGCAGAGAGATCCCGTTCGCGTCGACCGCGGCCATCGGCTCGCTGCGCCAGTGCCGCAGCCGCACATCGATCCGGCGGCGCATCAGGAACGGGTTCACCCACATGAGCCCGGTACGCCGAATCGTGCCCCGGTAGCGCCCGAAGAGGTCGAGCACCCAGCCTCGTTCGCTCCTCCCGCGCGACAGCCCGGCGAACCCGAAGAGCCCCAGCACCGCGGCACCGACGAGCGTCGCCAACTGCGGGATACCGGGCTCGGCACCAGCGAGCACGGGCAGACCCATCGCTTGCAGCGCCTCCGGCGGTACCAGACCCGCCCACCAGGCCGAGACGGCGGACCCGGCCACCCCGGCGCCACCGGCCAGCGCACCGACCGCTCCGGGCAGCACACGCGCCGGATACTCGGCGAGGTCGGGGTCGACGACCGGCACGGGCCGCGGTGTCACCGGCGTTCGCCAGGCCATACGCGGCTGCTCACCGGTACCGCGCCGCCGCCCGATCACGGAGGCGCCGGCCGGCATGGAGACGGGCTCGGGCTCGTCCCGGAACAACTGGTGAACCGGAATCTCTATGGTCACCTCGTTGTGAATGAGCCGAGCACCCCTGGTCCCGGCCTCGGGAGAGCAGTCGGACGGCCGGGGCCCTTCAGGCCCTTGCCCACCCTGCTCGCCCTGCTCGTTCTTGCCGCTCTGCTCGACCGGGCCGCTCTGCTCGACCGGGCCGGCCTGCTCGACCGGGCCGACCGGACCGGCTTGCTCGCCGTGCCCGGCTTGCTCGCCATACCGAGATCGCTCGCCCTGTTCGTACTGGTCGTACAGCTCGGATTGCCGGGACTGCTGGGATTGTTGGGACTGTTGGGACTGCGAAGTAGTCGTGCCCATCCGTACCTCCATACCTCCGCGCTAGGAAGAACCGTGGTGAGCCCGCGCAAAGAACGCGGAGCGAACCAGTGAGGAAAAACCGTCGGGAAAGCCGCGGTAAGCCGTCGGCCAGCCGTCGGTGAGCCGCCGGTCAGCAGTCAGTAAGCCGCCGGCCGACCGTCAGTGAGCCGCCGTTCGGCCCGCCAGTGGGCCGCCGGTCAGCAGTGAGTGAGCCGCCGGTCAGCCGCCAGTGGGCCGCCGGTCAGCAGTCGGTAAGTCGTCGGTGTTCGTCCGGTAACCGTCAGGAGAAGAGCCGCCGCCAGGTCTCGGGCCCCGGATAGCCGTCCGCCGCCCCGCCCCGCCAGCCCTGCGAGCGCTGGAAAGCCTCGACGTTGCGCCGGTCGGCCTCGCTCCAGCGCGGTCCGGGACCGCTCGTGTAGTACTTGCCGAAACCTTTCTTCACGAGCTGCCGACCGAGTTGGGTGACGTACGCGTTGTTCGCACCGGGACGGAACAGGCTCCGGCCCGGATAACCGGGAACGCCGTGCGAGGCGACGCCCCCGGCGGGAGGCAAGGGCTTCCCGGTGCTCCCGGTGCTCCCGGCACCACCGGGTTTCCCGGCACTCCCCGCGCTCCCGGCCCTGATGTCCTTGCCCTTCCCGTTCACCAGGTACGACCACGTCGTCGGCCCCGGCAGCCCGTCCGCGTCGGCCCCCCTCCAGCCCTGAGCCAGCTGGAACGCCCGGGTGGCCCGCCGGTCCGCGTCGGTCCAGCGCGGGCCCGGCCCCGAGGTGTAGTAGGGACCGGCTCCCCGCTTGACCAGCATCCGGCCCAGCTGGGTGACGTACGCGTTGTTCGCGCCGGGACCGAAGGCGGCCCGGCCGGGATAGGCCCGCGCGGACGGAGACGAAGCACCGGGACTCGCACCGCCCGTCCCCGCCGCCCGCAACCCCTTGTAGCGGTAGGCCACATAGCGGTTCGACTGGCTCCAGTAGGCGAACGGAGTGGCCTGCCCGCGGGCGCGCGGGCGGACCTCCTCGTACGCGAGGTAATGGGTCTGCGTGTAGTCCGTCCAACCGCCGAAAATCACGACGTGCGAGCCTTTCTGGGGGTCCGCCGGATTGTGGAACAGCAGAATGTCGCCGGGCTGGAGCTGGCTCCGGGAAATGCGGACGCCGTACTGTGCGAGGCTGCCCGTCCATTCGTTCGCGCCCAGATTCCAGGCCATCGAGACAAAGCCCGAGCAGTCCTGTCGGTAACCGTCGGACCAGTACGCCCTTATGTTGTACGGCACCTTCGCGGCGACCCATTTCTTCGCCCGGTTGATGATCTCGGCCCGCGTCGTCAGAGGCGCCTTGGCCGTTGCCGCGGCACCCGCGGGCCCGTGCAGCGGGGCCTTGCTGCCCTGCGGGGTGTCGGGCTCCTCATCTGCGACGACGCCGGGGAGCAGCGGTGCGTGCGCGGCGGTGACGGCGACGGCCGGCACCGCCTGCCCGGCACCGAGCGCCGTGCCCGCCACGGCCGCGACGACGAGCGCCCGGTGGGCGGCCGGGTGCCCACCGAACGAACCGGGCAGGGAATGCGGCCTGACACGTCGCCAGTGCACACATCCAGGGCAGTCGCAGTCACTCGCGGGATCGAATTCCTCGAATGCCGGAGCAGCCATGCGAAACCCCTCAAACTCCACGTGGAAATGTCCGCGCTTCTGCACGACCGTCAGTTTCTCAACGCTCCTCGCGCGTCGCATGTTGACGGTCCGAACGATGTACGCGGCCCTCGCGCCCCCCCCACGCCCCCGCGGCACGCGTCGGGAGCGGCAACCCGCGAACGCCCGGTCCCAGGCGCCCCGCCCCCCGATACCCTCTCGCCATGGCGCGCGACCTGCAGGAACGGATCAAGAAGCTCATCATCGACCGTCGGCTGCCTTCGGGGGCGACCCTGCCGACCGAGCCCGAGCTGATGGAGCTCCTGGGCGTCAGCCGGAACTCCGTGCGCGAGGCGCTGAAGGCGCTCCAGGCGATGGGCATCGTCGAGATCCGCCACGGCTTCGGGACCTACGTCGGGCCGATGTCGATGGCGCCGATGATCGAGGGCCTCGCCTTCCGTACGGTCGCCGGGCACTACCGCGGCGAGGACAGCCTGCTTCAGCTTCTGGAGCTGCGCGAGGCCGTCGAGACCGGCCTCATCTCCCGGCTCGCGGGACGTGTCCCCGAGGACGATCTCGCCGAACTGGACGCGCTGGTCGACCGCATGGACGCGGAGGCCGCCGCCGGCACCGGTCTCGCCGAGACCGACCGCGCCTTTCACGCCACCCTCTACCGCGGCCTCGGCAACCTCCTCCTGAGCGAGGTCCTGGAGGCGTTCTGGGACGCCTTTCACCGTGTACGCACGGACCTCGTGGAGCTGCCCCAGGATCCGAAGGTCACCTGTCGGCAGCACCGGGAGATTCTCGACGCGGTGCGTTCCGGGGATGCGGTACGAGCGGAAGAGTCGATACGAGAACACTTCGGTCACATCCGTACACGAGTGACCGCAACGGCAGCAAACGAGACCAACAGGCGTCCCAATTAGCGCGAATGACCGGTAAACACCGCGTTTCGCATCTTGCGATCATGCCGAACGCCGTAGAACCCTGAACCCTGGATTATGAAGAGCTGCGGTGACACCGCAGTTGGGGGCTTGGAACCGGTTGCGGGATCGAGACGGGGATGGGGGCCCCGTTCATGAAGCGATGCCGAGTGGAAGCATCATGCAACCGGAAGGGTGCTGTCCCATGTCTATAGAGTGTGGGGGATGTGGTGGCGGGGGCCCACAGTTGATACGCCTGTGAAGGTCGAGGGGGACGCTGAGCGGGCGAACGGAACAACGAGCACGCGTGCTTTGCGTGTGGGGGGAATGACTCATGACGTCGACGCCGACGGGCGCCCGGCACAACTCCGACGCGTCTCAGACGACCCAGCTCAGGGTGCCGTCACACCGGACGGGCAGCTTCCGCAGAATCAAGAAGGCACTGCCGAGATACGACTACGAGCACTACAGCCGGCTCGCGGGTCCGCTCACCCAGCCCGACCCGACCAAGCCGTACAAGGTGCAGTACCGTTCGCTGCTCTCGCAGGAGCCGCACCGCCTGCGTGCGGCGCTCATGCTGGGCGCGGCACCGCTGCTCTCGCTCGTGCTGCTCGGCTGGCTGCTCCAGCCCGAGCACTGGACCGAGCGCGACTACGTGCCCAACGCCTACCTCGAGTACCTCGACATCGTCATGCTCGTCTCGATCGGTCTGATCGAGTTCTTCCGCTGCATGAACGTGCTGTCGAACGCGCACGCCACGCTGGTCGCCCGCGATCCCATCCCGGTGGTGCCCGAGACCGGCACCAGAGTGGCCTTCCTCACCTCCTTCGTGCCCGGCAAGGAGCCGTTGGAGATGGTGACGAAGACCCTGGAAGCCGCGGTGAAGATCCGCCACCGCGGCCTCATGCATGTCTGGCTGCTGGACGAGGGCGACGACCCCGAGGTGAAGGCGGTCTGCGAGCGCCTGGGCGTGCACCACTTCTCCCGCAAGGGCGTCGCGAAGTGGAACAAGGCCAAGGGCCCGCACCGCGCCAAGACCAAGCACGGCAACTACAACGCCTGGCTGGACGCGCACGGCGACAACTACGACTACTTCGCCTCCGTCGACACCGACCACGTCCCGCTGCCCAACTACCTGGAGCGGATGCTCGGTTTCTTCCGTGACCCGAACGTCGGCTTCGTGATCGGCCCGCAGGTCTACGGCAACTACGACAACCCCATCACCAAGGCCGCCGAGTCGCAGCAGTTCCTCTTCCACGCCCTGATCCAGCGGGCCGGAAACGCCTATGGCGCACCGATGTTCGTGGGCACCTCCAACGCCGTACGCATCAAGGCGCTGAAGCAGATCGGCGGTCTGTACGACTCGATCACCGAGGACATGGCGACGGGCTTCGAGATCCACCGCCACAAGAACCCGGCGACGGGCAAGAAGTGGCGCTCGGTCTACACACCGGACGTGCTCGCGGTCGGCGAGGGCCCGAACGCCTGGACGGACTTCTTCACCCAGCAGATGCGCTGGTCGCGGGGTACCTACGAGACGATCCTCAAGCAGTACTGGAAGGGCTGGTACTCGCTGCCGCCGAGCAAGCTCTTCAACTACACGATGATGATCATCTTCTACCCGATGTCGGCCCTCAACTGGCTTCTGGCGGCGCTGAGTTGTGCGCTGTTCCTGGGCCTGGGTGCCTCGGGTGTGAACATCGACCCGGCGATCTGGCTGATGCTGTACGGCAACGCGTCCGCCCTCCAGATCGGTCTCTACGTCTGGAACCGCCGCCACAACGTCTCGCCGCACGAGCCGGAGGGCTCCGGCGGTGTGGCCGGCATGATCATGTCCGCACTGTCGGCGCCGCTCTACGCGAAGGCGCTGATCGATTCCGTACTGCGCCGCAAGAGCAAGTTCGTGGTCACCCCCAAGGGCGATTCGGCAAGCCCGGACACGTGGTTCGGGACCTTCCGGTACCACTGGTACTTCATCCTGATCTTCGGCGGCTCGATCGGCGCCGGCTTCTACTTCGGCCACTCCCACCCGGCGATGATCATCTGGGCGACGTTCGCGATGCTGATCACCGCGTCACCGATCTTCGCGTGGCGCTGGATGATGCGGCAGGAGCGGAAGAAGCCGCCGGCCCCGGCGGAGCCGCAGGACGCCGTGACCCCACCACAGCCGCTGCCCGCCCAGCACGCGCCGCGCCATGCGCCGCAGCACAAGCCCAGCTGGGCGGCCTCGAACGGGGGAAATGACCAGACCATGCAGATCGCCCTTGGGGGACGCAAGAAATGAAAGACCGTTCCAGCCACCGCCGTGCCCGTCGCATCGCGATAGGCGCGGCGGTGGTACTAGCGCTGGCCGGGATGAACGGACCGGCGCTCTACCGCTTCGGGTCGGAGAAGTACCACGAGTACGCGATCAACCGGCCCGAGTACAAGGCGGAGAACGGCAGGTGGGAGATAGTCGAGTTCCCCGAGGAGTACCGGCTGAACACCATTCACGCCGCGCTCCTGCACACCGGCAAGATCCTGCTGATCGCTGGCTCGGGCAACAACCAGGACAACTTCGACGCGAAGAAGTTCGACACCCGCGTCTGGGACCCGGTCAAGAAGACGATCAAGAAGGTCCCCACGCCGGCCGACCTGTTCTGCACGGGCCATACGCAGCTGCCCAACGGCAATCTGCTGATCGCGGGCGGCACCAAGCGGTACGAGAAGCTGAAGGGTGACGTCACCAAGGCCGGCGGCCTGATGATCGTGCACAACGAGAACCCGGACAAGCCGATCACGCTGCCCGCCGGCACCAAGTTCACCGGCAAGGAGAACGGCAAGACGTTCGTGTCGAAGGACCCGGTCGTCATCGAGCGGGCCGAGAAGAAGTTCGACCCGGCGACCGGCAAGTTCCTGCGCAATGAACCGGGCCTGGGCCGCATCTACGTGGAGGCACAGCGGAGCGGCAAGAAGTACGAGACGGGCACCGAGGACAACTACCGCATCCAGGGCCTGTCCGGCGCGGCCGCCCGCAACACGTACGGCATCGCGCAGAAGCTCGCCCTCGACAAGAAGGACTTCCAGGGCATCCGCGACGCCTACGAGTTCGACCCGGTCGCCGAGAAGTACATCAAGGTCGACCCCATGAAGGAGGCGCGCTGGTACCCGACCCTGACGACCCTGTCCGACGGCAAGATCCTCAGCGTCTCCGGCCTGGACGACATCGGCCAGCTGGTGCCGGGCAAGAACGAGGTCTTCGATCCGAAGACCAAGAAGTGGACGTACACGAAGAAGCTCCGTCAGTTCCCGACGTACCCGGCGCTGTTCCCGATGCTGAACGGCAAGATCTTCTACTCGGGTTCGAACGCGGGCTACGGCCCGGACGACGTGGGCCGCGAACCCGGCGTCTGGGACGTGGAGTCCAACAAGTTCACCAAGCTGAAGGGCCTGAGCGACCCGAAGCTGATGGAGACCTCCGGCACGGTGCTGCTGCCGCCCGCGCAGGACGAGAAGTACATGGTGATCGGCGGCGGCGGGGTCGGCGAGTCGGACCAGTCCAGCGAGAAGACCCGCGTCATCGATCTGCTGGCCGACAACCCGAAGTTCACGGACGGCCCGTCCCTGGAGAAGGGCACCCGCTACCCGCAGGCCTCGGTCCTGCCCGACGACACCGTGCTGATCTCCGGCGGCTCCGAGGACTACCGCGGCCGCGGTGACTCCAACATCCTCCAGGCGCGGATGTACGACGCGAAGACCGGCAAGATGAAGCGGGTCGCCGATCCGCTCGTGGGCCGCAACTACCACTCCGGCTCGATCCTGCTGCCCGACGGCCGGCTGATGTTCTTCGGCTCGGACTCGCTCTACTCGGACAAGGCCAACACCAAGCCCGGCAAGTTCGAGCAGCGCATCGAGATCTACACGCCGCCGTATCTCTACGGGGACTCGCAGCCCACGCTGTCCGGCGGCCCCAAGACCGTCAAGCGCGGCGCGTCGGCGACGTTCACCTCGCAGCACGCCGCAGCCATCAAGACGGCACGGCTGATGCGCCCGAGCGCCTCTACGCACGTCACCGACGTCGACCAGAAGTCCATCGCCCTGGACCTCAAGAAGACGGAGGACGGCGTCACGGTGACGATCCCGAAGAGCCGGAACCTCGTCCCCTCGGGCTGGTACATGCTGTTCGTGACGGACGAACAGGGCACGCCGAGCAAGGCGCAGTGGATCAAGGTTCCGTAGCGCTCCGCTTGGTTCGCTGACGCCCCTAAAAAGGTGGGCCCCCGCGCTGTGCGCGGGGGCCCACCTTTTTCCTGGTGTCAGCCGGAGGCCTTCGCCAGTTTCAGTGCGTACTCAGGCCACCACTCGCCCGCCTTCGGGCCGCCCTTGCAGGTGCCGTCGGACTCGCCGGGGCGCTTGACCCACAGATAAGCGTCGATCAGGTCGTCGCCGGTCTTCGTCGTGGGTGTCTCGCCGAGCGCGCGGCCCGGCGGGTTGCACCAGTTCTCCTTCGGATCGCCTTTCGTGTACGGCCCGTTGCCGTTGCGGCTGGTGTCGATCACGAAGGGCTTGTTGCCGACCTTCGCCGACAGTTCCTGGCCGTACTTCTTGCTGTCCGCCGTCGTATAGAAGTTGGAGACGTTGACCGAGAAGCCGTCGGCCTGGTCGACGCCCGCCCACTGCAGCGGCTCGAAGATCTGGTCCGGTTTGCCCCAGCCCGCGTTGCCCGCGTCGAGGTAGACCTTCGTGTTCTTCAGCGACTTGAACTTCTCGATGGCCCCCTTGAGGAGGTCGTAACGCTCCTCGTGGAACTCCTCGGGCGTGCAGCCGTCCACCATGTGCAGGACGGCGTCCGGCTCCAGGATCACCGTGGCGCCTCGGTCGCCGATGCCCTTGGCCACCTTGTCGATGAAGGCCCGGTACTCGTTGCCGTCCGCGGCGCCGCCGCCCGAGAACTGACCGCAGTCGCGGTGCGGAATGTTGTAGACGACCAGCAGCGCGTCCCGGTCGGCCTTCGCGGCGGCCTCGGTGAAGCCGCGGGCCTCCTTCTCGGCGTTCTCCGGAGTGAGCCACTCGCCTACGGGCTGCTCCGCGATCTTGCGTATCAGCTCGGCGTCGTCGTCCTTGCCGTCCTTCTCGTACGTGGTCACCTGCTCGGCCGCGTTCCCGTCCGGGTTGACCCAGTACGGGTCTTTGCTCTTGGGCTGCTGGCTGACCTTGCCGGCCGACTCCTCCGGGTCACCGTCGCCCCCCGACGACGAACACCCCGTGAACAGCAGCACCGCTCCGGCCACCGCCACGCACGCTCTGGCCCCGGCCCCCCTGCTCCCGTACATCCAACTCCCCCCATGGGCGCACTGTCCGAAGCACCAATCCTGACATACGTGTCGCCACGCCCACGCCTGCGGTCGAACCTTGTCGGGCAGCTGTTACAGCCTTCCGCGGGAAGGGTAGGCGCCGGACGGACGGGGGCGTGCCGACGCAGGCCTTGGGGAGGGCTCGACATGCACCACCGCATCCGGGAGACCCGGCTGGGGGCGGCCCTGCTCGAAGCCGCGGACACCCTGTCCGAGGCATTCGACACCGGGCTGTATCTGCAACGGCTGTCGGACCACTGCGTGGACCTCCTGGGTGCCTCGGCCGCCGGCATCATGCTGATCGAGGGCGGCGAGACCGTGTCGTTGGGTGTGAGCAGCCGCCAACAGCGGCTCGCCCAGGACCTGTTGGAGGTCCAGCACCACAGCGGTCCCTGCCTGGACAGCTATGGCACCGGTCAGCCGGTCCCGCCGATCGCGATCCTCGCGGCGCACGCGTCCTCCCGCTGGCCCGACTTCACGCAGCAGGCGCTGCGCTACGACATCGACACCACGTTCGCGGTGCCCCTGCGCCGGAACGGGACACGGCTCGGCGCACTCAACGTCTTCGTCCCCGCCGACGGCGAACATCCGGCGCCCGACCGGGAGTCGGGACTGCGCCTCGCGCAGGTCCTGGCCGACGCGGCCGCCGTCGGGCTGACCAACCACCGTACGGTCGCGCGGCACCGCACCCTGACGAGCCAGTTGCAACAGGCCCTCTCCAGCCGCGTCCGTATCGAGCAGGCGAAGGGCATGCTCGCGGAGCGCTGGCGGACCGGCGCCGACGAAACGTTCACGGCGCTGCGCCAGTACGCGCGCCGCCACCGACTGCCCCTCCACGACGTGGCGACGACGGTGATCGAGGGCACGGAGGACGCCGAGGGGCTGGCGCGCGAGCGCCCGGCACCCTCTTAGCCGGCCGCGGGGCTCACGCCCTCGTCCCCGTGAGGTAGGCGGAGACGACCACGTTCGCCGTATAGCCGCGGCCTGCCCCGTCGAACGTGCCCCCGCAGGTGATCAGTCGCAGCTCCGCACGCCCGGACTGCCGTACCCCGTATGCCTTCCGTGCGTCGAAGCGATCCCGGGCGAAGACCTGTACGTCATCCACGGTGAACTCGGCCACCGTGCCGTCGTCCCGGATCACACGGACCGTCGCACCGGGCCGCACCTCGCTGAGGTGGTAGAAGACCGCGGGCCGTGTCTCGGTGTCCACATGGCCCACCAGCAGCGCGGCCCCCTCGGCGCCGGGCTCCGCACCGGCCCCGTACCAGCCCACGGCTCCCGCGTTGCTGTAGGACGGCGGATCGATGGCCCCCTGCGGGTCGAGCCCGCGCGCGACCACCGGCGCCCGCACCCCCAGCGAGGGAATGTCCACGCGCTGTGGCCGCGCGTTGCCCAACGGCTGGGCGGCGGGGGGCAGTTCGACCCCCTGGGGACGCCCCACCGCCGCCACGTCCCCCGTGGTCGGC
Organism: Streptomyces montanus; assembly: GCF_005786655.1. Lineage (NCBI taxonomy): Bacteria > Bacillati > Actinomycetota > Actinomycetes > Kitasatosporales > Streptomycetaceae > Streptomyces > Streptomyces montanus. The sequence continues at coordinate 92,466 of NZ_VBZC01000018.1, forward strand.
GCGGACGTCCCCGGTCGGATGTCGGTCACCTCACGGCCCCACAGCCACAGCCCGAGCAGCAGCAGTGCCCAAGCCACGCCCATCATCAGGCGGCCGGTGCCGGAGGAACGCTCCCGGTTGGACTCGAACATGGCCGGTCAGTCCGTGCCGCCGCCGCGTCCCCGGCGTGCGCTGCGTACCGCCACGGCCACCGCGGCGACGCCCGCCAGGACCAGGCCGACCACCGCGTGCCAGGTGCCGGGCCCCTCCGACCTGTCCTCGACCGCGGACAGCTGGGCGGTTCCGCCGCCACCCGCGCGCACGGGCGCCATGGGGGACGCGGGCGCCCACACGTCCTCTTCGGGTTCGGTTTCGTGTTCGTTGTCGGGCTCGGGCCTGGGTTCGGGCCTGTGGGTGGGCTTGTGGGTGGGCTCGTGGGTGGGCTCGTGGGTGTGTCTGTCCGGTACGACGGTGATCGTGCCCCTGATCTTGGCCCTCTCCTCGAAGTCACCACAGATGACCTTGACGTCGTACGTGCCGGGGGTGAGCCTCGAGCGGACCCGCGTCTCGCCGAACAGCAGACCGCCCTTCCCGACCAGCTGCGCCGGAGCGACGAATGCCTTCGACTTGGCGGTGGCGGACTTCCCCTCGCAGCCCCGCACCCGCAGCCAGATGTCGGTACCCGGGGTCGGGAACGACGGCGTCACGGAAATGCCCGTGTCGCTCGCGTACGCGGCTGAGGCGGGGAGTGGGAGGGAGACAGGGCCGAGCGCGGTGGCGACCACCGCACCAGCACACAGAGTGAGTCGCAGTGAGCTCATCGTGAACCTCCAGACATCTGGAGACTCCTCCCCGGGGCGTGGCGGCGCATCCGGGGCGAGGGCCTGCTACTCCGTTCGGGTGGATTGCGGGCCCACCCATGCCCATACATTCACAGAGGTTCAGACCCGGTCGACGAGGTCCGCGATCGAGTCCACGACCTTGGACGGACGGTACGGATACCGCTCGATCTCATCGGGCGTGGTCAGCCCCGTCAGCACCAGGAAGGTCTCCATGCCCGCTTCCAGCCCGGCGAGGACGTCGGTGTCCATGCGGTCGCCGATCATCGCGCTCGTCTCGGAGTGCGCGCCGATGGCGTTGAGCCCCGTGCGCATCATCAGCGGGTTCGGCTTCCCCGCGAAGTACGGCTTCTTGCCGGTCGCCTTGGTGATCAGCGCCGCCACGGCGCCGGTGGCGGGCAGCGGGCCCTCTGAGGACGGCCCGGTCTCGTCCGGGTTGGTGCAGATGAACCGGGCCCCGCCGTTGATCAGCCGGACCGCCTTGGTCATGGCCTCGAAGGAGTACGTACGGGTCTCGCCGAGCACCACATAGTCCGGCTCGTGGTCGGTGAGCACGTACCCGATGTCGTGCAGCGCGGTCGTCATGCCCGCCTCACCGATGACGTACGCCGTGCCGCCGGGCCGCTGGTCGTCCAGGAACTTGGCGGTGGCCAGCGCGGACGTCCAGATGTTCTCGACGGGCACGTCCAGGCCCATCCGCTGGAGGCGGGCGTGCAGGTCACGGGCGGTGTATATGGAGTTGTTGGTGAGGACCAGGAAGGGCCTTCCGGAGTCCCTGAGCTTCTTGATGAAGGCGTCGGCGCCGGGAATCGGCACACCCTCGTGAATGAGCACACCGTCCATGTCGGTGAGCCACGATTCGATGGGCTTGCGCTCTGCCATGTGCCGTCTCCTGCCGTACGCGATGCTGCGTGTCTGCGGGTGCCGTGCGGGTGTGGGGGGACGCCGCCACAGCGGTGTGCCGACGTCCACAGCCTAGCCACCGGCCGGATCATGCCGGAGAGGCCGTCGGCCTTGCGATGGAAGGGCGGTCGTCTCTGCGCTGGAGGGGCCGTCGTCCCTGCGCTGGAAGGGCCGTCGTCCTTGCGGGTCCGGTCGGGCTCAGCGTCGGCGCCGGGCGACGAGCAGGACACCGACCCCGGCACCGATCAGCAGGAAAGCACCGGCCGCCGCCCCGAGCAGACGGCGCGGCGAGTTCAGTCCCGTCCCGGCCATCTCCTCGTCGAACGGCAGTGCGCTGTGCACGGATTCGGGGGTGCGGGCGCCCTCCGCTTCGGTGGGGGGCTCCGCTTGGGGAGTGGGCTCACCTCCGGGAGTGGCCGGTGCTTCCGCAGCGGTCTCCGCTCCGGGGGTGTTCTCGCCCTTGGGAGTGCTCTTGGCTTCCGGGATGCTCTGGGCTTCGGGGGTGGTCTGGGCAGCTTCGGGGGCGCTCTCGGCGACGATGCGGAACCGGTAGTCGTTCGACGCCCCGACCCAGTCACCGTCGTCGTCATGCCGCTGGACGACGGCCGCGTTCGCCACGACGTCGTTGGGCACGGCGTCCGCGGCGATCGCCATCCGCACCGTGACGGACACGGTCGCGCCCGGCGCGACGGTGAAGCCGGGGAACCCGTCGTCGAAGACGCCTACGTTCTCGGCCTCGCTGGTCCGCTGGAGGCGGACGGGGTGCGCCCGCTCACGCTTCGCCGCGCCTCCTCCTTCCCCCTCCGCTTTCCCCTCGCCCTCGCCCTCGTAGAACTCGAGCCGCGCCTGAGCGGGCTTCAGCGCTCGCTTCTCGTCGACGAGCACGACGACCGGGTGGATGTTGCCGCAGACGTCGGCGGTGGTGTTGGTGAGGTCGAGGTACCAGGTCCGGTAACCGCCTCCGGCGCCGTACGCGTCGGGCCCACCGTGGATCCGCGTACGCACGGGGAACTCCCGGCTGCCGGCGCTGCCGGAGCCGGCACAGGTGGGCTGACGATCCGCCCCCGGCACGGCGAGGGCCTGCGCGGGCGCGACGGGCGCGAAGGTCGCGACGAACACGAGGGCGGGGGTCGCGAGGGCGAGGGCGGCAGACGTGACGACGCGGGGGACGAGGGGCACGGCCTTGCACAGTCGCATAAACACGAGACGTTGCCAGGGGTTGGGCGAGGTCTCGACCGCGCCACGCTCACCGGGCACCCGTTCGGCGACGGAATCCATCCCTTCGGCCCAGCGACTCCCCCGCCTCGCTCACCCCTCCGCTCGTCCGAACAACGGCGCCAGCAGGAGCTGCGCCGCGCCCTCCGCCACCGCTCGCGCCCCGCCGGAGGCGACCCGCACCGGTACGGGGCTGATCGCGCCCTCGCGCTGGGCGAGTTCGTCCAGGACGGCACCGACGCCCCGTACGAAACGCTCCGGGTGGGCGGCGACGGTACGGCCGCCGAGCAGGACGAGGTCGACGTCGAGAAGCACGGCGAGGTTCGCGGCCCCGGCGCCGAGGACGCGCGCCGCCTCGTCCACGTCACCCCGCTCGACCGCCGCGAGGCACAGCGCCTCGATGCAGCCACGGTTGCCGCACGAGCACAGCGGCCCGTCCAGCTGGATGACCTGATGCCCGAACTCCCCCGCCTCGGTACGGGCCCCCCGGTACACCTCCCCACCGAGCACGAGCCCGGCCCCGAGCCCCGTACCGAGGTGGAGATACGCGAAGGCCCCGACCTCGCCCGCTACCGCGAGACAGAGGGCGGCGGCATTGGTGTCCTTGTCCAGCACGACGGGCACGCCCAGCCGCCGCGCCAGCACGTCCCGCAGCGGAAAGCCGTCCCACTCGGGGAACCCGGTGACCCGGTGCAGCACTCCGTGGGTGTGGTCGAGAGGTCCGGGCATCGCCACACCGACACCGAGGACGGTGGAAGGCGCACTGCGACGTGCGTCGTCGGACAACGCCCCGTCCAGCAGTGTCTCCACGACCCCCTCGGCTTCCGCCGCGATCATCGCCATCACGGTCTCCGCCCCCGCCCCCAGGTCCAGCGCGGACTGCCGCTCTCCCACCACCGCCCCGGTGAGGTCGACCAGGACCGCCCGCATCTCGTCCCGTTCGAGATGCAGCCCCACCGCGTGCCCGGCCTCCGGCACCAACCGCAGCACCGTGCGCGGCTTGCCGCCCGTGGACGGCTGCTGCCCCGCCTCCGTCACCAGCCCGTCGAGCCGCAGGCGGGCGGTGATCTTGCTGACGGCCTGAGGCGTCAGCCCCGTACGCTCCGCGAGCTCGAGGCGGCTGACGCCCGCGCGGCCGGCGCCCCGCAGCAGGTCGAGCACCAGCGCCGCGTTGTGCCCGCGCAGCGAGAGCAGGTTCACCCCGGTGGCGCCGTTCGCCCCCGTCGCCCGGATCCCTCCTGCGCCCCCGGCGTTGGTCTCACCCGCATTCGTCCTGTTCACGTATCTATTGTCCACCCGGCTTGCCCTTTGGCAACAGCGTTGCTTAAGTGGAGGCGGTTTGTGGAGCAGAGGCGGTTTGTGGAGCAGTGGAACAGACGGCGGAGAGCACGGTGAGGACCATGGCGGACACGACGGCGACGGGCACAGCCCCCGGCACCCCCCTCCGCGTGGGCCTCGTCGGCTACGGCCTCGCGGGCTCCGTCTTCCACGCCCCGCTGATCACCGCCACCGAGGGCCTCGTGCTCGACACGGTCGTCACCGCGAATCCCCAGCGGCGCGAGCAGGCCGACGGCGAGTTCCCCGGCGTCCGCCTCGCCACCGCACCCGATGACCTCTGGGCCCGGGCTGGCGAGTTGGACCTGATCGTCATCGCCTCCCCGAACAAGACCCACGTCCCGCTCGCCACCGCCGCCCTCGAAGCGGGCCTCCCGGTCGTGGCCGACAAGCCGATCGCGGGCACGGCGGCGCAGGCACGCGAGCTGGCCGTGCTGGCAGACTCACGCGGCCTGCTGCTCTCCGTCTTCCAGAACCGCCGCTGGGACAACGACTTCCTGACCCTCCGCAGCCTCCTCACCAAGGGCGAACTCGGCGACGTCCACCGCTTCGAGTCCCGCTTCGAACGCTGGCGTCCGCAGCCCAAGGGCGGCTGGCGCGAGTCCGGCGACCCGGAAGAGATCGGAGGTCTGCTCTACGACCTCGGCAGCCATGTCGTCGACCAGGCGCTGGTCCTCTTCGGCCCCGCGGCCTCGGTGTACGCCGAGTCGGACGTACGCCGCCCAGGCGCCGGGGCGGACGACGACACGTTCATCGCGATCACGCACCACAACGGCGTCCGCTCCCACCTCCACGTCTCCGCCACCACCCCCCAACTCGGCCCGCGCTTCCGCGTGCTGGGCTCGACCGCCGGTTACGTGAAGTACGGCCTGGACCCGCAGGAGGCGGCCCTGCGCGAGGGCGACCGTCCAGCGGCCGGTGAGGACTGGGGCGTCGAAGGCGAGGACCTGTGGGGCCGCATCGGCTCCGGCGAGTCCCCCCTGACCGGCGGCGGGCGCCCCGTCCCGACCCTGCCGGGCGCGTACCCCGCCTACTACGCCGCCGTCACCGCCGCCCTCCGAGGCACCGGCGAGAACCCGGTCACGGCCCTGGAGGCGGCTGCCGCACTGGACGTACTGGAGGCGGCGCGGCGGTCGGCCCGGGAGGGTGTCACCGTCCGGCTGTAAGGGCTGTCCCGGCGGCGCCGTCGCCGCCCTTCCCCTCACGCGGGAATTCATCCGTGCCGAGCGTGATGACCTTGAAGCCCTCGGGGGCCGGCTCAAGCCACTCGAACATCTCGTCGAGGGTGAGCTCGTCGCCCTGCTCGGCCATCACGATCCGTCTTCGAGGACAGTCACCATTGCCGCTCCTCCCCGCCGCCGCACTGCTTGCGGGCAGTCGCGCAAAACAACGAGATGCTCGGCCTCCCGGTCACGCCGGGAAGCCGAGCCCCGCTGTTCCCGCCCCCGCCGGAGGCGCTACGCGTCCTTGAACTCCTGCCGCTGCCGCCCCAGCCCCTCGATCTCCAGCTCCACCACGTCCCCGGCCCGCAGGAACGGCTTGGGCTCCGGCTGACCGAGGGCGACCCCCGCCGGCGTACCCGTGTTGATGACGTCGCCCGGGTAGAGGGTCATGAACTGGCTTACGTAACGCACCACTTCGGCGACCGGGAAGATCTGGTCGGAGGTGTTGCCGTTCTGCTTCAGCTCGCCGTTGACCCACAGTTTCAGCGCCAGGCTCTGCGGGTCCGCGATCTCGTCCGCCGTCACCAGCCACGGCCCCAGCGGGTTGAACGTCTCGCAGTTCTTGCCCTTGTCCCAGGTCCCGCCCCGCTCGATCTGGAACGCGCGCTCGGAGACGTCGTGCGCCACCGCGTACCCGGCGACATGCGCGAGCGCCTCCTCGTGCGAGCCGAGATAGCGCGCCGTACGCCCGATGACGACCGCCAGCTCGACCTCCCAGTCGGTCTTCACCGAGCCACGCGGCACCAGCACGGTGTCATGGGGCCCGACGACCGTGTCCGCCGCCTTGAAGAAGATGACCGGCTCGGCGGGCGGCTCCGCGCCGGTCTCGGTGGCGTGGTCGTGGTAGTTGAGGCCGATGCAGACGACCTTGCCGATCCGGGCGAGCGGCGGCCCGATCCGCAGCCCCGCCGCATCCAGCACGGGCAGCTCCCCCGCCTCGGCCGCACTCCGGATCCGGCCGAGCGCCGCGTCGTCGGCGAGCAGCGCCCCGTCGACGTCCGGCACGAGCCCGGACAGATCCCGGACGGTCGTCCCATCGGCGTCGAGCAGCGCGGGCCGCTCCGACCCCGCCGTACCGACTCGCAGCAGCTTCATTGGTCCATCTCCCAACCATGGGTACAGCCATCGGACAGCCCTCGGGCAGCCATCGGAGGTCTGGTCGATCCTCCAAGCTGTACGTCCACTCCGCAATACCCGGTTCACACCCTGGACCTACACCCTGGATCTTTACCCGGCGGCAGCCGCCATCGCGGCGCCTCCCGCCCCCGGCATGTCCCGGTACAGCACAGCCCGCTCGACCGCACTCCATGTCGTACTGGTCACCACGTACAGCGCGGCGGCGAGCGGTACGACGGCGACCGTGAAGAGCGTCATGAAGGACATCAACGGCATGAACTTGAGAACCGCCCCCATGCCCGGCACCTGCTGCCGCTCGCCGCTCTTCTCGGGCACGACCGGCGTGGCCGACATGGCGGAGGCGGCCATCTGCCGCTTGGTCCGCCGGTAGTTGAAGGTCGCGACGACGGCGACGACCGCGAACAGCCCGAGGTAGACGAGCCCCTGCGCCCCGAACGCCCCACCCTCGCCGAGCGCGTCCGCCCACCGTCCCCCGAGCGGCGCCGCGAACAGCTTGTGCGCGAGCATCTCGTTCGCCTCACCGCCGATCGTCGAGTTGGAGAACAGGTGGTAGAGCAGGAAGAAGGCCGGCAACTGGAAGAGACTCGGCAGACAGCCGGACAGCGGCGAGACCTTCTCCTTGGCATGCAGCTCCATGACGGCCTTCTGCAGCTTCTCGGGGTTCTTCTTGTACTTCTTCCGCAGCTCGGCGATCTGCGGCTGCAGCTTCGCCCGTTCCCGCTGCCCCCGCGCCGCGGCCCGCGACAAGGGGTGCACGAGCAGCCGTACGAACGCGGTGAACAGCACGATCGCCGCAGCCGCCGCGGACGCCTGGAACAACGGCTCGAGCAGCTCGGCCAGCCCCTCGACGAGGCCGGCGAAAACGGACATGAAAGCGGAAAGGGAGGTGGACATGGATGAGCCCTCCGTGGGTCTCGTCGCGCCGGGAGATGTCCGTGGAATGGGATGCACGGACATGGACGTACGTCGGCGTGACGACCTGCGAAGGGTGAGGGGGGTGCTGGGGTGCTGCTGAGTTCCCCTACGCGGTCGTCAGGAGGAGACGGCCGGGGGCTCGGGGACGTGTACGCCCCGATGCGTCGGGGTCGCGCTGCGGCAGGAACGCCGTGCGCTGCTCACGGTCACGGATGGCCGTACGCACCCGGGTGCGCGGCACGGCGGGCGCGAGCCGCGAGGCGATGACGGAACAGGCGGCGAGCGCGGAACCGGCCGCGGCGGTCGCCGCGAAGGCGACGGCGCCGGCGAGGCTGCCGGTGTCGAGGAGCGCCACCTCGAGGAGGAGGACGAGCAGCACGGCGGCGGGCTTCAGGTTCGCCCAAGTCCGCGGCATCGGCTGTACTCCCTCCCTGCGTGCTCCGTGTTCCATGGCTTTCCCTGCGTACTCCAGGGCTTCCTGCCGTTATACAGGATCCATCTATACAGGACCCGTCTCGATCGGCTGAAGCAGCCTCTTGGTCTTGAGCAGTGCCCGGCTCACCGGATCCTCCGGGTCCGGATCGAGTCCGGGTCCCGGTGCCATTTCCACGTCCTCCAGGGGGACGGTGGTTCCACAGGCGGAGCATTCGCCGTACGGGCCGAGTTCGGTACCGCACGTGGCGTGCCGGAAGACGCGCAGCAGCGTCTCCGTGAAGTGCTCCCGCCCCCACAGGCCGAGGGACCGGAGCGTGGGCCACAGGGCGCGCCCGCGCTCGGTCAGGACGTACTCGTCGCGCGGCGGCGACTCCTGGTAACGGCGCTTCTCGAGGATGCCCGCGGCGGTGAGCGCCTGGAGGCGGGAGGCGAGGACGGCGCGCGGGATGCGGAGGTGGACGAGGAAGTCGTTGTAGCGCCGCACCCCGTACAGCGCGTCGCGGACGACGAGCAGCGTCCAGCGCTCGCCGATGATCTCCAGCGCGCGAGCGATCGAGCACTCCTGCGCGGCGTAGTCCTTGCCCAGAGCCATGGGCTCCACTGTAGCCACTTTCCGACACCTTGATTCATTCACTGAACCTTGGGTGCTACGGTCGACGCATCGCGTCAGGTTCATTCACTGAACCGACCCGGTCCTCCTGCCACCCGTCCCGGAAGGGCAAAGGCCATGCCCCCGCTCGACCGCACCGCAGCCGACCCCACAGACACCGCAGCGCACCACGAACCCCCCGCGGAGCCACCCCCGCGCCCCACCGCGACCCTCGCCCTCGCCAGCGTCGCCACCGCGGTGGCCCTGATGACGTACACCGCGCCGATGGTCACGCTCCCCGACACCGCCGCCTCCCTGCACACACCGCTCTCCGCCCAGGCGTGGCTGCTCAACGGCACCCCGCTCGGCCTCGCCGCGCTGCTCCTCGTCGCGGGCAGCCTCGCCGACGACTACGGCCGCCGCCGGATCTTCCTCGGCGGCACGATCGCCCTCGGCGTCACCACGGCGCTGGGCGCGCTCTCGACCTCGACCTGGCTGTTCACCCTGGCCCGCATCGCGCAGGGCGCGGCGAGCGCCGCGATCCTCGCCAGCAGCCTGGGGCTGCTCGTACACGCCTTCCCGGCCGCCGCTGGGCGGATCCGGGCCACCGGCGTCTGGGGCGCGTTCGTGAGCGCCGGCATCGCGGCGGGCCCGCTGCTCGCGGGCGGGCTCGCCGCCTGGGGCTGGCGGGCGGCGTACGTGGTCCTGGGCGCCGCCGCTCTGCTCGTCGCCCTGTTCGGGGTCCGTACGCTCGCGGAGTCCCGCGCCCCGCGCGACGGCCGCCCCGACCTGGCGGGCGCCTTCACCTTCGGCCTCGCCCTCGTCTCCCTGGTGGCCGCGCTCACCCTGGGCCGAGACGGCTGGCTGCGGGCACCGGTCGGCCTCCTGCTCGCCGCGTCCGCCCTGCTGACCGCCGTGTTCGTCCTCGTCGAGCACCGCGCCGCGACCCCCATGATCGACCTGGGCCTGCTGCGCCGCCCCCGCTTCCTCGCCTCCTCCGCGGGCGGCCTGTTCACCGGTCTCGCCGTGATCGGCCTGTTCAGCTTCCTGCCGGCGGTCCTCCAGCAGGCCCTGGGCCTGTCCGCCATGGACACCGCGTGGCTGTTCCTGCTCTGGTCCGGGCTCTCCTTCGCGGTCGCCCTGCAGGCACGGCGACTGGCCGGCCGGGTCTCCCCGCGCCACCAACTCGCCCTCGGATTCGCCCTGCACGCGGCCGGCGTTCTGACGATGCTCGGCGCGGTCGGCGCCGGTTCCTGGCACCGCCTCCTGCCCGGCCTCGTCCTCGCGGGCGCCGGCAGCGGCCTTCTGAACGCCGCGCTGCCGCTGCTCGCCGTGGAGTCCGTGCCCGCCGCCCGCGCCGCGATGGGCTCGGGTGCCAACCAGACCTTCCGCTACGTCGGTTCGTGCGCGGGCGTCGCGCTGACCATCGCGGTGGTGACGTCCTCCGGCGCGCTCGCCGACGGCGCGGACCTCGCCCTCGGCGTCTCGGCGGCGCTCGGACTCCTCGGCGCGGTCAGCGTGCTGGCTCTTCGCGAGCGGGCATGAGCTCTCTCTGATGCTGTAGCCGCGCCGGCCGAAGACGTACGCTGCGCGGACAGCGCCGGCGTGTTCGCACGTACGACACCGCGATCGACGCGTTTGCCGGATGCTCCGACATCGCTGGTAGACGACGCCGGAGCACCCACGGGTGGTTCACCGGTGCGTCAGCGCACCCAGAGCTCGTAGTCGCTGAAGGCACCGCCGCATGTGCACTGGTACTGCCTCCAGGCACCAGTGTTGATTCCGCCGTTGCCGGTGTTGGTGCAGGTGCTGGCCCAGTAATACTCGCCGATGTACCGCCATCCGCGCCCAGCGGGCGGGCACTCGGGTACGTCGTCCTTCGGGCTGACGTCCCTGGCGAGCGCGGCGCGGATGCCGGACACCGAGCCCGATTCGACCTTCGACGACGCGGTGACGGCGGGACAGGTCTTGGCGCCGGCCTTGGCGCCGCCCTCGGGCTTCTCGGCCGCCTGCGCGGCCGGCGTCATGAGTGAACCGACGACCAGGGCGGCGCCTAATACCGCGCTGGCCAGGGGCTTGCGAAGGTGCATGGTTCCCCCTAAACGGTAGGTCAGGTGGAATGCCGGAAGTCGTCATCCCCGTACGACTGCCTGTGACGAGTTCCGTGCCGAATTCCTGTGGGCACTCACCATCGCGAGCGGCCGCCGGGAAGTCCTCGGCACAGCGTGCACGGATCCTTAACCCTGCTCGCACGCCGATGCGCTGAGCGTCGCTCGGCGGTAGTCCCGGGGCGGCACGCCGTACGCGGTGCGGAAAGCGCGGCTGAAGTCGGCCGGGTGGGTGAATCCCCAGCGGGTGGCGATGGTCTGGATGGCAGTGGCGCGCTGCGCGGGGTCGGCGAGGTCGGCGCGGCAGCGTTCCAGGCGCTGGGCGCGAATCCACGCGGCCACGGTGTGCTCTTGCGGTTCGAAGAGGCGGTACAGGTACCTGAGCGAGATGTGGTGGGCCGCGGCGACCGCTGCCGGGCTCAGTTCCGGGTCCCCCAAGTGCCGCTGGATGAACGCCCGAACGTGCAGGTTCAGGGCGCGCTGCCGGCTCTCGGGCGCCACGGAGCTCTCTGCTTCGAGTTCGTGGGCGAGCAGCGCGGTGACCAGATCGAACAGGGCCGTGCCCAGGCGGGGGGCGTCGGATGCCGGGTAGGAGTCCGCGTCTTTGACGAAGCGGGTGAGAAAGTCGGCGAGCAGGGCCCCGATCCCCTCGCGCCCGTCGAGGCGCCGGGCCGCCAGCTCATCGACTCTGGCCTCCGGGAACGGCAGCAGTGCTCGGGGGAAGCGGACCACCGCCGCGTCGACCCTGCCCTGGGTGTTGGCTCCTTGGTAGGGCCGCGAGGTGTTGAAGAGTGCGAACTGCCGTACGCCGATCCTGGTCTCCCGGTCCGCCTGGGACAGTTCCGTCTCTCCGCTCACGTTGAGGCGCAGGTGGTACAGCTCCGGATCTGATCGCCGAATGTGCCTCGGCGTTCGGTAGGCCCGCACTGACGGGATGGACGTGTAGCACACGTCGACGGCATCGAGGACCACGGTGCGTGCTGCCGCACGGAAGTCGTCCTTGTGGTCGCAGCGGATCTCCATGGGCACGGACGCCTGGTCGGACATCTCACGCCATGCCTCGAATCGCTCCGCCGGCGGTAAGTCATCGTTCCGGAATACTGTCGCGATCATCATCCCCTCCGTAATGAGCGTCAGTCTGAACAGACTGTACTAAGTACGCATAAATGTTCGATGAACGCGCAGATATCGCCTGCTGAGCGGTTCGGCCCACGACAACCCGGCGAACCTGCCTACATCCCCAGCCGGCCGCTCGACCTGTGCACATCCTGTCCGGCCGCTTACGCCAGTGCGTCCGCGCGAGCAGCCCGAGAGCGACGGTCGCGACCATGAAGAGGGCGAAGACGGTGGCGACCCTAACGAGGCCGCATGGACGCCAGCTTCCCCCACACCACCAGGCGGTACTTGGAGGTGTACTCCGGAGTGCAGGTGGTGAGGGTGATGTAGTAGCCGGGGTCGGTGTAGCCGTACCGCGGGTGGACGGCACTGCGGGGTATGTCGCGGATCACCCCGCCGTCCCGGGATGAGGTCTGCGCGAGCGTCCCGTCGACGACGTACGTGTAAGTGGCCGTCCTGGTCTCGACCTTGAGCCGGTCGCCCCTCCGAAGCCGGTCGATGTGGCGGAAGGGTTCGCCGTGGGCGTTCCGGTGTCCGGCGAGCGCGACGTTGCCGGCGCGGCCCGGCTGGGCGGTGTCCGGGTAGTGGCCGACGTACCCCTTGTTGAGAACGTTCGGCTTGCTGATCCCCTCCGCGACGGGGACGCGGAGCCCGAGACGGGGGATGGTGAGGATGGCGTAGGCCTGGTCCCAGCGTGGTCGGGTGGCGGGGGCGGAAGCGATGGCGGGGTCGGGGCCGGAGCTCTGGGCCCGGCGGGATGAGCCGTCGGCACCTCCGGAGCCGCCGCCGGAATCGGTGGGGCCGCTGCTACCGCCGTCCCCCTCCCCCTCCCACTCCCTCTCCAGGGCCTGGACCTTCCTTTCGGCCCCCTCCTGCGCCTGCCGGTTGGTCCACCAGAGCTGATGGACGACGAGGAGCAGGAGGACGAGGCCGAGGGTGACGAGGACTTCGGCACCGGTCCAGAGGACGCGCGCGTAACGAGCACGCCGCCGCCGGATCCGCTGACTGGTGACGGGAACCCGCATGCGTACGCCTCCTGCCGCCGTCGAAGGCCTCCCGGCCCGGTCTCTCGCTCGGGCTCGACCGGCCTGGCCCGGCCCCCGGCTCGGCCCCTGACCCAGCCCCTGGCCCGGCCCCTGGCCCAGCCCCGCGGGCGCACGATAAGGGCTGCCCCCACAACTCACCAGGCCCATGCGTGGCCGGCAGTACGCAGCCGTGCGGTACGCGGCCTCTGGCCGGGGCAGCCGTCGCCCTGAGTCGCCCTCACTCCGGGAAGGGAACGGCAGTACGGTGTCACCCATGCGCCCCGACACGTCTGCCGAACACGTCGACCACAACGCCGAAGCAGCACGCCTGGAGCGGACCGCCGGCCTCTACCCCGAAGACGCCGAACACCTGCTGTTGCAGGCCGCGGCCCACCTGGAACTGGCCGACGACCGCCCCCGTGCCTCGTCGCTCTACGACCGCCTGCTCGCCACCCCCTCCTCCCTGGAGAACCCGCTCCTGGTACGTGCCCTGAAGGCGGCCAACCTCTGGGAGTACGGCCACGAGGCGGAGGCCCGCGCGATCATCGACGGCGTCCGCGCCTCTGCTCCCCGCGACCCGGCCCCCTGGGTGATCGTGGCGGAGGCACTGGAGGCCCACGACGAGTTGGAGGCCGCGCAAGAAACGTTCACGCAGGGCACGACCCTCCTGCTGACGGACGTGACGGACCCCCCGTACGCCACACACCCCCTGCTCTTCGGCCGCCACCGGGTCCGCCGCATGCTGGGCATGCCGCACGACGCCTGGGACACCCGCGCGGACACCCTCCACAAGGCCCCGGTGTCCCTCGACGAGCTCCACGACCCCAAGCGGGTGTGGGCCCTGGGCTCCGACAATCCGGCGGAACTCCAGGCGGAGATCGCCCGCCTCCAGTCGGAACTGACGACGGCCCGCGAGGCCCTCTCCCGCCCCTTCCCGGTGGCGGTCCTGCACTGGCCGGCCGACGAACTGACCGAACTCGTCGCCGCGTACCCCTCCCTGGAATCGGAGTACCCGTCCCACGAGCAGCACCTGGCGACGATAGAAGCCTCACTGCGAGAGCTCGCGGCCTCCGGCACGGGCAACCTGGGCATAGTCCCGGGCACGGTCCCGTCGTACGAGGCCTTCGCGGCATCGGAGCTCGCGTCACCCGAGGACGCGACCCTGCTCCCCCAGTACGCGACCACCCTCGCGGCCCGCGGCCGAGCGGTCCCGTGGCCGCCCGAGCGGGGGACGGCGTGCTGGTGCGGGTCGGGCCGGACGTACGAGGAGTGCCACGGGGAGGCCTCCTGAGGCGGAGGAGCTCGAGAACGGCCAAGCCTCGCTCGGCACTCGTTGGGCATGTGAACAGCGCTGCTAGATTCGTCCGCCATGCGCTCACGTGAGTTCGACCTCGACTTTCGCGACCGGGCCAGTCGAATACGCACCTGGGGCATCGGCCTGTTGTCCCTCGCGGCGCTCCTGTGGACCTGGTGTTTCCTGTTGCTGCTCACGCCGTACGAGGTCGACGAGGAGCCCGACGACCGCTACCCCCAGGAGTGCGCATCACGGTTGCTCACCGAGCGTGGTACGGCCAACGATGGTCTGCAAACGGGGGATTGGTGTCAGAACGAACGTGATTGGCCCGAGGCTCTGGCCGTGCTCGGGCTGTCCGTGCCGGTATCGGTCGCCGGCGTGGCGCTCTTCACGAGCGGCAGCCTGAGCCGCCGGATGAGCGCCCACGCCGAGGCAATGCGCGAGCTGGACAAACTTGCCGACGCACGGAAGAACCAGGGGTGACTAGCCCCCCATCCCGTACGGCCGACTGCTACAGACGACGCATGGTGAGGGCACTCACTCAGCAGCCCGCAGCAGCGTGACCACCAACGTGTCGAGGACCACGACGCCCCCGAACCCCAGGGCGAGGCCACGATGGCCGATCGCCGCCAGGGCCACGACCGCCGCACCGAAGACCAACGCCTTGACCGCGAGCACCCCCACCAGGGGCAGGCTGAACGAGGCCCCGGGCGCGGCAAAGGCACCCCAGATCACGGCGGCGAGCGCCGGTGTGCCGAGGCCCAGGGCTACGCACGCCGTCCGGGAGACGGGCTGAGTGAACCCCCACCAGGCCAGGGCCACGAGCGCCGCCACTTCCAGAACGAAGGCGAGCGCCTCGGCGGCCCAGGCGAGCGGGGTGGGGATCGTCATGGTGCGGGGCCTCCCGTGGTCGCCGATCAGGTCAGGCTCGGGGCACGGCACCCCACAGCCGGCCGACGCTCGCGCGTTGTCTCCCTGCCCATTGGGGACTCGTTCGACACAGGCGTACGGGCCGTCAGGGCCTGGGCAGCGGCAGACTGGGCAGCTCCGGCTGCCGCAGGTACTGACCGCCGTCGTCAACGTGCAAGGTGAAGGTCTCCGCCCCTGGCCGGTCGGCTGCGTCGTAGGCATCGAGGAGGCGCTCGACCCGCGTCCAAAGCTTCACTGGACCGCCCTCGCGCACGTCCCAGGTGCCGTTGTGCAGGGTGAGGGTGGCAGCGGAGCCAGTGACCACGTCGACCAGATGCACCGCCCCGCCCACGGTCACCATCTGCACGTGAGGCAGAGCGCTTTGAGCGAGGAATCGGAGGTGGAACGCCTCCTCGGTGGCGGCGGTGATCCGCTCGGGGCTGTATCGGGCCGCGCGAGGCTTGTCCGGCAAGCCCGCAGCCCAGTGTGCGGGGTTACCGAAGGCAGGGGCCGCGTGCGTGCGTGCAGTCATGAACGACACCGTGCCGGGAAGCAGTTGCCCTTCGGCCGTGCCGTCCTCGCTGACCGTCAGCAGAACTCGGGCGTACCCGTACAGCCAGCCGCTGAGCGTGAGCAAGATCTTGCCACCGGATCGGGTCTGCGCGAGCAGAGCCTGGGGCACGGCGCGGAATGAGCAGGCAGCCACGATCCGGTCGAACCGCGCTTCGGGCCAGTATCCGTACAGCCCGTCGGCCACCGCAAGGGTGGGCGTGTAGCCGCAGCCGTACAGCTCGTTCGCCGCCTGTTCGAGCCGGTGAGGATCAACCTCGATGCTGGTGACGTCGGCGGAGCCGAGACGCGCGCAGGCGAGCGCGGTGGAGTAACCGGTCCCAGTGCCGATCTCCAGCACCGTGTGCCCTTCCTGCACATCCGCATCCCGCCACATCCGTACGACGAGCGACGGCAGTGTGGACGACGAGGTCGGTGCCCCACCGTGCCGCACAGCCGGGTTCTTCCAGTCAGGCTCGTCGCCGTCGAACTGTGTGATGAGTGTGGTGTCGGAGTAAGCAGCGGCCAGCCAGCGGCCATAGTCGAGCTCACTGGTGACCGGCTCCCACACCGTCAGTCCCTGCGCGTTGCGCTCGTCGGCTGGCAGGAAGAAGCCGGGCACAAACCGGTGCCTAGGCACCGTCTCCACGGCTGCCCGCCAGGCCGGATCACCGAGACTGCCGTCCTCAGCGAGGGCTCTCGCCATCTCATCGCGCAGCCGCGCGGCGTCGGTCTCAAGGTCGGCGGGCATCATCATGGCCTGCCGCCTCCTTCCTACTCAGGATGTCGGCGAACGCCGTCGTGATAGCCGGCGCGTCCGGAAGCCAGCCCCACTGTCCGTTGGGATTGCACTCGATGGCCGTCCAATGCCCTTGAGCATCCCCCTCTCCGGTCAGCGCGAAGTCGAAGCAACCGAAGACCAGCCCGAACGAGGCTAAATAGGCGTGCAGCGCGGCTTTGATGGAGGCCGGGACGGCGATGGGAGTGTGGATCAGGTCGTCCCAGTTACCCCGTCGCCAGTCCAGCGCACCGTCCGGAGCGGCGATCCGCTGGGCGAAGACCTGACGGCCGACCACGGTGACCCGCACGTCGCCGGTCTTTGGGATCTCAGCCTGGAAAAGGTGTGCGGTCACCGTGAGTGCGTCGTCGAAGCACTCCGGATCGACACGCTGAGCCCAGATCGCTCCGGTGTGCCCGTCCTCGCAGCGGGGAAGACCCCGAAACGTCTTGTAGATCACGTGGTTGTAGTCGGCGGAGAACTTCCGCGCGGCTTCCGCGTCGTTGGTAACCAGGGTCGGCGGGATGGCAAGCCCGAGTTCCACAAAGCGTTGGAGCTGCGCAGGCTTGAAATCCGCGCGGGTCACAGCGGCCGGGTGATTCACGTAGGTGGCGCCATGCAGATTGTTCAGGACGCCGCCGAGCCCGTGTCTGGCCTCTGCGGCTGCGAAGTCCCGCTGCTGCGAAGGCAGATGCCGGTACCGCGCGGCATAAGGGGTGGGGCGACGGTAGTAGACCGCCGCCACCTCCCGGCTCGCCGTACGAAGCCGCCCGTCCCATACGGGGCTGTCGGGGCCGATGCGCGCCGCAAAGGTCAGTGTGGGCCCGATATCGGCGGGATCGACGCGTACGACAGGCACCTCACGCTCGTTCAGTGCCGTGATGACCCAGTCCGCGGTGACGTCTGCCAGCGCGGTGACGACCAGGACGGTGGAGGCCATCGGTCAGTCCGACTCGTAGTCGGTGGTGTTGTCGTCCTGCGTCTGTGGCTGCGGGTTCTGCCCGTCGCCTCCCCCGGAGACCGAGGCGGTACCGGTCGTCTTCGACGTGCCGTGTTTGCCCATCTCAACGACCTGGCCAGCGGCGTCGGTGGGCAAATTAGTCGTCGGCTCAAGCCAACTGACCTTTGCGTTTCCTGACTTCAGACACGATCTGCTCTACGCACTCTGCTGACGGCTGGTGCTCCCAGAAGCGGAGCACCGTCCAGCCAGCTTCAGCTAGACGCTGGTCAGTGTCCCGGTCGCGGGCCATGTTGCGGGCCACCTTGTCCGACCAGTAGCCGGGGTTCGTTTTCGGCGGCACGTAGTGTTCCGGGCAGCCGTGCCAGTAACAGCCGTCAATGAAGACAGCGACCTGTGCCGGACGGAAGACCATGTCGGCTGTACGGCGAAGGTCGGGTATTGGCCTGGCTGCTACCCGGTAGCGCAGCCCCTGAGCGTGGACTAGCCGCCTAATCAACCGTTCAGGCGCGGTGTCTCGGCTACGGATGGCTTGCATGTTGCGGCGCCTCGCCGCAGAGGACGCCCATGACCCTGCGGGCCGGGTCCACGCCTCAGAGTCAGACACTTGGAAAACCACTCTTTGCATCCGTCTCAGCCAAACTGTGCTTCGCTCCTGCACCGGTTGCTTCAGCGCCTTCGCGCAGCGCAATCCACTCCCCGGGCCGGAGGGCGATACCGCGTGCGGCGGCTTGGTCACGGGACTCTACCCAAGTGCCGCACAGGACCGTTTCGACCTGCTGTCCTCCGAGGTCCACCCAGGCGAGCGCGCCTCGGTGGGAGCAAAACTTGAGTACGAGATTCTGCGGACCTTTGAACTACCAAAGACCAAACCCCTGGATACCCATCTACGATCCTGGATGAGTTTGGGCAGGTCGAGGATTACCTCAACAGCGTAGTCGTCCTCCAGGCGGGCCGAGAGCACGCGTGTGACACGGCCTGGCCGCCGCGCTCTTCGACGAGGGCGAGGCCGAGCGGGGCGCCGAGGCGGCTCAGCAGGCACTCGATGACGCCGGCGTCGGCCTTCGTGAAGAAGGCTGTCACCTCTTCCAGCGCGGTGACGGTGTCTGCGTCGAAGCCTTTACGGCCGTTGGTCAGCGCCCGAGCGGTGCCGCCCAGCATCTGTTCGGCGGCGAGGACCAGCGGTGCGCCGACTGCGAGTGTCTACGTCCCTGGCCTACTGCAGACACGCGCCTACAGCACTGCGCTGCAGAAGGCCAACGAAGTGCCCCTGGAACCGACTGAGATCGAGCGGCTCGTCGACATCCGTATGAAACGACAGGAGATCCTCACCCGTCCCAAGCCGCCGCGATTGTGGGCGATCCTCGATGAGTCCGTGATCCGCCGCGTCGTCGGGTCACCGCAAGCAATGAAGGAACAGCTCGACCGACTGCTCGAAGCGAACGAGTCTCCCCACACCACGCTTCAGGTTCTGCCCTTCTCCAAGGGAGCTCACGCCGCCGCACTTGGCAGCTTCGTCATCATCGGCGGCACCGAACCGGCCCTCGACGTGGTGTATGTCGATTTCCACACAGGCTCCCTCTTCCTGGAGAAGGACGAGGAACTGGATCGATACAGACTTGCGTTCGAGTACCTCCGCGCACAAGCGTTGGACATGGAGGCCTCCTCCGCCCTGATCCACCGCGCCCGCAAGGAGCTGTGAATGTCCGTCGGTCTTCAGTCCGTCTCCGAGCCCGTCTGGTTCAAGTCGTCGTACAGCGGTGGTAACACGACTGAGTGCGTAGAGGCTGCCTTCATCCCATCTGGGGTGCTCGTACGAGACTCCAAGCGGCCAGGGCACCACCACCTCACGGTGTCGGCGGCGTCATGGGCCGACTTCTTGGCGGGTGTCGCCGCGTTGCGCCGCGGCGAGCCGACAGATTGCTGACGGCGCCGCACAGTCACCGCAAGGCCTCGATCGCCTTAAGGATCAAGGCCCGAGGTCTGCTCCGTAGACGGCCATGCCTCTCAGCCGTTCGAACGCCTTCAGGTACAGCGCGATCTCTGAGGGCTAGGTGATCCTTACCTGTGCGGACACGAGTTCCACCGATACGAGCTTGTCGCCGTAGACATGAAACGTTTCCCGGAGCCACTGGACTCGATCCCGGGTTGCCGACACTGCCCGGATAAGCACGCGAAGCTCCTGGTGAGCGTGGGTGGTCTTGGTTGAGAACCCGGTTACCAGGAGCTCCGTCGTCGTTGAGTTTGGTCAGCCCTCAAACCGCCTGCCCCGTCAGCAGGTTGGTAAGGGCTCAGTGCTGTTTGGGTCGTGGACTGGGCTGGTGTGGGGGTTGTCGGTCCTGATCGAGCCGACCCAGCCGAGGCTGTCCTCGTCCTCGTATTCCATCAACGGTGTGGAACGTCGTCTGCAGGCGGCGGATGGTCGGCGCGTCAGGTCTCTTCCCAGGTCACGCTGCCGACACCCGAGCTCCAATACGCGCAGGTGGCTTTGGAGGTGTCCGTTGCGCCGGGGGTGAGCGTTTTCCACTCCCCGTACTCGTTCCTGGACCAGCCGCAGGTCACCACGGCGCGGAAGGCGATCGTGCGGTTGGTGTTGTTCCGGCAGCCGACGGTGCCGGTCAGGCCCTCGGCACTGGTGAGACCCGTCAGCTCCTGGGCGGCGGCGTCCGGCGACGCCTGCGCCGCGCCCGCGCTCGGCGCCGACTCGATCATCGACAGGGCCGAGCGCCGGACGTGGCCACACCGGCGGCCAGTGTCTTCTTCAGGCTCATGATGTTCAGCCCTCCTCCCAGTTCACGCTGCCCACGCCCGTGCTGAGTTCCGGGCAGATGCCCGAGGAGGTGCCCCACGTTCCCGGGGGGAGTGTCAACCAGGCGCCGGTCGCGTCCAGCCCCATGCCGCAGACGACGGTCGAGCGGAAGGCGATGGTGCGGTTGGTGTTGTTCGTGCAGTTCGCGGTGCCCGTCCGGCCGTCGGGCGTGTAGGTCGTGCAGTCGAGGACGTTGGCGGCGGCGTCCGGGGACGCCTCTGCCGCCGTGGCGCTCGGCGCCATGGCGACCATGGACAGTGCTGCCGCGGACGTCGCGGCACCGGCGGCCACGATGGTTTTCACGGTCACGAATCGCTCCGAGTCAGTGCTCGTGGTGTCCCTGACGGGACCTTGCGCCTGACACACGTGTGGGGTCGTGAGCCTGTATGACACACCCCTGTTGTGATGGGCGTCACTCGTTGGAAAGAGCCCGTGGGGACCCGGGGTGGGTGTGCGCTCGGGTGGGGTGGAAGGTTGTGGGCCGGGGCATGCGTTGCGCGGTCGCGTCTCGCCTGCACGCCGGGCCGGCTCAGCGGCTTGGGGCCGGTGGGTGGGGCGCGGGTGGTCGGCCGGGCACGCCGGAGCGGCAGGTGGGGAAGGCGCATTCTCTGAACCAGGGCTTGAGACCTCGGAGTTCGTTGAGACTGATTCCGTGTCTGTGGTCGCAACCGCTGTGTACCCCTTGGAAGTCAGGGTTGAGACACGGGGGCGGCTTAAGGTTGGCTGCATGGCCAGCGCTCATTCGCCCCTCTCCCGCGATGACCGCCGCACCGAGTTGCGGGAGTTTCTGCGCAGCCGTCGAGCCCGAGTCTCGCCGGCCGATGTCGGCATGCCGGACGGCGGACGGCGGCGCACACCGGGCCTGCGGCGCGAGGAGGTAGCCGTGCTGGCAGGCGTCGGAGTGTCCTGGTACACGTGGCTGGAGCAGGGGCGCGACATCAAGGTGTCCGAGCAGGTCCTCGACGCGATCGCCCGGGTGCTGCTGTTGGACTCCGCCGAGCGCGCCCATCTGTACCGCCTGGCCGGACTCAATCCGCCGCAGGCCCCCTCCGCACCTTCGGTGGCAGCCTCGCCCGAGGTGCGACGGCTGCTGGATGCCTGGTCGCCGCGGCCCGGCTATATTCGCGACCGCCACTGGAATTTCACCGCCGTCAACGACGCGGCACGCGTGGTGTTCGGCTACCGCGAGAGCGACCACAACTGCCTGGTCGCCTTCTTCACCAACGTCCGCTACCGGGTGCTGCACCGGCACTGGGCCGAGACCGCACCCGATGTGGCCGCTGCCTTCCGAGCCGATGCCGCGCGCTACCCGGACGATCCGGAGTTCGGCCGTATCGCCTCTGATCTGGCCGCGGTCAGCCCCGAGTTCGCCGAGCTGTGGGTGCTTCACGATGTGGCCGAGCACACCAGCGCGGTGAAGGCGGTCGATCACCCCGAGGCGGGGATGATGATTTTCGATGCCACGCTGCTGCCGCTGCCCGAGCACCCCGGGCACCACCTGATCCTGCACAACCCGCGTCCCGGCACCGAGACCCAGCAGCGTTTGGAGACGCTGATGCGGCAGCACAGCCTGGTGGTGCCACACCCAGGATGAGGGGGCACTGCCCGCTGCGCCGCCGTGCCCGCAGGATCGCTGACATGGACAACAGCAGCACGCAGATGAAGGCAGTGACCATCCCCGAGTTCGGCGAAGCCGAGGTGCTCCGCGCCGCCACCATGCCGATCCCCGAACCCGGGCCGGGCCAGGTCGCCATCGACGTGGCGTACGCGGGTGCCAACTTCGCCGAGGTTCTCTACCGGCGCGGCGTGGTCGACGTGCCGCTTCCCTTCGTGCCCGGCATCGAGGTGACGGGGCGGATCCGAGCCGTGGGCGAGGGCGTCGAGGACCTGACCGTCGGGCAGCCCGTGGCCGCGCTCACGATCGTCGGCAGTGGTGGCTACGCCGAGGTGGCGGTCACTTCCTCGGACCTGGTCGCGCCGCTGGGCGGCTTCGGTATCGGGATGGATGTCGCCGCGGCGCTGCCGTCCAACAGCACCACCGCGTTCCTCGTACTCGACCGGGTGGCCCGGATCGAGCCCGGAGAGAGCGTTCTGGTCCATGCGGCGGCCGGCGGCGTGGGAAGCCAGCTCGGCCAGGCCGCCCACCTGCTGGGCGCGGGCCGCGTGGTCGGCACCGTCGGCAGGGCAAACAAGATCGAGACCGCCAAGCGCTTCGGCTACGACGAGGTGATCCTGCGGGACCAGATCGCCGATGCCGGCGAGTTCGATGTCGTGGTCGACATGGTCGGCGGTCCGGCCCGCCGGGCCAGCCTGGACCGGCTGGCCCCGATGGGACGGCTGGTGGTGATGGGCAACGCCTCAGGTGCCGAGGACATCGGGGTCCCGGCCAACGAACTGTGGTTCACCAACAAGTCCGTCTCCGGCTTCAACCTGGCCGCCTTCGCCGCCGCTTTTCCCAAGGCCACAGGTCAGGCGCTGCGCCGCGCGGTGGCGGCCGCGGCGACGGGGGATCTGCGGGTGCAGGTCGAGACTCTGCCGCTGGAGCAGGCCGTCGAAGCCCACCGTCGCATTGAGTCGGGCACGACCACGGGCAAGCTCGTGCTTGAGGTCGCGGCGTTGTGACCTGCGACCAGACCACACCTTGCTGGGGCTGTCCGATCGCGGAGGACAGCCCTCTGCCGGGCTACAACTCCGGCTCGCCCCACACCGTGACGTGCACCTCGTCGCCCACGGAGAGCTTGCCCGTGCGGAGCACCGCGTACTTCGTGCCGAAGGCCAGGCCGCCCTCGGCGGCTCGGCGGTAGGTGGCGAGGGTGCGGAGGGGTTCGGGGCCCGCTTTGGTGCCGGCCTGCTGGTCGACCGTGGTGACGACGCAGCGGATGGCTAGCTTGGTATAGCCGAGTTCCGTATCGGCGATGGTGATCCGGCGAGCGCGGTCCTCGGTGTGGGGGGCGTCCCAGCCGCCGA
The DNA here is from genome assembly GCF_005786655.1 of Streptomyces montanus. NCBI lineage: Bacteria > Bacillati > Actinomycetota > Actinomycetes > Kitasatosporales > Streptomycetaceae > Streptomyces > Streptomyces montanus. The sequence continues at coordinate 115,549 of NZ_VBZC01000018.1, forward strand.
TGACGATGTTCGGGCGGAAGCGGTCCATGGGGAGGGCGGGGGCGCCGCGCTCGCTCAGCCGTTCGTTCAGCAGGTCCAGCGTGGACCGTGACAGGACATGGACGGCGGAGCTGTCGGCGTACCCGGAAGTGCCGGGGGTGCGACCGTCGGTGATGCGGTCGTGCTCGGGCGGTACCCGCACGAGGCGGCTCGGCTCGCCGAGGACCTCCGACAGCCATGCGGCGGCCTCGTCACCCTGGTCGATTCCCGTGAACGGCGCTCCGAACAGGTCCACGTCGCGGCGAGGGCCCAGCGTATCGACGTCGATGTCGATCTCCGGCGTGTACGGGCGGCCGGGAGCCCGGAGGGTGAGCCGTTCGCCGTCGGCGCTGAGCCCGGGGTGGATCAGAGCCAGCCGCGGGTAGCGCCGCTGGGTGCGGTACACACCGTCCTCACTGGTGACCATGAAACTCCGGTCGTGGGCGAGACCTGCGGAGGTCAGCACCGCGTCGTGCGTCGAGACTCCGGCGCATCCCTTGATGGGGTAGGACAACAGCTCCACGACCCTGGCCACGCGCTCCCCCTGCTCCCTCACGTTCTGCATGCCGTTCGCCGTACGCGACGCGCGACCCGACTGTACGCATTGCACGATGACGGACGCCGATGTTCTTGCACTGCGTACAGGGACACGCGTCTGGTCTCAGCCATACGATCTGGGCTCCCCCCTCACAAGGCATTGCACTGCGAGGAGTGCGGCACAGTGGCGTCCCTGAACTGGCTCGACTGGCTGTTCATCAGCATCTACTTCTACTTCCTCATCGCGATTGGCATGCAGTCGGTCAACCGGGACAGCGCCGATGACTTCGCCGTCGCCGGCCGCAGGATCAGCGGTGGGGTGGTCTTCGCAAGCCTCGCCGCGTCCTTCATCGGGGGCGGGGCCGTCATGGGCACCGCGAGCAGCACCTTCAGCGATGGCTATGTCTTCCTGTTCGCGATCTGTGCCTTCTCCCTCCAGACGGTGCTCGTCGGTCAGTTCGTGGCACCGCGTCTGCGCCACTACCAAGGAGCACACACGGTCGGCGACGTGATGGAGGCTCACTACGGGCCCGCCGCCCGGCTGTTGACCGGTCTGCTCTCCGTCACCGTCTGCGCCGGAATTCTCGGCGCTCAAGTGCTCGCCGTCGGCACGGTCTTCCATCTGCTGCTGGGCACGTCGAAGCTGATCGGCGTCGTCGTCGGGGTGGGATTCGTGCTGCTGTACGCCACCTTCGGCGGCATGTGGTCGGTCGTGAAGACCAACGTCGCCCAGTTCGTGATCTTCAGCATCTTTCTGCCCGTCATTCTGCTCTTCGAGGTGTCCCATGCGGGCGGCCCCGAGGCGCTGATGGCGAGCGTCCCCGCCAGCCATACGTCGTTGCTGGGGAGTTGGACTCCGCTGGCCTTCATCGGGGTCTTCGCCTCGTTCCTGCTCGGTGAGACCCTGGTACAGCCGTACGCCCAGCGTGCCTTCGCCGCCAAGGACCCGTTGGCCTCCCGGAACGGCTTTCTGCTGGCCGGGGTCTTCTCCGTCGGCTTCTACTTCGTCACCGCGTCTATCGGTCTCGTGGCGCGCGTCGTGTACCCGGACATCGAACCCGACCAGGCCCTGCCCACGGTCGTCTCCGAGCTGCTGCCCGTAGGTATGAGCGGGCTCGTCCTGGCCGCCCTGTTCGCCGTGATCATGTCGACGGCGGACTCGTACCTCAACGCCACGGCGGTCTCCTTCGCCAAGGACATCTACGTCTCCTTCCTCCATCGCGGCGCCGGCGAGCGGCTGTTGCTGGTGGTGCAGCGGCTGGTCACGGTGGTGGTGGGAGTCGCAGCGGCGTTCTTCGCTCTCTCGGCACCGTCGATCATCGACGCGCTGCTCCTCGCCTACAACCTGTGGGCGCCCACCGTCGTCGCCCCGCTGATCCTCGGCGTGGTGTGGGGCTTCCGCAGCCGCATCGCGGGGACGGCGGCGATCGTGGCGGGTGGCGGCGCCATGGCGATCTGGCGGTGGGAGCTGCATGAGCCGTTCGGTATCACCGCGCTGATCGCCGGTGTGGCCGTCAACATCGTCGTCTACGCCCTCGCCTACGTCCTCGACCCGCGGGCTTATCGGCTTCACGCCCAAGCCGAGGCCGAGGCCGAGTTCGCGCGTACGGCGTCCGCGAACGTGGCCGGTGTCGGCCTCGGTTCCGGCCCCGGTCACGGTTCCGGTCCCGGTCTGAGGTCCGGCCCCGGTCCCGGTTCCGGTCCCGGTCCCTGGAGGTAACTGATCATGTACGTCCTGCTGTTCTACGGCGTGCCCCTGGCCGTCATGGCGGTGGCCCTGGTCGTCGCCGTCATCGGTCCCCGCTTCTACCTTCAGGAGTCGGAATAGGCGGGCGGCACCGCACACTCACGTACGGGCGTTTTCCGCTGGTGCGGCCCAGCCGCCGGCCGCGGTCGCCGGGAACCAGCTGCTCGGCACGGGGCGAGGCCTGAAACGGCCCGCTGTCGTCCGTGTGTTGGCGAGTTACTCTGCCGCTTGTTTCCGCTCAAGCAGGTCGAGGAGCCCATGGGCTGGGGCGACGTGCTCGCCACGCGCGCCGCCCTCGCCGTGCACCTGATGGCCCTGCGCGAGGTCGCGTTGTTCGGCCTGTGCGACGAATGGCCGTCTGCCGTCCCACTGACCGACTGCACCGGCACCGGCAGCGGCAGCGGCAGCGGCAGCGCCGATTGCACCGTCAGCACGGTGTTCTGAACCGGCGCCGGGCTCTTCGCCCGCGCCGTGGTCCCGTTCCGGCCGACGGCGTTCCGGCCGACGGCGTTCCGGCCGACGGCGAAGACGAACAGGCGCAGCACCAGGAAACGCCCGAGGCCGGCGAGCGCGGAGGCGCTGAGGTAGACGATCTGCTCGCAGAGCACGCCTGCCGACGGCTGTGCCACGTGCAGGACGAGCATCGCGGCACAGGTCACCGCGTAGGCGGCCGAGGCCGACCCGGCGGACTGGAGGTGGCGGCGCCATCCGGCACGCCCGCCGGCGCCGAAGGTGAAGCGTGCGTGGAGCTCCGTGCAGAGGAGGGTGGAGGCGACAGTGATCAGTGCGTTCGCCACCACCCAGGGCAGCAGCGTGGCCAGCAGTGCCACGGCGGCGCTGGAGGCGAACCCGACGCCGCCGCCGCAGAGTACGAACCGGGCGAAGGAGGCAAGCGGGCCGAGGGCGGCCGCGGCCGGGGGCTGGCGTACGCCGTCCAGGGTGGTCCCGTCCAGATTCGTCCCGTCCAGGGCGATGTCCATCCGCTCCGTGCGCCGTGTCTCGCGCGCCTTTCCCGGCTTCGACGAGAGCAGCGACTTCATGGGAGTTTTCCTTCCGGATGGAGGCTGTGGGCCTCTGGATCGACTGAGTTGAACGATGCCGTGGCCCGCTCACCGGCACGAGGAAGTACGCCCCCGAACTCGGGGTATGGCTGGCCCCACCGTGGGCGGGGGGTCAGTCGGGCTGAGCTGCGCGTCAGGCGAGGGGCATCGCGGCCAGGGCGAGGATCGAGGCGCCGAACACCACCACGTGCCGGACGTTCTGGAGGGCCCACACCCAGGAGGGGAAGCCGTTCTCGGCCGCCTTGAGGAGGGCCGGGACGTCGATGCGCGCGAGCATCGGGTCGCCCTTGCGTGCGAAGGCGGACTGAACGGACTTCACGGCGGTCAACTGGCTATGCAGGATGAGGCAGTTGCCGACGAGGACGATGGACTGGAAGACCCAGGTCAGGGTCTCGGCCCACGGGCCGCCCCAGAGGTTGAGCGCGGCCACGGCCGCCATGACCGCGGCGACCGAGGCGGGGATCGCCGTCTCGTGGCCGCCGGCGTCGAACCGCATCCCGTTCTCGGTCAGGACGGTGGTCCGTACGCCCTGGCGCTCCAGCTCCGCCTCCGCGCCCGCCATCGCGGTGGGTCCGTAGCGGTGGCGTACCAGCGGGATGCTCAAGAAGGCTGTGGCGACGAGCAGCTGCAGTGCGGCAATGAAGGCGTTCATGGTCGGGTTCTCCTCCCCTGGCGGTGCCACTTCGGCGCCGGCTCCGGACTTCGGACTTGGGACTCGTTGCACTTAGTTCAAGTTGAGGCCGTAGTGCGACCTGAACTAAGTGCAACTCCAAGGTAGAGCATCGTTTGAACTAAGTGCAAGAGATTTCTTGAACTAAGTGCAAGGCGCGGCCGGTCGTTGGCCGAAGGGCCCCGACCTCTCGGCGTCGTATGTGGGTACGTGGGTCGAAGGTGTGACCTTTTCGCGTGAGTGTCGTTGATCGGATGACAGCACCACGGGTGGGGTAAGGGGGACCGGTGAGCCGGAAGCTGCCGCTGGGCGAGGGCGAAACGGCCCGGACCGCCTGTGCCCGTGGACTGCTGCGTACGGGCGTGGTGGAGAAGACGGGTGAGGTGCTGTCGGCCGCTGTGTTGGCACAGCGGGTTGGCTGGGCCGCTGATTTGGTGTCCGGCATGGCCGCCGAACTACTGGCCGAGCACTGGAATGCTGCCGATGTGGACGTACTCACCTCGGGTCAGGACGCGGGCGGGCGAAACCTGCCGTCGAACGCGTGGATGGCGCTGCGCCGACTGGGCTGGACGGCCGCCCCGGCCGGGGGCGTGAAGGTCAACGACCGGATCGTGCGCATGGCTCAGGAGCAGGCCGGGCGCGCTCTGCGCTCGGCCTGCTGGCGGGCCGGGCTGACGTCTGCAGTCCTTGAGACGTGGCCGTGCGATCCGGGCAAGCGCACCCCCAAGGAGTGGGACCAGATCCGGGAGGCGGTCTCCGGCGGCCGGTATCTGCCGTCGAGCGTGATCCGCTCCCGCACCCGGCAGATCACCGCATTCGTCACCAACAACGGCCGTCTGCCGGCCGATGTGTTCGAGCTGGAGGCTCCGCCCCGGGCAGCGCGGATGCTGCTGCTGTCGGCGTGTGACGGGCAGCAGGCCACCATCGAACGCGGCGAGGACGAGCCGCAACGCGCGCTGCTGCGCTTGCAGCTGCCCACCCGGCCCGACCCACGCTCCTCCCGCGACTGGACCTGGGTCGCGTGCCCCATCACGCTGTCGCCCACGGTCCCGCCCGGCGCGATACTGCACCTTCCCACCCTCCGCCTCGCGGGCGGGAAGGCACGCGCCGACCTGGCCTACACCCACGCCGTCCCGAAGACGCCCCGCACCGGCCACTCGGTCGCCCTCGGCGTGGACTGGGGCCTGAACACCCTGCTGTCCGCGGGCGCCGTCCGGCTCCACGACGACGGGCACATCACCGCGCTCGGGTACGGCGCACAGTTCCGGGCTGCCGGGATCCTCTCGAAGCAGCACCGGCTCCGGCGCCTCTCAGAGCACCTGCACACCAAGGCCGACCACATCGAGCGGCTCATCGCGGGTGACAAGCAGCACGAGCTGTCCGGCAAACGCCGGGTGCTGCGGGACGAGATCCGCTTCGTGTCCGACCGCCGGTCGAACCTCAACAACACCCTCGCCTGGGCCGCCGCCCGCTGGGCCGTCGACCAGGCCATCGCCGCCCACGCTACGGTGATCTACCTGGAAGACCTGCGGTCGATGGAGGCCAAGGGCATGGGCCGCACCCACAACACCCGCATGTCCCAGACGGTGCGCGGCCAGATCGCCGACCGCATCCGTCACCTCGCCTCCGAAGCCGGGATCGCTGTGGTGACCGTGCCGCCCCGCAACACCTCCAGGCACTGCCCCCAGTGCCTCACCCCGCTGCGGCACCGCAAAGCCCCCGACCGCCCAACCGTGACTGGCTGGAAATGGGCCATCTGCCCTGACCGTGCCGGATGCGGCTGGCAGGGTGACCGCGACCACGGCGCGTGGCGGCGCATCGCCGCCCGCGGCCTTGCGCATCAGGACAAGACTGTCACCGACCGCGCTACCCGGCAGATGGTGATCCGCACGGTGGTGGACAAGCTCGAAACCCAAGCGGTCATCGCCCCGACCGCCGAAACCAGCCGGGTCGACCGGTCCAAGACCGGACCCACCCGGCGCCGTTCCACACGCCCCGCGCCCAGGCGACGCAGGGCACCCTCCCCCACCGGCCCCTCGGGCCCGGCGGGCAAGCGTCCGGAGGGACAGGCACCACCGGGCCGGAGGATGCTGCCCCGCGCGGCCCACCGGCACCAGGGCGTGACCACGATCAGCACACCCACCACCGGCCGACACCGGCCACGAGGAGCAGCACTGGGCGCAGGATTCCATCTCCACGCCCACGCCACCCCTCCACGATGGGCAAGTCCCACACCAAACACTATGTCTGACATGGGATCACTAAACTGATCAGAGACGCTCCTGGAGGATCGCGCCACTGAAGAGGGGGACCACATCATGACCGGGGTCGTGACGGCAGTCAGCAGCAACGGTGATTACTCGTTCAGCAAGCCGAACCGGGACAGCATCACCTTGCTCGCCGGGCTCGGTGTGGAGGGGGACGTCCACGCCGGTGTGACGGTCAAGCACCGTTCGCGCATGGCCCAGGACCCCACTCAGCCGAACCTGCGCCAGGTCCACCTGATCCACGAGGAGCTCTTCGCCGAAGTGGGTGGAGAGGGGTTCCAGGTGGCGCCCGGCGAACTCGGGGAGAACATCACGACCCGCGACATCGACCTGCTCGGGCTGCCAGTCGGAACCCTGCTTCGTATCGGTGACGGCGCGGTGGTGGAGGTGACCGGCCTGCGTAACCCCTGCCTGCAGATCGACAACTTCCAGGACGGGCTGTTGAAGCAGGTCGTCGGCCGTGACGAAGCCGGGGCCCTCGTGCGCAAGGCCGGAATCATGAGCGTCGTGAAGGAGGGCGGTGTCGTGCGCCCCGGGGACGTGATCGACGTGAAGCTCCCGGACGAGCCGCATCGGCCGTTGGGTCGGGTCTGATCTCCCTCCGACCGTCCACAAGCGCCGGTTCAAGAACTCCTGTGCCGGTTCAGGAACTCCCGTATCGCTTCGTGTAGTCGCTCCGGCTGGTCCAGGTGTACGTCATGGCCCGCCCCCTGAATCGTCTCGGTTGTCGTCGAGGATGTCGGGCAGCCGGATTGGTCTCCGGTTTGGTCTCGGGTTCGGTGTCGGGTTTCCATCTCTGTCATCTCCGACGCCCGCATGGAGCCCTTCGCGCCGCGTAGGACGAGGGTCGGGCAGCGGACCTGCTCCCACTCGTCCCAGTACGCCCGTTCGGCGAGTTCCGCCACCGCGGCCACCATCATGTCGCGGTCCACGCGGGCGTACCAGCCGTCGGGGCGTTGCTCCAGGCCGCGCGCCCAGGCCTCGTGGCCGAGGAACTCCTCCGCGTCGGCCAGGGACTTGAAGGGCAGCGGCCAGCCGTCCAGCCAGTCTCCGATCTCCGTGGGGAGGTGGGGGCTCGGTCCGGACGGTCCCGCTTCGACGAGGATCAGGCCCTGGATCAGGTGGGGGTGGGCGGCCGCGGTGAGCAGGGCCGTGTGGCCGCCCAGGGATTGGCCGACGATCGTCACGGGGGCCAGGGCCAGCTGCTCGATCACCGCTGTCACGTCGGTCACCGAGGACGCTCTCGTCATGTCCGGTGGGCGGCGCGTGCTCGCGCCGTGACCTCGGGCGTCGTACGTCACCACTCTGTGGCCGTCCGCCAGGAGCCGCTCCGTCAGGTCGTCCCACTCCCCCATGTGGCCGGCGAGGCCGTGCAGGAGGAGTAGTGGGGGGCGAGGGGCGTGCGTCGGGGGCGGTGGGTGGTGGTCGCGGTATGCCAGTCGGGTGCCGTCGGGGGTGGTGACGTGGCCGGTGGGGGTGTGGTGGGTGTGGGTGTGGCCGGTGGGGGTGTAGTCGGCGTGGGTGTGGTCGGCCGGGGTGGGCGGCTGAGTAACTGTCATGACCTGCGCGTCGGTTGAGGGGCCGTTCGGCGGTGGATGGGGCCGCCGGGTGCGTACCAGCCGGCCTTCTTGCGGACGGCTGGGGACGGGTCGGCGTCGTGGGCGCGGGTGAGGGCATCAGCCGCTTCGGGGCGGGTGTGCACCCAGAGGCCGACGAGTTCGGCGGCCCTCGCACGGACGTGGGCGTCCGGGTCGTGGTGCAGCATCCGGATGGCCCGCGGCAGGACCACCGCGCGGTCCGGGCTGCAGGCGTCGGTCTTGCATCGTTCGCAGGACAGCGCGTGCAGGGCCGCCACCCGGACTGCGGCATCGGGGTCGTCGAGCACGGCGATCAGGTCGTCCAGGGCCTCCTCCACGAGGAGGTGGTCCAGCAGCGCGCAGCACTGCTCGCGCACGCGGGGGTGGGTGTGCCGCAGGCCCTCCCGGATGGCGGGCACGGCGGACGGGCCGCGGCGGAGCAGGTCGCGGAAGGCTGCGGGGCGCCGGGGCTCGCTGCCCAGCGCGTGTATCAGCGCCTGGAGCGGGGCGTCCTGCGGTGACTTCGCCATCGTCATGGTTCCTCCTTCCCGCCAGGACGAGTCTGCGCGCCCCTTTTCACCGCCGACAACTCGTTTTTTCCGCCCGGCGGGGAGGGAGGGAAGGAGGGAGGGAGGGCCACGGCCGGGCCGCCCCCCCCCGTTCACGTCATGGGTGCGAGTTCGGCTCGGCCGAACAGCAGGGCGTAACCGGGCGGGAGTTGCCGCAGGACGCGGACCACGAGTTCGTCGCCCACGGTGGAGGCCAGGACGCTCAGGACTGAGCTGACGTCCCAGCGGGCCGTGATCGGAGTGGCCCCTTCGATGCGGGCGGCCACGTCGTCCACGAACTCGGCGGCGGTCAGCTGCCGGGTGGCCGGTATCCGGGATGCGATGACTCGCGCCGCCTCCTCGGGTATTCGGCGCGCCAGGTCGACGCGTTCGTCGCCGACGACGTGGGCGCCGAGGGCGGACAGCACGATGCGGGCGATACGTTCCGCCTCCGCCGCCGTGGTGTACTGGCCGGATTCCCGTACGGCGTCGACGAAGCCGCCCCAGCTCGTCGTGCTCCGGGCGCTCGGCCTGGTCATGTTCGTTGCGTTCGCCGTGCTCGTCGCGCTCATCCGGCGTGCTCCTCCTCCGAGTTGGGCCAGGACATGGACATGGACATGGGCATGGGCATGGGCATGGGTGTGAGTTTGGGTGGGCGTGCGCCCGCCCCGCCCCGCGGACGGGGCCGCGGGGCGGTACGGCACACGAGGGGAACGTCAACTGGCGAGCTGCTTGCGGGCGCCGCCGCTGATCTGGATCCGGCGTGGCTTCGCGCGTTCGGCCACGGGGATGCGCAGCGTCAGGACTCCCGCGTCGTACGCAGCGTCGATGCGCTCCGTGTCGAGGGTGTCGCCGAGGAACAGCTGGCGGGTGAACGTGCCCGTGGGACGCTCGGCGACGATCACGTCCGCGCCCTCGGGAGCGGGGGAACGGCGCTCGGCGCGAACGTTCAGCACGCTCTGTTCCACGTCCAGGTCGATCGACTCGGGGTCGATGCCGGGGAGGTCGAAGTGGACGATGAGGTCGTCCCCGGCCCGGTAGGCGTCCATCTGCATCGCCGCGGGACGGGCGGAGTCGAAGACCTGCTGTGCGAGTCGGTCGAGCTCGCGGAAGGGGTCGGTACGCATGAGCATCACGGGTCACTCCCTTCGTGCGGCACTGTGTGCGATGCCCTACGACTTCTTATATAGCGCGAGGGAGGAAAGTTGACAACCCTCGACTCACCCCAGGGCGTGGCCTCCCGATTCGTTAGCCTCGGTTCGTACGTACGCCCGAGACGTACGCAGCTCCGGGAAGCGAGGCAGTGATGGCGAAGGTACCGGCCGCGGCGGTGGCGGCGAGTGGGCTCATCGGTGGGTACGGGGTCGCTCGCTGGACCAGGAAGCGGCAGCTCGGCGGGGCCGTGCTCGCCGTCGCCGGGGCCGCGGCTGCGCGGCAGTGGCGGCAGCAGGCGGGCGGGAAGGCCGCGGGGGCACTGACCGCTGGGTACGTCGCCGCCTTCGCCGGGTCTCATCCGCTGGCCAAGAAGGTTGGGGCCTGGCCCGCGGTGTTCGGGGCCGCCGGGGCCGTCGCGCTGGCCTCCTGGGCGGTCGCCGACCGGCGGGGCTGAGCCACTGAGCCACTCACTCGCCCAACCACTCACCCGCCGAACCACTCACCCACTCACCCACTCACAGACTCAGCCACTCACCCACTCGCCCCCTCGGTCAGTCCGCGGTCGCGCCCTGAAAAGCCCTCCGGTACGCCTGTGGGCTCGTACCCACCACCCGCTTGAAGCGGTCCCGGAACGCCGTCGGGGAGCCGAAGCCCGCCTGCGCGGCTATCCGTTCGACCGGGTGCGCGGTGGTCTCCAGGAGGTGCTGGGCACGGCGGACCCGTGCCCGGTGGAGCCATTGCAGGGGCGTGGTGCCGGTCTGTTCGCGGAAGCGGCGGTTGAGGGTGCGGGCGCTGGTGCCGGCCTGGGCGGCGATGTCGTCCAGGGTCAGCTCGTGCTCGGCGTTCTCCTCCAGCCAGCGCAGCAGGGGTTCCATCGTGGCGCCGGCCGGGGCCGGAGGCTGCGCGTGGATGATGAACTGGGCCTGCCCGCCCTCCCGTTCCAGGGGCATGACCGAGAGGCGGGCCGCGTCCGCGGCGACGGCTGAGCCGTAGTCCTTGCGGATCATGTGCAGACACATGTCGAGCGCGGCGGCGGAGCCCGCCGAGGTGAGGAACTGGCCGTTGTCCACGTAGAGGACGTTGGGGTCGACCGTCACGGCCGGATACATGTCCGCCAGATACGGGGCGGCGATCCAGTGGGTGGTCGCCCGCAGCCCGTCCAGGAGGCCGGTCGCGGCGAAGATGAACGCGCCGACGCAGACGGAGGCGATACGGGTGCCGTTCGCGGCGGCCGCGCGCAACGCCTCCGCCACACCGGGCGGCAGCGGGACGCTGGGCTCGGCCACGCCGGGCAGGATGATCGTGTCGGCGTCGGCCAGGGCCTCCAGACCGTACGGCGCCCGCAGCCTGAACGAGATCGCGCCCACCTCCTCCTCCGCCGCGCAGACCCGCACCCGGTAGGCGTCCCGGCCGTCCGGCAGCCGGGCGCGCGAGAACGTGTCGATCGGTGCGGAGAGGTCGAAGGGGATGACCTGGTCCAGGGCGAGTACGGCCACGGTGTGCATGGCGAAAGAGTAGGCAGGGAACGGATTCTGGCCAACGGGCGGTGGTCGGCCGCGGCTGGTTCAAAGCCAGGTGATCCACGACCGCCGTGTGGCGAAAAGCTATGGCGAGAAGCTATGGCGAGACCCTGGCGAGAATCCGTTGACCTCTGGCAATACCGCCACTTCTGGCGCGGTCCCGTCGCCGCCTACCGTCCCTTCGTGACCAAGTTCCTTCTCGCCGTTCACGTCATCGCCGCGATCATCGCCATCGGGCCCGTCACCGTGGCCGCCAGCATGTTCCCGCCCAGCGCGCGCCGTGCCCTCGCCGAGCCGCACGACCCGCGAGCGGTGGAGACCGTACGTCTGCTGCACCGGATCTGCCGGGTCTACGCCACCGTCGGCGTCGTCGTCCCCGTCTTCGGCTTCGCCACGGCCGGCAACATGGGCGTGCTCGGCGACGCTTGGCTGATCGTCTCCATCGCGCTGACCGCACTCGCGGCCGTCGTCCTCGTCGCCCTGGTCCTGCCCCGGCAGACCGCGCTGCTCGAAGGGGCGGAGGCGGGTGAGGGCGCCGAGGCCGGCAAGCGCCTCACCGTTCAAGCCGAGACCGGCCGGCGCCTTACCGCTCAACTGGCCATGTCCACAGGCATCTTCAACCTGCTCTGGGCCACCGTCACGATCCTCATGATCGTCCGCCCGGGTTCCACCACGGGCGCCTGACCCGACGACAGGGGCTCGTTACACCGGCACCGTGAGAGTGGCCGTGTACCCCTTCTCGACGCTGCCTTCCACCGTGGCCATCTGCTGGTCGTAGCCGTCGCTGAAGATGTTGTCGGTGTCCAGGGACAGCTGACTCAGGTTCTGGACACTGCTCTCGTAGCCGTCCGTCGCGTACACGATGTCGCAGACCTTCTCCGGGAGGGCGAGTTGCGAAGTGGACGTGTTGGACGTGGCGTTGGTGGCGTCCTCGAGGCTGCCGTAGACCTCGAAGTGGATGTGGGGCCATCGTCCGCTGTAACAGGCCGGGAAGATGCTGGTGAACGTGACCTGGCCCTTGGCGTCGGTCTCCTGGACGCCTCGCAGGTAGTTCTCCTCGGTGACGCCCTCGGAGTAGAGGGAGTAGTTGCCGTCCCGGTCGCAGTGCCAGAGGTAGACCGACGCGCCCTCCTTCGGGGTGCCGCAGCCCGAGGCGGCGTCGACGACGGTGAGGGTGACGGTCAGCGCAACGCCTTCCGCCTTCCCGCTCGCGGAGCCGAAGCTGGAGGTGATGTCCTTGCGGACGACGCCGGATTCCTTGAGGACGTTCACGCCGTTGGAGCCGTCACCGGGGTACGGGCCGGCCGTCTCGCCCGGGATGGTTTCGCAGCTCGCGTCGGAGGTTCCCGAGGACGACGAGGATGAGGAACTGGACGAGGAAGACGACGCGGTGTCCGAGTCCTCGCCCGAGCAACCCACCAGGGGCACCAAGGACGCGCCGGCCAGCAGCCGGATCATCTTGCGGCGACGCAGGGTGGGCAGGTCGAAGGAGAGACCCCTGTCGTGGTCGTGGATTTCCTCGCTCATGGCTGCTCACCCTTGTTCTCTCTGTGTCGCCCGCTGGATTGCGAGTGACACTAAGGGCGCTCGCTGTGGAGCATCCACGAGAACCCTGTGAGGTTCCTGAGCCAGGGCCCCCGTACGCCTACAAGGTGGCTCAGGGAGTCACGAAGGCGACGAACAAGGCGAGGGGCAGGAACACGGTGCCGGCGGCCATCAGCCAGCCCACCTTCCATGACGTCTTGTCACCGACTTTGACGCACAGCAGCGTCACCAGACCGAGATAGAGAAACAGCGGCAATCCGACGATGACGCTCGCGCCAGACCCCATGGTGGATTCCTTTCCGTGCGGTACCGGGGCCGCCGTGCGGCGGCCCCGGTGTGGTGCGGTCTTACGGCGTGATGTTCTCGGCGAAACGAGCGGTCGGGTCGTCGCAGTGCGCGACATCGCCCGGACGTTCACCCGGGCCGTCACCGATGACCGGAACGGGCGCGTTGATCCCCCAGGGGTTGCCGCCGCTGCCCCGCTCGGTGGCACTGCACGTTCCGTACGCGTGGCCGTTGCCGACTGGGAGGTTGGAGAAGTTCTTCCAGTCTCCCAGCTTGATCCTGCTGTTCGACGGACGGCCGAGGTTGTCGGTCATCTTGTCGTCGATGTAGAGGTACAGGTCCGGCATGTAGCTCTGGTAGACGATGCCGTTGGCCGGGACCGCGTCACGGTTGTCGCTCTTGTGCGTCGGCTTGACGCTGCCGTCCGCACAGAACGCGGCCGCGATGTCCTGCCAGATCGGCGGAGCGTTGCCGATCATGCTGCCGAAGGCGTTGTTGCTGCCGTCGTTCTTGAAGAACATCGAGTAGACCTCCCCGGCGAAGTTCCGGACACCGATGTTGGTCTCCGTATTCCCCTTCACCTTGTCCACCCACGCCTTGACATTGTTGTTGACGTGCTTGTTCGCGACCATCGGCCGGTAGCCGTGGACTCCGCCGCCGACGGCACGGAAGTCCACGCACGTGCTGTCCGAGTTCACGCGCGCGCCCCGCAGGTGCGGGAAGTACGCCTGGCCCGGGGTGTCACCGTCCGTGTACGGGTGCACGCGCTGATCGCGGCCGAACTCGAGAGCGTCGTACGTGGTGTAGTCGATGTTCGGCGCCGTGATCCCGTAGTCCGACTCGATCGCCTTCATGATGTTGGTCACGAAGTGCGGCAGGTGGGCGTTGCCGACGCGGACCCGGTAGCCCGCCGACTCGCTTCCGGAGACGATCTTCCCGGTGGAGTTGTCGACGATGAAGCTCACGTCGACCTCACTCTTGATCTTGTAGCTGTTGTCCCCCTTCAGTGCGACGCTCGCGGGCTGCGACGAGTCCGGCCGCTGGTTGGACATGGCCATCCAGACCGGGATCGACATGGCGGGCGCCGAGCCGTCCGACCGTGGCGTCTGACCGCCGGCCTTGATGTCCTCGTACCACTTCTTGGCTGCGTCGTAGGTGTTCTGGCCACTGCACTCACCCACCGGTGTCACGGTGGGACAGCGGGCAGCGCCTGTGATGCCCATGACGTCGGCGTTGTTGGGGTTCTGCCAGAACGGACCCTTGTACGCCAGGCCCATGCCCCAGTCGTACAGCGTCTTCATGGTGCGCAGCGGTGTGTTCAGCTCCTCCGGCATGTCGGAGTTGAGGTTCTGGTTCGGGTCGAAGATCGCCGCGGCAGTCAGGCTCCGCTCGACGAACTTGCCGTTGATCGGCTCGACCGCGATCGCGTCGTAGGCGATGTCCTTGTCGCCGGTTCCGTCCGGGGTGATGGTCGACAGCGACACCTTGGGCTTGCCGTCGAACATGAACCCGCCGATGGACACCCACCGGTTCTTGCTGCCGTTCTGGTTCACCACCCGGGTCTTGACGCCCTTGGACGTGTGGACCTGGTACGCGGCGTACTTGGCCTGCGCCCCGTGGTCGGGCAGGTGGACCCAGATCTTCGCCGGTCCGTTGACGGCCTTGCCCAGCGTCCACGACCCGGTCATCTTCAGCCGCTGCCCCTTGGCGTCGTCCGCGCGGGTGTGGCCGAAGTAGAAGTGGCCGCCGAAGCCGGCGCCGAGCTGGTGCAGGTCGACCTTGGAGGGCCACACCTTGGAGATGGTCTGGCCGTCGTGGGCCAGGCCCGCCTCGCCCTCACCGAAGTCGATGCTGAAACTGCCCTCGTTGAGCCAGGCGGCGTTGGCGCAGCTCGGCCGGATCGACGGGGTGCCCTGGGGCACATCGTCGATGATCATCGCCTTGTCGGGCAGTCCGGTGCGCAGACAGGTGGGCGGGTAGGCCGTGCCGTCCGCCTGCTCGGCGTCGTAGTCGGGCGAGGTGAAGCGGAAGAACTCGTTGCCGCACTCGTAGGCGCAGTCCGTCTTCCACTGGACCGACTGGTTGAACCAGCACTTGAAGTCGGCGTGGGTACAGGGGCCTTGTCCGGCCTCGTTGCTCGCGCCGTCGCCGATCTTCGAGGGCTCGCACCAGTTGTACGGGCCGCAGAAGAGGTCCTCCGGCGGCTTCACGCGGGCGCGGTTGTACTTCGCGGAGCCCTTGATGGTGGCGTCCCCCTCGGTGCCGTTCCACCAGGCGGCGCGGAACGCGGGCACCATCGTGCCGGGTGACTCCAGGAACGCCGGCGGGTGCGCGGCGAAGCCGAGGACCTTCTCGGGGTAGGGCCAGTTCTGCGGGCGGGCGGCGGCGGAGGCGTCCTCATTGCCGAGGCGGTCCTCCATGAACGGCGTACGGCCCGCGTCCCACTCGGGGTTGGCGGGGTTGTTGGCCCAGCCGACGCCCCAGGGGCCGTTGCCGTTGACGTTCTCGTAGAAGCCGCTGTTGTAGGCCCACAGCGCGAAGAACCAGTTCTCCAGACGGTTGGGGTTGCCGTCGTGGACGGCGAGCCCGGCCTTCTTGGTCGTGTTCCACTTGTCGACCAGGATCTGCAGGCCGGCCGCGACGTTGGCCGCGTAGTCCAGGGCGACGGCGCGCTGCTTCTGATAGTCCCAGGCGGTGCCGCCCTTGCCGTGCTCACGTCCGGCCAGCCGCATGTGGTCGGTGACCTGGGTGATGCCGTAGCCGCAGTCGGCGTCCGACCAGTCGACGTCCCAGTCGTTGTCGGTGTTGCCGTCGTAGTAGTCGATGCCGTAGTAGTTCCCGATCAGCGGGCTGCCGGTCACGCCGGGCACCGCGGAGCGGTTGGCCTGCCACATGTTCGACTCCTGCGCGGTGATGCCGAGCATCACCTGCGCGGGAACGCGGCCGCCGCCTTCGAGCGCCGGGTTGGTGAAGAGGGTCTGCGGCGCGTAGGCGGGCATACCCAGGTACTTCCAGTTCGCCGGGCGTGAGGCACCGAGGTTCAGCTTCCCGGTGATCGCCTTGTCGACGGCCCACTCGACCTGGCGCGGCTTGGGCTGCATCGCCTGGTTGCGCGGATCGTTGCGCGGCACGGAACAGGTGCGCTCCGACTCGACGATCTCGGTGCGGGTGCCGGCCACGTCGTCCGCGTCCGCGGGCGCGGCCAGGGGGCGCGTCCCGGCGGAGTTCGTCCGCATCCCGCCCGTACCGGACTTGCTCGCGCTCTTGGGCTTGCCCAGCAGGGGGGACGGGGTGCGGGAGGTCTCCCACTGCGGGGACTTGGCCTTGAGCGGGGTCACGGTGAAGTCGGCCCGCTCGCCGCTGGCGCGGACCGTCGCGGTGATGTCGACGACGCGCGCGTCGGTGGCCTTGTCGGGGTGCAGGTACTTCGGCGAGCCCTTGCCGTCCGCCCAGCGGGTGTGCTGGACGACGGTGGCGCCCTTGGTGGAGAGCGTGGCGTCCTTGCGGGTCCCGGCCAGCCGCGTGACCGCCTTCGGCAGGCTCTTCGCGGCCTTGACCTCACCGGTCAGGTAGACGTGCCCGCCACGCCGCGTCAGGCCGGTGGCGCCGAGCGGTCCCGAGCCCAGCCGCGACACCTTCTTGTCCGACACGCGGCGCACCAGCGCGGTCTCCCGCTGCCGGAGACTGTCACGCTGCACGCGCTCCAGGAAGACGTACCCTCCGTCGCTGTCCTTGCTGACGCGGTAGGGCACGGTGTCTGTCGTCGCGAGCTTCTTCTTGGCGCCCTTTCCGTCGATCTCGACGAGGGTGCGACCAGCGGCCGCGGCGATCTTCCCTCCGCCGGCCGGGACGGACGAGGTGATCTGGCCGTCCACCGTCACCGGGGCGCTCAGCTCGCCCGTGGCGGCGTCCAGACGGATCAGGCGGGTCTGCTTCTTGTCCTCCCCCGGAGACTGCGTCAGCACGGCCTCCTCACCGGTGCCGCAGCCGGGGTTGTAGTACGACAGCGACGCGTTGACCTTCAGCTTCGTCACCGCGCCGGTGGTCAGATCGACCACGGCCGTGAACCCGCCGCGCGCCATCAGGTTCGGGTTGTTGGTGAACGTGCGCGGTGCGTACACGACGACGGCGCGCTTGCCGGAGCCCGTCACGCACGCGTTGCCGATCCACTGGTCCGCGTCGAACCCGGGCTCGGCCAGGGAGGCCAGGGTCTTCCACGCATAACCGCTCTTCTCCGTCGCGGTCAGCAGATGGAAGCCCTGGGCGTCGCCGGTGGTGGTCCAGGCGATGTCGGTCGACTTCTTGTAGTCCTCACCGAGGACGTCGGTGCGCTCGCCCGCCGGGACCGAGTCCGGCGTGGGCTTCTCCGACTTCGCCGACCCCGCCGACCCCGCCGACGCCGCCGACGCCGCCGACCCCGCCGACGCCGCGGACGCCGCTGCGGCCTCGCTGCCCAGCGCGGGGGCGTCGGCCCAGGCGGTGCCCTGAACCAGCCCTGTCAGCATCCCGCCGGCCGCCAACACGGCCAGCGACGCCTGTGTTCGTCTTCGTAACCTCAACGTCTGTCCTTCTGACTGGAGAGTGTCCGTCGTACCTGTTTCGCGGCACGAGTCGACCCGCCCCGGCAGACACAGAGCCTCAAGACACAGAACCTCAAGGCACAGGGCATCGACGCACAGAGCATCGGGGCCAGGCATCGAGGCAAAGCGCCTTGTCGGGGCGGGAGTTGGAGAGATGGGGGGTGGGCAGGCCGGTGCCGGGCTATCGCGCGGTCGGCCGCCGTGTGATGTCAACGACCGTCGCCGTGGCCTCGGTTGGTACCGGAGCACCACCGCGGTCGGCGAAGAGCAGGCCGCCGCCCCCTTGCGCCTCGGGCGCGAGCCGGTCGGCCCGGAACTTCCCTTCGGCCGAGAATCCCCCGGGTCCGGTCACACGGACCGTCACCTCGTAGTCCGCCGGGCCGTCTCCGTGGTTGGTGATGGCCGCGGCGACCCAGACGCCCGACTGCTGCGGCGTCGCTTTCAGCCGTACGTCGCGAGCGACGGCTCCGAGCGAGCCGGGCTTGCCGGCGGCCACCGGATCAGCCGCCGCGTGCGCGGCCGGACTCTCCGGCGACTTACTGGAATCCGGCTTCCCGGAGGTGCTTCTCGCTCGGCCGGAGCGCGACGCCGACTCCGGCACCGCGGTCCCCCCGGGTGATGCGGGCGTCGCTCGCTTCGCGGGCGTCGCCGTGACCGCCGCCGCACTGGCTGAAGGCCTCGGCCCCGCCGTGGACCGCGCACGAGTCCCCTCGTTCCCCCTGTTCCCGTCGTCCCCCTCGTACCAGACGAAGGCCCAGGCGAGAACAGTGCCGAGGCACAAGGGCAGTACGACCGACAGGACCCGCACGCGCAGAGGCCGCCTTGTGCGGCGATGGTTCGTCATCAGGCGGCAGATCTAGTTGCAGGCACCGACGGTGATGACGCGGTCCACGACGACCCTGCCCGACATCTTCATGTACGAGTAGACCTCGCCGCAGTAGCCCTTGTTCTGACGGACGGGGCCCGCGTAGGTCGAGAAGGTGCCGAAGTCCTCGTCGTCCGCCGTGGCGGTGTAGTTGTCGCTGAGCCGGATGCCCATGGACTGCGCCGAGCCCGTCTCGTTGTGCAGAACACCGCAGGTCGGCTTGTCGTAGTAGTTCGGTCCGGTCGTGGTCCCGTTCGTGTACACGTACACGGTGGCGTAGCGACGCGCGTCGGGAAGACGCTCGGCGACGATGATCTTCGTGTACCCGGCGCCGCACACGGTGGCCGCGGCGGCCGCCGCCTGCGGATTGCTCTCCACGATGCTCTTGGTCTTCGCCGAGGCCTTGGCGGCCAACGTGACCTTCGCCGTCGGCCCGTCGACCGCCGACGCCTGCGGGGCGGCCAGACCGAAGGCCGACATCGCGACCGCGGCGACGGCACAAGCGGCCGATCTCTTGGTGATGGACATACGGATCCCCTCCCAGTACTGCACATACGGATGAGGGGGCAGCTCGGTCGACCCGAGCTCAACCCCCACTTCGCACAGGACATTTGAGTTCCCGTCAGCGAAGCCGTCACAACTTACGCACAGTTCCCACACAAAGGGAAAGGTCCACATCAATCAGGGAGAGGTGGACTGTAAAGCGCTTTCCATGATCCGTAGCGAGGAGTACTGAGCGGTAGTCAGAGATGTGCGGTTCTGTCGCATCTCCTCCCCGCGCGTTTCCTTACGGAAAGTGAATCCTGTGACTCCGGTCATATACGGAGCGGGATCCCCGTCATGGGCATCCCGCTCCGTCAGAGGGCTTCTATTTCCGGTCATTTGGCGAGTTTCTTCCCGTGCCGAAGGGAAGGTCGTGACGCGAACGGGCCTAGTGATGGGCGTAGATCAAGCCGTCCATCGAGTCGCCCGTGTCCTGGCGGAACCGGCGTGCCACCGACGTCGCGATCATCACCCCGGCCGCGATCAGCAGCGTACAGAACGCCCAGGTCAGGGACCACGGGGACGCGTCCGCTTCGGGGTGGGTGCGGAAGGAGACGTACATGAGCGTCGCCGGAGGTACCGCCACCAGCAGGAGCGGCCAGGCGAGGGCGTCCCGGCGGCCGAAATAGGCGGCCAGGAGGAGCAGGGTCACGGCGAGGAGCGCGACGCCGAGACCGGTCACCGGGGTCGTCTCGCTCGTGGAGCCCGGCGACTCGGCACGGTTGCGCAGGTCCCAGGGGAGGCAGAGGAGGTAGGCCGCCGCGGACAGGGCGGCGCCCAGCAGGCGCGTCAGCCAGCGCTCTGTCCAGGGGCGGTCCGAAAGGTGTCCCATCAGCTTCTCGGTCATGGGTTCGAGGGTTCCCTGACGCGTGCGGAGCCGACAGAGTACGCGTACTCAGATACACGTACTCAGATCCCCTCAGGTCCCCCTGGGTGGTACGGCGGAGCCGCGGAACGTCGCCCGGTACGCACCCGGCGACACCCCCAGCGCCGCCTGGAAGTGCTGCCGCAGGGACGCGCCGGTGCCGAAGCCCGCCTCCGCCGCGATACGGTCGACCGTGTGGTCGGTCTGTTCCAGCAGCTCACGGGCCCGGTCGACGCGACGCTGGGCGATCCACCGCATGGGCGTGAGGCCGGTCTCCTCGCGGAAGCGGCGGCTGTAGGTACGCACACTCATCGAGTCCCGCGCGGCCAGGTCGCGCAGGGTCAGCGGATCTCCCAGCCTGGCCAGCGCCCAGGCGCGTGAGGCCGAGGTGGCCGAGCCCGTCAACTGCCCGTCCGGAACCGGGCGTTGGATGTACTGCGCCTGCCCGCCCTCCCGGTGCGGCGGTACGACGGTACGGCGGGCCACGGCCGCGGCGACCGCCGAACCGTGGTCCCGGCGGATCATGTGCAGGCACAGATCGATGCCGGCCGCCTCCCCCGCCGAGGTCAGCACCCGGCCCTCGTCGACGTACAGGACGTCGGGGTCCACGGTCACCGCGGGGAAGGCGCGCGCGAAGAGGTCCGTCGACAGCCAGTGCGTGGTCGCCCGCAGGCCGTCCAGCAGCCCGGCCGCCCCGAGCACGAACGCGCCCGTGCAGATCGAGGCGATGCGCGCGTCACGAGCGGAATCCAGCGCCGCGGCCAGTCCCTCGTCCAGACCGCCGGGCTTCAGATCCTCGTCCTGCTCGTGCGTGGACGGGACGATCACCGTGTCGGCCGACGCAAGGGCCTGAGGTCCGTGCGGCGCGTAGATCGGGAAGTCCGCGTCCGTACGGATCATGCCGGGTGTGACGGCGCAGGTCAGGATCGTGTAGAGCGGCCTGCCCGACCGTGTGGTCGCGTTGCCGAACAGCTGGTGGGCCAGGCCCAGTTCCATCGGCAGGACCCCGTTCCGGACGAGGATCGCCACGCGGTGCGTCGCCTGCTCCCGGACACGGCTCATGGCCAAATTCTTGCACATCATGGCCATCTGGCCACTCGTTGCGGTGCCGCCGAAAGCGGAGGGTCGAGGTCATGACCAGTCACCGCCATCGCACCCCCTGGATCGTCGCTACCGCCGCCGCCCTCGCCATCGTCACCTCCGGCGCCTTCACCACCCTCGCCGGGCTGCTCGTCGGGCCGTTGCACGAGGAGTTCGGGTGGTCGCGGGGCACGATCGGGCTCGGAACGTTCGTGAGCATGGCGCTGTACGGGGCGACGGCGCCGTTCGCCGCCGCGCTGATGGACCGGTTCGGGATGCGGCGCGTCGCGGCCGGGGCGCTGGCGCTGGTCGCGACGGGTGCCGGGCTCGCCACGACGATGACGCTGTCCGCCCAGTTCGTCCTGTACTGGGGCGTGTTCGTGGGGCTCGGCACGGGTGCCACGGCGACGGCCTTCGCGGCCACGGTCACCGAGCGGTGGTTCGTGGCGCGGCGCGGCCTGGTGACGGGGCTGCTGACGGCGGCGAGCGTGGTGGGGCAGTTCGTGTTCCTGCCGATGCTGTCGGAGGTCATCGACGCACACGGCTGGCGGGCCGCCGCGCTCGCCCTGGCCGTGGCGGCCGCGGCCGCCCTGCCCCTCGTATGGCTGCTGATGCGGGACCATCCGGCGGACGTGCGGCAACTCCCTTATGGCGCGACGAAGTTCGTACCGAAGCCGGGACCCGTGCCCGGTGCCGTCCGGCGTGCGTTCCGGGTCCTCGCCGACTCCGCGCGCACGGCGCCCTTCTGGCTCCTCACCGGCACGTTCGCCGTCTGCGGAGCCTCCACCAACGGCGTCATGTGGACCCACTTCGCGCCCGCCGCACACGACCACGGGATGTCGGTGACCGTCGCCGCCTCGCTGCTGTCGCTCATCGGGATCTTCAACGTCGCCGGGACGGTCGCCTCCGGCCTGCTGACCGACCGCGTCGACGCGCGCCGGCTCCTCGCCACGTACTACGCCCTGCGCGGCCTCACCCTCGTCGCGCTCCCGCTGCTCCTCACCGCGACCGTCGGGCCGCCCCTCGTCACCTTCGTCATCGTCTTCGGGCTGCTCGACGTGGCGACGGTCCCGCCGACCCTCGCGCTGTGCCGCGCGCACTACGGACCCGACGCGCCCGTGGTGTTCGGCTGGGTCAGCGCCGCCCACCAACTGGGCGCCGGGCTGGTCGCGTTCCTCGGCGGCACGGCCCGGGACGCCTTCGGGTCGTACGACTTCGTGTGGGTGGCGGCGGGAGCGCTGTGCGCGATGGGGGCGCTGATGGCGCTCACGATCAAGTGGCCGGAGCGCGCGGGGA
This sequence comes from Streptomyces montanus, assembly GCF_005786655.1. Classification (NCBI taxonomy): domain Bacteria; kingdom Bacillati; phylum Actinomycetota; class Actinomycetes; order Kitasatosporales; family Streptomycetaceae; genus Streptomyces; species Streptomyces montanus. The sequence continues at coordinate 137,708 of NZ_VBZC01000018.1, forward strand.
AGCTTCAGAAGGCCCCGAAGCCATCGACGCCGCCGTCAGCGGGCGTGCGATGCCCTCCAGCGAGCGGCGCTCGGCCCTGATCGCGAAGGCCACCGCGACGAGGCCCGCCGCGCACATCAGGGTGGCGCCGACCTGGAAGGCGAGGACGGTGTCGGCGACGACGCCCGACAGCCGGTCCAAGCGGGCGGGGACGGCGGGTCCCCGGAGGAGGGCCGGTTACGCCCCCAGCGCCCGCGACACCGTGTAGATGACCAGTCCCGCCAGGGAGCCCACCACCGTGCCGTTGATCCGGATGAACTGCAGGTCTCGGCCGATGTGCGCCTCGATCTTCCTGGTGGTGTGCTCCGGGTCCCAGCCCGCGACCGTGTCCGTGATGAGGGAGGTGATCTCGTCCCGGTACGTCGTCACGACGTACACGGCCGCGCCCTCGACCCAGCCGTCGACCTTCGCCTGGATCTTCGGCTCTGTGGACATCCGCGCGCCGAGCGAGAGCAGCGACGCCCGTACCCGCAGCCTCAGTTCACTGCGCTCGTCTTCGGCGGCGGCCACGATCATCTGCCGTACGGCGGACCAGGCGGAGGCGATGAGGTCCTGCACCTCGCCGCGGCCGAGGACGTCGCGCTTGAGGTTCTCCACGCGCGTGCGGGTGTCGGTGTCGGACTGGAGGTCGGAGGCGAAGTCGGTGAGGAAGCGGTCGAGGGCGCCGCGGGCCGGGTGGGCGGGCATGTCGCGCATCTCGCTGACGAAGCGCAGCAGCTCCTTGTAGACGCGCTCGCCGACCTTCCTGTCGACGTACCGCGGGGTCCAGCCGGGGGCGCCGCCCGTCACCGCGTCCATCACCTGGTCGTTGTGGAGCACCAGCCAGTTGTGGGCGCGTACGCAGATCAGGTCGACGGCCCGTTTGTGGCCGCCGTCCGCGACGATCTTCTCCAGCATCTTTCCGATGCCGGGCGCGATCTCCTGGGCGTCGGCGCGCCGGTTGATGGCCTCGCCGACGACGGCCTGCACGTCGGAGTCGCGCAGCACGGCGAGGGCGCCCCTGAGGGCGGTGGCCAGTTCCGCCGTCACCCGGTCGGCGTGCTCCGGATGGGCCAGCCAGGTGCCGAGGCGGCTGCCGATGCCGACGGTGTGCAGCCGCTGCCGTACGACTTCCTTCGAGAGGAAGTTCTCGCCGACGAACTCTCCCAGGGAGATGCCGAGCTGGTCCTTCTTAGTCGGGATGATCGCGGTGTGCGGGATGGGCAGGCCGAGGGGGCGGCGGAAGAGGGCAGTGACGGCGAACCAGTCGGCCAGCGCGCCGACCATGCCCGCCTCGGCGGCCGCCGCGACATAGCCCGCCCAGGCTCCCGCTCCGGAGTTGCCGGCGAGCTTGGCGAGGACGTAGACGACCGCGACCAGGAGCAGGAGTCCGGTGGCGGTGATCTTCATGCGGCGGACCCCGCGGCGCTTCTCCTCGTCCGCGGGGCTGTAGTAGCCCATGGCACGGTTACCGGCGGCGACCGGCCGGGCATGCTGCTCTACAACATCCACTTCGCCCATTTCATCCGCTTTCGTGCTTTCCATCCACTCCACCTGTCCGCATATCCCGTACCCATTGTCCCTTTCCTACTTCTTTCCTGACTGACTCGTGGAACGGAACAGGAGTTCCCTGCGTCTGTCCGGTCGGGGGAGTTCAAGGGGGTCCTGTCGGGTTCCTCCCGCGTCATACCCCATCATGGGGTCATCACATCGGAGCCTCGGGCTCCCACTGCTCGAGGAGACATGCACCGCATGACCAGGCGTCACGGTTATGCCCTGCTTTCCGCGATCGTCGCGATGATCGTGGCTATCTGCGCCGCCATATACGTCGGAGTCGCGTCCGACGACGGCGATGCCCGGAACACGCTGGCCAGCGGCAGCACACCGCACAACTCGGCGGCGCCCGCGTCCGCCGGCGTCTGGGTCGGCGCCTGGTCGGCGTCGCCCGTCGGGGCCGAGCCCGGCACCGAGACGAACGGCATGGCGGGCCGCTCGGTACGCAACGTCGTGCACGCGGGCGTGGGGGGCGCCGCGGCACGCATCACGCTCTCGAACCTGTACGGACAGCAGCCGCTCAACATCACACACGCGTCGATCGCCGTGGCCGCCTCCGCGAACAACGCCACCGCTGCCACCGACACCATGCGCCGCCTCACCTTCGGCGGCAGCACCTCGGTGATCGTCCCGGCCGGCCAGCAGGTGGTCAGCGATGCCGTGCGGGTGCTGATCCCGCATGACACGGACATCCTGGTGACCACGTACTCGCCCACGTCGTCGGGTTCCGTCACCTACCACCCGCAGGCGCGGCAGATCTCCTACGCCGCGGAGGGCGACCGTACGGAGGACCTGAGCGGGGCCGCGTACACCGAGCAGACGCCGTACTGGCGCTATCTGACGGCGGTGGACGTGCTGAGCCACGAGTCCGAGGGCACGGTCGTCGTGATCGGCGACTCGCTCACCGATGGCGTGAGCTCCACCACGGGCGAGAACCGGCGCTGGACGGACGTCCTCACCGACCGGCTGCGCGAGAACCGCAGCGCGCCCCGCTACAGCGTGGTCAACCAGGGCATCAGCGGCAACCGCGTCCTGGCCAGCGGCATCGGCCGTCCCGCCGAGAACCCGAGCGGCCTGACCCGCTTCGACCGCGACGTCCTCGGCCGCACCAACGTCAAGGCCGTCGTCGTCGTACTCGGGGTCAACGACATCCTGCGCACCCCGCACCAGACCGACGCCAACATGATCACGGCCGGGCTGCGCGCCCTGAAGCAGCAGGCCCACGCCCGCGGCCTGCGCGTCATCGGCGCGACCCTCATGCCCTTCCAGGGCCACCGCGGCTTCCAGCCCGACCTCGAGGCCACCCGCCAGGCCGTCAACGCCCAGATCCGCTCGGGCAAGGTCTTCGACGACTACGTCGACTTCGACAAGGCCCTCCGCGACCCCTACGACCCCCGCCGTCTCCGCTCCGAGTACGACTCGGGCGACCACCTCCACCCCAGCGACAAGGGGTACGAGCAGATGGCCGAGACCTTCGACCTGAGCGCACTGAAGGGGACGGCACCGGCTCAGCTGTGACGGGCGCGCCCGTCAGGGGCGCGGGGCTGTGACATTATGCGGCTCCGCCGCGTGGGCGCGACCAGCCACAAACGGCCCGCAGCTGACGTCGTACCGCACTACCCGCGGCGCTCAATCCCGGTCGCGGCGCTCCTCGCGTTCGTCGCGACGCGCTTGGCGGCGCGCGTCGCGCACCTCTCGGCGTTCGCGGTGCAGCCCCATGGCGTCGCGGTGAATGTCGTGCGCCTGGTCCAGAGCGTCCCGGTGGGCGGCGCGGCCCTCGGTCAGGGCCTCGCGCCGTCCAGCCTCCAGCTCCTCCTGGCGGGCAGCCCTCCGCTCCAGCTTCTCCTGGCGGCGCTCCTCCTTCTGGCGCTGCCGCTCGGCCCTGGTCAGCTTGCGTTCCACACCGACGCCGCCCCAGAAGGCGAAGCCCGTCACGATCACGCGGGGGGCGCCGGGCTCGCCGGGCACGCCCTCCTCGCGGTGGTCGAAGCCGCCCATGACGCCGAGGCCGCGCACGACGACCTCGACGCCGGGCGGTACGACGACCTGCATGCCGCCCATGATCGCGACGCAGTTGATGACGACCTCGCGGTCCACGAAGTCCGCCTCACGCAGATCGATGACGCCGCCGCCCCAGAACGCGAAGGAGTCGAACCGCTTCGGCACCCTCCAGCGCCCCTTGCGCTCGAACCCCGACATGATCGCGACGCCCCACTGGGACGAGGGCTCCCCGCCGACGATCCGGCCCGACCAGTCGCCGCCGGTCCCGGCGGGCTGCTTGATCATCGACACGGCGGGAGCCGGGGCGCCGGCCACGGGCAGATCGCGGGTGATCGGCACCAGCTCCCCGTACGTACGGGCCTTGTACGTCGCGTCGAGCCGTTCCCCGAACTCCTCCATGTCGAGGCGCCCCTCCGCGAGGGCGTCCCTCAGCACTTCGGCGACTCGTTCACGGTCGGCGTCCGAGGCCCGCAGTTCCGGGCTCGGGGATCCGGGAGGCGTCCCCCGGGAAGGCTCAGGATCCGTCATGTCATGAAGCCTACGAGGTTGCCTTCTCCGCGTACATGCGGCTGATGACCGCCTCGATGTCCGGTTCCCGCACCGACAGGTCCACCAGCGGATACTCGGCCGCGATCCGCGCCACGAGCGGCGCCGCCGACTCCGAGGCCGGGAAGGCGAGCCACTGCCGCGGCCCCTCCACCTTCACCACGCGCGCGAGGTCCACGTCGATGGGCGGTAGTTCCCGCTCCAGGTCCACCACCAGCGTCCGCTCGCTGTCACCGATCTCGTGCAGCCCGGTGAGCGAGCCGTCGTAGACCAGCCGCCCGTGGTCGATGACCATCACGCGGCGGCACAACTGCTCGATGTCCGAGAGGTCGTGGGTGGTGAGCAGCACCGTCGTCGAACGCTCCGCGTTCAGATCCCGCAGGAACTCCCGCACCTTGACCTTCGAGATCACATCGAGCCCGATCGTCGGCTCGTCGAGGTACAGCACCTCCGGATCGTGCAGCAGCGCCGCCGCGATGTCCCCGCGCATCCGCTGCCCGAGCGAGAGCTGACGGACGGGAACGTCCAACAGGGCGCCCAGTTCGAGGAGTTCGACACACCGGTCGAGGTTCTCGCGGTAACGGGCGTCCGGGATCCGGTACATGCGGTGCATCAGCCGGTACGAGTCGATCAGCGGAAGGTCCCACCACAGCGTCGTACGCTGCCCGAACACGACCCCGATCCGTCGCGCGAGGCGTGTGCGCTCGCGGGAGGGGTCGATGCCCGCGACTCGCAGCCGGCCGCCGCTCGGCGTCAGAATGCCCGTCAGCATCTTGATGGTGGTGGACTTCCCCGCGCCGTTCGGCCCGATGTAGCCGACCATCTCGCCGCGCGGCACGGTGAAGGAGATCGAGTCGACCGCCCGCACCTCGTGCCGCTCACTGCGCAGGAAGCCGGTCTTCTTCCGTACGTCGAAGACCTTCTCGATCCGGTCGAGACGAATGAACTCCCTGTCCGACGCGCTGTCCGTCTCGGCATCCAGTTCGGTGTCCACGAACCAACTCCCCTAACTACCCGTGCTCCGGTACGAACGAAGACCCACACGCCACGCCATCCCCGCGAGCGCGCAGCAGGCCACCGCCACCAGCGGCGGCAGAAAGGCGACCCACTCCGGCAGGTCGAGCGGATAGGGCCGCCCCAGCACGTAGGTGGCGGGCAGCCAGTTGATGAAGGCGAGCGGCAGCACGAAGGTCACTCCACGCACCAGCTCCGTCGCGAAGACCGTCGGCGGGTAGTTCAGCAGCGTCGTACCGCCGTACGTGAACGCGTTCTGCACCTCGGAGGCGTCCTGCGCCACGAACTGAAAGGCGGCCCCCGCCAGGAACACCGCGCAGAAGATCCCCGCACCGCTGACCAGTATCACCGGCATCAGCAGCAGCTTCAGCGGGGTCCAGTCGATGTCGACGGTGGCAATCGCGTACCCGAGCACCAGGGCACCCTGGGTGATCCGTCCCAGCCGTCGCAGACCGAACTGGTCGGCGGCCATCTGCGCGAGCACCGGCGCCGGGCGCACCAGCAGCGTGTCCAGCGTGCCGTCGCGCACCCGCCGCCCCAGCTTCTCCATCGAGCCGACCGCCAGGTCGGCGAGGCCGAACGCGGTGCCGGACAGGCCGTACAGGAAGGCGACTTCGGGCAGCGCGTAGCCGCCGAGCGCGTCGACGCTGGAGAACATCAGCAGGATCGCGACGAAGTCGAGTGCGGTCGCCGCGAAGTTCCCGAACGTGGTCATGGCGAAGGAGGCGCGGTACGCCATCGTGGAGCGGATCCACATCGCGGAGATCATGCGGTACGCCCGCAGCCCCTCGATCGCACGGCTCGTCTCAGCCACCCTGCACCACCACCCGCCGCGTCGCCATCGACTGCACCAGCCGCCCGGCCGCCAGCAGCGCCACCGCCCACGCAGCCTGGAAGGCGTACGTGCCGAGCAGGTCGGCGTGCCCCAACAGCACGTCCGCGGGCGCCTGCAGCAGCGACGACCACGGCAGAATCCGTACGATCTCGCCAACCACACCCGGGAACACGTTCAACGGCAGCACCATCCCCGAGCAGAACCAGCCGGTGATCATCGCCATCTGCGTCACGCCCGTGCCGTCCAGCAGCCAGAACGCGGTCAGCGCCACCAGGTACCGGATCCCGAAACTGACCATCATCGCGAGCAGGACCGCGACCAGGAACGCGGCCCAGGTCAGCGCGTCCGTGGGCAGCGCCAGATCGAAGACCAGCGCCCCGAACAGGAAGGGAATCACCCCGCGCCCGATCAGCTCGAACAGCGCTCGGCCCAAGTCCGCGGCCAGCCACCACAGCTGGAGATCGGCGGGCCGGTACAGGTCGACCGCTACGTCGCCCGTGCGAATCCGCTCCATCAACTCGCCCTCGACGCCCCCGCCACCGTTGGCCAGCGTCTTGAACAGCGACTGACCGATCCACACGTAAGTGACGGCCTGCGCCAGGTCGTACCCGCCCAGATGCGGCTTCTCGTCCCACAGCGCCGTGTATGCGTACACCAGGATCAGGCCGAAGACCGTGTTCGTGAACACCCCCGCCGCGGTCGCCGCCCGATAGGTCGCGTAGCGCCGGAATCCCCCCACCGCGACGGCCGCGTACAACCGCCCTGTCCCCACGACAGGCTCCCTTCAGCCGTTCCGAGCCAAAGCGCAGGAGCCTAGCCATGCGGGCACGCCTTGTGCCAGGCATTTTTCCGCGCGACGCGTGCCACACGACACGTGCCACATGTCGGGAACGGAACGCGGAATGCGACAGTCTTCAAGGGGGACGCAGAACGCGTACGAGGCGTACGACAACGTATGAGGCGAAACGGGAGTCCGGCACGACATGAACGACCAGCCGCAGCCGCAGCAGCCGAGCGAGGGCTGGGCACCGCGGGAACCCGGACCGGAACCCGGCCCCCGACCGGAACTCACGGTGACGCTCACGGCGACACCGGACGAGCGGGGTGCGCTGGGCGAGCCGGGCGAGAGGCCCGTGAATCCCAAGAACCCCAAGCGCCCCAAGCGCACCGGCTGGCGCCGTCTCGTCCCGACCTGGCGGATGGTGCTCGGCAGCTTCCTCTGCGGGCTCCTGCTGCTGATCGGCCTCTTCGCGCTCGGCTACCTCCTCGTCGAGATCCCGCCGGCGAACGCGGCCGCGACCAAGCAGAGCAACGTCTACCTGTACGCGGACGGCAGCCAGCTCGCCCGTGACGGCGAGGTCAACCGGGAGAACGTGACGCTCGCCCAGATCGACAAGGACACCCAGCACGCGGTGCTCGCCGCCGAGGACCGGGACTTCTACTCCGAGTCGGCCGTCGACCCGAAGGCGATGATCCGCGCCGCGTGGAACACCGCCACCGGCAAGGGCAAGCAGTCCGGTTCGACGATCACCCAGCAGTACGTGAAGAACTACTACCTGGCGCAGGAGCAGACGGTCACGCGGAAGGTGAAGGAGTTCTTCATCTCCATCAAGCTCGACCGCGAGGTGAGCAAGGGCCACATCCTCGAGGGCTATCTGAACACCAGCTACTTCGGCCGCAACGCCTACGGCATCCAGTCCGCCGCCCAGGCCTACTACGGCACCGACGCCAAGGACCTCACGGCCGCCGAGGGCGCGTACCTCGCGGCGCTGCTCAACGCCCCGAGCGAGTACGACGTGATCGCGCACCCCGAGAACAAGCCCGCGGCCATGGAGCGCTGGAACTACGTACTCGACGGCATGGTCAAGAAGAAGTGGCTGAGCCCCTCGGAGCGGGCCGGCCTCAAATTCCCGACACCCGACGAGGCCAAGGGCTCGGCCGGGATGTCCGGGCAGCGCGGCTATCTCGTGCAGGCCGTCAAGGACTACCTGACCGGCAGCGAGATCATCGACGAGGACACCCTCGCCACCGGCGGCTACCGCATCACCACGACGATCCAGAAGGACAAGCAGGACGCCTTCATCAAGGCCGTCGACGACCAGGTGATGGACCAGCTCGACAAGAAGAACCGCAAGATCGACCGGAACGTCCGCGCGGGCGGCGTCTCCATCGACCCGGCCACCGGCAAGGTCGTCGCGATGTACGGCGGCATCGACTACACGAAGCAGTACGTCAACAACGCCACGCGCCGCGACTATCAGGTCGGCTCCACCTTCAAGCCGTTCGTGTTCACCTCCGCCGTGCAGAACGGCTCGACCACGCAGGACGGCCGCCCCATCACGCCGAACACCGTCTACGACGGCACGAACAAGCGGCCCGTGGAGGGCTGGGACGGCGGCGCGTACGCGCCCGAGAACGAGGACAACGCCTCGTACGGCCCGATCTCGGTCCGCGAGGCCACCGACAGCTCCGTGAACTCGGTGTACGCGCAGATGGCCGTGGACGTCGGCGGCGAGAACGTCCGGCAGACGGCGCTGAATCTGGGCATCCCGTCCGCCACCCCCGACCTGAACGCCTCCCCCTCCATCGCGCTCGGGCCGGCCACCGCCAGTGTCCTCGACATGGCGGAGGCGTACGCGACGCTCGCGAACCACGGCAGGCACGGGGCGTACACGCTCGTCTCGGAGATCACCAAGGACGGCACGCGGGGCGCCGTCGACCTGCCCTCGCGGGACACCAACGTCAGGCAGGCCGTCAGCCGCGAGGCCGCCGACACCACGACGTCCATCCTCCAGAGCGTCGTGGACGGCGGCACCGGCACGGCGGCGCAGGCCGCGGGCCGTCCCGCGGCGGGCAAGACCGGCACCGCGGAGGAGGACAAGGCGGCCTGGTTCGCCGGCTACACCCCGAACCTCGCCACCGTCGTCGCCATCATGGGCCAGGACCCGGAGTCGGGCGCCCACACCCCGCTGTACGACGCGCTCGGCCAGACCCGCATCAACGGCGGCGGCTACCCGGCGCAGATCTGGGCCCAGTACACCAGGGACGCCCTCGAGGGCACCGAGGTCCAGGACTTCGACCTGTTGCTGCAGGAGGGCGCGGAGGTGCCGGAGCTCCCGACGGACGTACCCACCTTTGCTCCGCCGGGCATGGGCGGCCAGGACGACGGCGGCGCGACCGACGACGAGACGCCCGACGACGGCACGACCACCGGCGCCGAGGAGACCCCGGGCCTGCCTCCGGAGCAGACGCCGGGACAGACACCGGGACAGACACCGGGCCAGACGCCGGGGCAGCCCGATGACGGCACGACGGACGGGGGGACCACGACGGGCGGCGGCACGACCGACGGAGGTACGTCGACCACGGGCGGCGACGAAACGACGACCACGGGCGGCGGCACGGCGGACGGCGGCGGAACCGCGGGCCTGGCGGAGGGAGGCGGGCCCGTCAGGTAGCGGGGCCCGGTCCACGGCAGACGGGCCGGACGAAAGCAGACGAGAGGGGCTGGTGACTGCCGTCACCAGCCCCTCTTGCGGATGTCTGCGTCTGCGTCTGCGCTACGCCTACGTGCGGCTAGAGATACAGGCCCGTCGAGTCCTCGGAGCCCTCGAACCGGTCCGCCGCCACGGCGTGCAGGTCACGCTCGCGCATGAGCACGTACGGGACTCCCCGGACCTCGACCTCGGCGCGGTCCTCCGGGTCGTACAGGACGCGGTCGCCCGGCTCCACGGTGCGTACGTTCTGCCCGACCGCGACGACCTCGGCCCATGCGAGACGCCGGCCGACGGCGGCCGTCGCGGGGATCAGGATGCCGCCGCCGGAACGGCGCTCGCCCTCATTGGTGTCCTGGCGCACGAGTACGCGGTCGTGCAGCATCCGGATGGGCAGCTTGTCGTGATGGGTGTTCTCACTCACGCCTTTGAACCTACCTGGCTTTGCGCGAAACGTACGCGGGCGGGGTCGGGGTGAGGTCGGTCAGCCCTTGCGCCGCCGGGAGCCGAGGGCCAGCAGTCCGACGAGCCCGACCACCACGACGGCCACGGGCACGATGCGCTCCAGTCGCGGCGCGCCGTCCTCGGTCACCAGCTGTCGCTTCACATCGCTGACCGCGCGGTTCACGCCGACGTAGGCGCGGCCGAGCGTGTGGTCGATGTTGGAGACGACCTTGGCCTTCGCATCGCCGACGATCGTCTTCGGGTGCACCCGCACCCCGATCTCGTCGAGCGTCTCGGCGAGAGTCTCGCGACGGCGCTTTATGTCCGCCTCGATCTGCGCCGGAGTCCTGGTGTCCGGCGTGCTCGACGTATCCGACACGCGCTGCCTCCGTGGTCGTGGTGATCGTGGTCGTTTTCTCTGGTCGACAGTCTGTCAGCTCAGCTCGGCGCACACCGCCCGGCACCCCCATTACGCTCGGGTCGTATCCACAAACCCCGCGAGGAGACCGAACCGAGATGAGCGAGCGACTCCAGCCCGGCGACACCGCCCCCGCCTTCACCCTGCCCGACGCCGACGGCAACGAGGTCTCCCTGGCCGGCCACAAGGGCCGCAAGGTCATCGTCTACTTCTACCCGGCCGCCCTGACCCCCGGCTGCACCAAGCAGGCCTGCGACTTCACGGACAACCTGGATCTCCTGGCGGGCGCCGGCTACGACGTCATCGGCATCTCCCCCGACAAGCCGGAGAAGCTCGCCAAGTTCCGTGAGAAGGAGTCCCTCAAGGTCACGTTGCTCGGCGACCCCGACAAGTCGGTCCTGGAGTCCTACGGCGCCTTCGGCGAGAAGAAGCTCTACGGCAAGACAGTCGTCGGCGTCATCCGCTCCACGGTGATCGTGGACGAGGAGGGCAAGGTGGAACGGGCGCTCTACAACGTGAAGGCGACCGGCCATGTCGCCAAGATCATCAAGGATCTGGGGATCTGAGGTCCGTCACGGACCGTCCGGCCAGTAGCATGACCGGACGGCAGGCGGCCGTGGTGGAATTGGCAGTCACGCTGGGTTTAGGTCCCAGTGGGGTAACACCCGTGGGGGTTCGAATCCCCCCGGCCGCACTTTTGAGTAGGCGTCAGCCCAGCAGTTCCCGCACCACCTGCACCAGCTCCCGGAACGCCTTGCCCCGGTGACTGATCGCGTTCTTCTCCTCCGGTGACATTTCCGCGCAGGTGCGGGTGTCGCCGTCGGGCTGGAGGATCGGGTCGTAGCCGAAGCCGTTGGCGCCGGCGGGTTCACGGCGGAGGGTGCCGCGGAGGCGGCCCTCCACGACGCGTTCCGTGCCGTCCGGGAGGGCGAGGGCGGCGGCGCAGGCGAAGTGGGCCGCGCGGTGTTCGTCGGGGACGTCGCTCAGCTGGTCGAGGAGGAGCGTGAGGTTCGCGCGGTCGTCGCCGTGGGAGCCGGACCAGCGGGCGGAGAAGATGCCGGGGGCGCCGCCGAGGACGTCGACGCAGAGGCCCGAGTCGTCGGCGACGGCCGGCAGGCCGGTGACCTGGGCGAGGGCGTGGGCCTTCAGCAGCGCGTTCTCGGCGAAGGTGACGCCGGTTTCCTTGACGTCGGGAGCGTCTGGGTAGGCGTCCGCGCCGACGAGGTCGTGGCTGAGACCTGCGGCGGCGAGGATCGCCTTCAGCTCTGTGATCTTTCCGTGGTTGCGGGTGGCGAGGATCAGGCGGGTCATGGTTCTCACCCTAGTCACCGGAAGGGAGCGCGGCTCCTGATCAGCGCTCCCAGTACCTCAGCACCTCAGCACCCGGCGGCACCTCAGGGCGTGCAGACCTTCGTCAGTTCGCCCGCCGCGTCCGTCACCGGGCTGATGTCGGGCGTCTTGTCGCCGTTCTTGATGGCTTCGCGGACGTTGGTGACGGCACTCTGGAGGTCGTCCACCGCCTTGTTGACGTCCGTGTCGTCGGTCTTGTCGCCGATCTTGTCGAGGTTCTTGTCGATGGAGTCGAGCGCTTCGTCGGCCTGCGTCGGGTCGTTCGACGCGTTCTCGACGGCCTGCTGGAGCTCGGTGACGCTGTCGGCGATGGCGTCGGCGGTCTGGACGCAGTCCAGCGCCTTGTTGACGGCATCGCAGCCGGTGGTCAGCCCGGCCGTCAGCGCGACGGCGGCCGCGGTGGCGGCGATGGCGGTACTGCGGCGGCCGAGTCGGCGGCGGCTCGTGGCCATGGAACGGTCCTCCCGTTGCTCAGGCCCCAAGGGCCCCTTTGGTACGGCGGGCGCACAGCGGTGTGCCGTACGCCCTTACTGCTAGTGACGCGAGGACCGGTGCCGTGGTTGCCCGCGGCGAGCGACTCCTTTTGGTGCGCCCTTTACCTTTCGAGGACGGTATCAAGGGCCTTGGCCTGGGCGACAGCGAGTTCCGCGCAGCCCGAAACGGCAAGGTCGAGCAGGGAGTTGAGCTCCTCGCGGGAGAAGGGCTCGGCCTCCGCCGTGCCCTGGACCTCGACGAACCGTCCGTCGCCGGTGCAGACGACGTTCATGTCGGTTTCGGCGCGCACGTCCTCCTCGTAACAGAGATCGAGCAGGGGTACGCCGTCGACGATGCCCACGGAGACGGCCGAGACCGTGCCGGTGAGCGGCTGGCGGCCCGCCTTGATGAGCTTCTTGCCGCGGGCCCAGGAGACGGCGTCGGCGAGCGCCACGTACGCGCCGGTGATCGCGGCGGTGCGGGTGCCGCCGTCGGCCTGGAGGACGTCGCAGTCGAGGACGATGGTGTTCTCGCCCAGCGCCTTGTAGTCGATGACCGCGCGCAGGGAGCGGCCGATGAGGCGGCTGATCTCGTGGGTGCGGCCGCCGATCTTGCCGCGGACGGACTCACGGTCGCCGCGGGTGTTGGTGGCGCGCGGCAGCATGGAGTATTCGGCGGTGACCCAGCCCTCCCCGCTGCCCTTGCGCCAGCGCGGGACGCCCTCGGTGACGGAGGCGGTGCAGAAGACCTTCGTGTCGCCGAAGGAGATGAGGACGGAGCCCTCGGCGTGCTTGCTCCAGCCGCGCTCGATGGTGAGGGGGCGGAGCTGTTCGGGCGTGCGGCCGTCGATTCGAGACATGCCGACGAGCCTAGCCGCACAGAGGGGAGGGGCCGCCTCCGGTGACGGAAGCGGCCGCTCGGCAGTGAGCCCGGGAGGCCGGGAGGCCCGGGGTACCGACCGTTGTGTGAGGTCAGGCGCTCACATCATGTCCTCGATGTCCGCCGCGATCGGGTCGGCGTCCGTGCCGATGACAACCTGGATCGCATTGCCCATCTTGACGACGCCGTGGGCGCCGGCGGCCTTCAGGGCGGCCTCGTCGACCAGGGCCGCATCGACGACCTCGGTGCGCAGGCGCGTGATGCAGCCTTCGACCTCTTCGATGTTGTCAATGCCGCCGAGTCCGGCGACGATCTTCTCAGCCTTGGTGGCCATTTCTTCTCCCTGATGCCAAAGGACGCGTTCTCGGGGCCCGGACGCGGCTGACCGCAGGTCCGCGACAGCACATCCTCACGACACTGGTCTACACCACACAGCGGCGAGTGCGAAACCCGCAGACCACTACCGGACAATCCGGTCGGCACGATCTGCGGTGCGGCCTGGACACAGTGTCGACGGACTGTCCGGGACCAGGACGGCGACTCCGGACCGGCGCGCCGCGCAAGGAACCACCCCGGCAAGGAAGTTGACGCATTTATGACGGTAACGGGTGCTCAGAACGTCCTATGCGATAGGTGGATTTGAGCGAGAAGTTAGCAATTCGCCCTGTATGTCCAGCTGACAGATTGACGGGTTCCTTATCTGGCCTTCACCGTGCTACAACATGGTCTACACCACTGAGTGGTGTAGACCACGCCCGCCCCTTGGAGGCACCATGAGCACCGCCACAGTCACGGCGGCCCCAGCAAAGAAGTGGGGATCCGGCCTGTTCCAGGGCCTGCAGAAGATCGGCCGTAGCCTGCAGCTCCCCATCGCCGTGCTTCCGGCGGCGGGCATCCTGCTGCGCCTCGGTCAAGCCGACGTGTTCGGCGCCGACGGACTCGGCTGGCCCAAGGTCGCGTCCGTCTTCGCCACCGCCGGTGGCGCCGTATTCGACAACCTGCCGCTGCTCTTCTGCGTCGGCGTCGCGATCGGCTTCGCCAAGAAGTCGGACGGCTCCACCGCACTCGCCGCCCTGGTCGGCTTCCTTGTCTACAGCAATGTACTGAAGGCCTTCCCGGTCACCGAGGCCAAGGTCCAGAACGGCGCGGACATAGCCGCGACCTACAACAACCCCGGTGTCCTCGGCGGCATCGTCATGGGTCTGCTGTCCGCGGTGCTGTGGCAGAAGTTCCACCGCACCAAGCTGGTCGACTGGCTCGGCTTCTTCAACGGCCGCCGTCTGGTCCCGATCCTGATGGCCTTCGTCGGCACCTTCATGGGCGTCTTCTTCGGTCTGGTCTGGGAGCCGATCGGTGAGGTCATCTCCGACCTCGGCACGTGGGTCACCGGCCTCGGTGCCGTCGGCGCCGGCCTGTTCGGTCTGATCAACCGTGCGCTGATCCCGGTCGGCATGCACCAGTTCGTGAACTCCGTCTCCTGGTTCCAGATCGGCGACTTCAAGAACTCCGCGGGCGAGATCGTGCACGGCGACCTGAACCGCTTCTTCGCCGGTGACCCGACCGCCGGCCAGTTCATGTCGGGCTTCTTCCCGATCATGATGTTCGGTCTGCCGGCCGCCGCCCTCGCCATCGCGCACACCGCCCGCCCCGAGCGCCGCAAGGCCGTGACCGGTCTCATGATCTCCGTCGCGCTGACCTCGTTCGTCACCGGTGTGACCGAGCCGATCGAGTTCGCGTTCATGTTCATCGCCCCGGTGCTGTACGCGATCCACGCGGTGCTCACCGCCCTGTCCATGGCGATCACCTGGGCGCTCGGCGTGCATGCCGGCTTCACCTTCTCGGCCGGCGCGATCGACTACTTCCTGAACTGGAACCTCGCGACCAAGCCATGGCTGATCATCCCGATAGGCCTGGTCTTCGGCGCGATCTACTACACCCTCTTCCGATTCGCCATCGTCAAGTTCAACCTCACCACCCCGGGCCGCGAGCCCGAAGAGGAGCTGGAGGACCTGACCAAGGCGTGATCCCGCCCTCCCCGCGGGAAGGGCCCCCTCAGCGACTCACTGAGGGGGCCTTCGCGTGCGTACTACCGACCTTCGTACCGGCCTTCGTGCCGGCCTCGTGCCGACCTTCGGGGCTAGATCTCGTACGTCTTCCGGGGCGCCGCCACTTCCACCGGTCCCGCGAACGTCTCGCGCGCGTCCGCCAGGTTCACCTGGGGATCCGTCCACGGCGGGATGTGGGTGAGGACGAGGCGGCGGGCGCCGGCACGGGTGGCGGTTTCGCCCGCCTCGCGGCCGTTGAGGTGCAGGTCGGGGATGTTCTCCTTGCCGTGCGTGAACGCGGCCTCACACAGGAACAGGTCCGCGTCCCGGGCGAGTTCGTCGAGCGCGTCGCACACGCCCGTGTCCCCGGAGTACGTCAGCGCCCGGCCGCCGTGCTCGATGCGGATGCCGTACGCCTCCACGGGGTGGCTCACCTTCTCCGTGTGCACGGAGAACGGGCCGATCTCGAAGGAGCCGGGCTTGACCGTGTGGAAGTCGAAGACCTCGCTCATGGAGGAGGCGCTGGGGGTGTCGGCGTACGCGGTGGTCAGGCGGTGCTCGGTGCCCTCGGGGCCGTAGACCGGGATGGGGGGACAGCGACCGCCGTCGTGTCTGTAGTAACGCGCGACGAAATAGGCGCACATGTCGATGCAGTGGTCGGCGTGCAGATGGCTGAGGTAGATCGCGTCGAGGTCGTAGAGACCGCAGTGGCGCTGCAGCTCGCCAAGGGCGCCGTTGCCCATGTCGAGGAGCAGCCGGAAGCCGTCGGCCTCGACGAGGTAGCTCGAGCAGGCCGATTCCGCGGACGGGAACGACCCCGAGCAGCCGACGACGGTGAGCTTCATGGAGCAGAAACCTCCGCTGGCGGAAAATGAGACGGGGGTCGTGCGGTCCGTCGAGCGTAAGGCGCAAAAGGGCGGGTCGCTCCTCAGGGAGAGGTCGTTGTGGGGGAACTCACCTGCGGTGTCACCGGTTCGGAGGCGCGCGGGAGGGGGCCGGCATTTTTTTCGCCCCCGCCGCCCCTACCCGTCCCATCCTTCTGGGGCTCCGCCCCAGACCCCGTTCCCGGGGGCCAGCCCCCGGACCCCCGCTCCTCAAACGCCGGAGGGGCTGAATTACCGCGGCTC
>NZ_VBZC01000019.1:0-27282 GCF_005786655.1 Streptomyces montanus
CGGGCCGCCGCCTCGTCGCCGAGGCGGTCGTCCTGCTCCTCGCCGCGGCCGGTGTGTTCGCGCTGCGGGCCCGGGGCACGGCCGGCGACGCCGGGCCCGACCCCCTGCTCGCCGCGGTGCCCGCGCTGCTTGGTCTCGTCACCGTGGTCGTCCTGGTGCGCTGCTACCCGCTGCCGGTACGGCTGCTGGCGCGCTGGTCCGCGCGGCGCCGCGGCGCCGTGGCACTCATCGCGCTCTCCCGGGCCGCGAAGGAGGCGCCCGCCCGGGCACTCGCGCTGCTCGTCCTGGTCGTGACGCTGGCCGGAGCGGTGTTCGGCGGGCTCGTGGCCGGGACGCTCGCGGACGGGCGCCGCGAGGCCGCCGCATGGCGGGTCGGCGCCGACGCCTCCTTCCTCGAAGCGGCCCGCAACCCTGACGTGGCCGAGCGGCTGATGCGGGTGCCCGGTGTACGCGACGCGGTCAGCGTGCGGCAGTTGCGCGTCGACCCGACGAGCGGAAGCAGCGGCGCGCGGTACGGCATCGCGAGCCTCGTCGGCGTCGACGGCACGAAACTCCGCAGGGCGGCGCCCGGCTCGGCCGTGGCGCGTTCACTCGACGCCGCCGGACTCACCGGGCCGGCGCGCGGCGAAGACATCCGGGTCCTGGCCACCGGGGCCCACGCCGGCGACCTGCTCACCATCACCTCGCACGGCAGGAAGCTGCGCCTGCGCGTCGTCGGCGACATCCCCGACGAGGTGCTCCGCGACCCGGCGCTCGGCCCCGTCCGCAGCACCACCACGGCCCGGGAACATCTCCTGCTCGCCGACAACCGCGATCTCAGGGCCTTCGACGGACGCGACTTCGAGGCCACCACACTGGTGCTGTACGGCCCGCGGCTCGACGTGACGGCGCTGCGGTCCCTCGTGCCGCGCACCACCGCCGGAGCCTCCGTCGGCGAGCTGCGTATCCGCGCCGAGGAGGAGGCCGAGGCCGCCGACGACGGCATGGTCGACGTCCTGGCGACCGTACACACCGCGTGCACCGCGCTCGCCGTGCTCCTCGCCCTGCTGGCCCTCGTCCTCGAACTGATGCTGTCCGCCCCGGCGCGCGGCCACACCGCCGCCCATCTGCGCACGCTCGGCCTGGGCGATCGCGCCACGTCGGCGCTGCACCTGCTGGAGCTTCTGCCGATGGTGCTCGCGGCCGTCGCGGGTGGCACCGCACTGGGCCTGACACTGCCCGCACTGCTCGGACCCGCCCTGGACCTGCGGGAGTTCACGGACGGACCCGCCGTCCCCGACCCGCACCCCGACCTGCTGCTGACCGCCGCCCTGGGCGCCGGTCTCGGCGTACTGGTCGTCGTGGCCGTGGGTGTGGAGACCTGGATCGGACGGCGCCGAGGGCTCGGCGCGGTCCTGCGACTGGGGAGAAACGGTGACTGAACTCCACGGACATGACCTTCCGCAGGGAAGCGACCTGCGGAAACTGGAGGAGCGGGCCCGCGACGCCCTGCGCACACCCGCGGACGACGGGCTCGTGGTGTGCGACAACCTGGTCCGCGTCTACCGCACCGACGAGGTCGAGGTCCAGGCCCTCCAAGGCCTCGACCTGGTCGTCGAGGAAGGCGAGTGCATGGCGCTCGTCGGCGCCTCCGGATCCGGCAAGTCCACGCTGCTGTCCATCCTCTCCGGGCTCGACCTGCCCACGGCGGGCCGCGCCCTGGTAGCCGGACACGACCTGCTCGCCATGCGGCGGCGCGAGCGGCTCGGCTATCGCCGGCGCACCGTCGGCTTCGTGTGGCAGCAGACGGGGCGCAACCTGCTGCCGTATCTGACCGCCCTGGAGAACGTGGCGTTGCCGATGAAGTACACCGGCGTGCCGCACCGCAAGCGGGGAGCGCGCGCCGCCGAACTCCTCGACGTACTCGGCGTCGCGTACTGCCGGGACCGGCGGCCCGCCGAACTCTCCGGCGGCGAACAGCAGCGCGTCGCCGTCGCGGTCGCCACCGCCAACGCGCCGCGCGTGCTGCTCGCCGACGAGCCGACCGGCGAACTCGACACGGCGAGTGGTGAGGAGGTGTTCGCCGCGCTGCGCAGGGCCAACGAGGAGCTCGGCGCCACCGTCCTCGTCGTCACCCACGACCCGCTCGTCTCCGGACAGGTCCGTCGCACGGTCCGTATCCGCGACGGCCGTACGTCGACGGAGACGCTGCGCGGGCCCGGCGGCGCCGGCGCCGAGGAGTTCACCGTCCTGGACCGCGCGGGCCGCCTCCAACTGCCCAGGGACTACGTGGACCGCTACGGCCTGCGCGGCCGAGTCCGCCTGACAGCGGAACCGGACCACGTCGGGGTATGGCCCGACGGGACCGACCGACCGGCGGGACCTGACGGGCCAACGGGACCTGACGGGCCAACGGGACCTGAGCCCGGCGGGACCTGACGGCCGGGCGGGACCTGACGGCCCGGCGGGCTGACGGCCGGGCGGGACCTGACGGCCCGGCCGGCTTTCACGGGCCGGTTGACCCCGACCGTTCCTCAACTGGTGGCTGTACCAGCACGTTCAGGTCGTACGGATTGCGCATGTCGGAGGTATTGACGCATCCGGCTTCCCGCACCTTAGCGTCTGCCCGACCTTACGAACAGCGTTCGAAAAACCGAACGACGTGCGTACGGATCCGCTTCCCGCCGGGCCTGTGCGCCGGAACGACCAAAGACCGTCTTGTCGCACCGCCCCGCCCGCGCTCGCGTCGACGACCGTGCCGACCGACCCGGCACCGCGACCGCGCCGCCGGGTGGCAACGGGGACTTCACCCACGGGCCGTCATACCACTGACACCGCCCCGCATCGTGTGCCCCATCCCCCTATCCCTCCGTCACCACCATCCCCCCGTCACCACCGTGAACCCCCACCGCACACAGGGAGATGTACATGGCCGCGCTTCTGGCCCGACTGGCCGCGATACTGGTCGCCGCCTGCCTCCTCTTCACATCCCAAGTCGTGACCACGCCTGAGCGGGCGGCCGCCGCCGACCCCGGCTATCTGATGACGCACTTCATCGGGGAGGGGGCGACCGGGCAGCAGATCTACTTCTCGCACAGCACGGACGGCCTGCACTGGACCGACCTCAACGGTGGAGGGATGGCCCTGCGCTCCACGGTGGGCACGCGTGGGGTGCGCGACCCCTCACTGGTCCGCTCTCCGGACGGCAGCCGGTATTGGATCATCGCGACCGACCTGTGCATCGGTTGCGGGCAGTCGTGGGAGGACTCCACGTCCAACGGCAGCCGCAACCTCGTGGTGTGGGAGTCGACGGACCTGGTCACCTGGTCGGCGCCGCGGCTGCTCAACGTCGCCGGTGCGATTCCCGACGGGCGCAACGCGTGGGCGCCGGAGGCCATCTGGAACCCGGCAACCAACGACTACGTCCTGTACTGGGCGACCAACGCGACACTCAACGGCGTGCTGAAGCACCGGATCTACTACGCCCGCACCACGGACTTCCGCACCATCACCACCCCGCAGCTCTACATCGACCGCCCCGGCACCCAGGGCATCATCGACACCCAGATCGTCGAGGTGCCGGCAGGTGTCGGCAACTACCGCTACGTGCGGTCCTCCGGTGACGGTCAGATCACGCTCGAAGGCAGCAACTCGATCCTGGGAACGTGGACCAACCTCGGCAATCTCTCCGGCATCGGCCTGACCGGCTCACAGGTCGAAGGCCCGATGTGGATGAAGTTCAGGGACCGCAACGAGTGGGCCCTGTATCTCGACCAGTACGCCTCGAGCCGCGGTTACATGCCGGTTCTGACGACCAACCCGTCCGCCTCCGGCACCTACCGGCTTCCGGCGTCGGGAAGCTACAACATGGGCGGCACCAAGAAGCGTCACGGTTCGATTCTGAACCTGACAGCCGCCGAGGAGAGCCGAGTTCAGGCACGCTGGCCCAATACCGCGGTCAACCGGCTCCAGTCGTACAACTTCCAGGACCGGTATGTGCGGCACACCAACTTCGACGTGCGCATCGACCCGAACGTCAGCCCCGCCCAGGACGCCCAGTTCCGGCTGAGAACCGGCCTGGCCGGCTCCGGCACCGTCTCCTTCGAGTCGGTGAACTTCCCCGGCTACTTCCTGCGGCACGCCGGGTTCGACTTCCAACTCGCCTACAACGACGGCACCTCCGCGTTCGCGGGGGACGCCACCTTCCGTAAGGTCGCCGGGCTCGCCGACTCGGGTTGGTCGTCGTTCCAGTCGTACAACTACCCCGACCGTTACATCCGGCACTACGCCTACCAACTGCGGCTCGACCCGATCACCACCGCGGCAGAGCGCAGCGACGCCACCTTCCGTGTGACGAGCTGACCTGACAGGGATGCCGGCGCCCTCACGGCGACCTCCCCCTGCCACCCCGCCTTTCAGCGGGGAAGGGCGCCGGCATCCTCTCCCGCCATCGTCACCGGCTCCGGCGCGGTGGGTTCCGGGAGTCCGCGCAGCAGGAGCCATCACGACCAGCGCGGGCTCGTGGATCGCCCCGGCCACCCGCGCGATCTGGGTACCGGTCGGCACCGTGCACGCCCACCACGCCCACGGCGAACTCGAACTCCACCTGGTCGGCCTGCCCGAGACCGACAACCCGCTCGACCTCGACGAGCCGACCGTGCTGACCGTCGGGCCCCTGCTGCGTGAGCTGATCCTCGCCTACACCCGCACCCCGCACGACGACAGCCCCGAACGCGGGCGACTACGGGCCGTCCTGCTCGACCAGTTGCGCGCCTCGCCCCAGCAGCCCCTGTACCTGCCCACCCCCACGACCCCTCAACTCAAGGCGCTGTGCGAGATCCTGCGCACCGATCCGGCCGACAACCGCACCCTGGCCGCACTGGGCCGACAGGTCGGCGCAAGCCACCGGACCCTGTCCCGGCTCTTCAAGGCCGACCTCGGCATGACCTTCCCGCAGTGGCGCACCCAACTACGCCTCTACCAGGCACTGGTGCTGCTGGCCGAGAACACTCCGGTGACCACCGTGGCGCACCGGTGCGGCTGGTCGTCCGCCAGCGCGTTCATCGACGTCTTCCGCCGCACCTTCGGCCACACTCCGGGGACTCACCAGCCGCCGCGTGCGGGTTCGGGGCACCGGCAATGACAAACCCAGTGCCGTTCAGCTTGATGAACGGCACTGGGCTGGGGAGGGAAACAGATCAGTCGTTGGCGCACCGCCCGGCGTGCCGCGGGCGGGGCAGCGCGTGGGCCGGGGCAGGGACGGGGATGGTGAGCGTGATCTGGCGGACGAACTGGTGGAAGGAGAGCAGAGCGGTGAGCGGCGGAAGACCCGCCACCGCCATCGGGACCGGCGACCTGGTCGCGTTGGCGACGCACAGGCACATCGCGATGGCGGAGAAGAGCACCACCACGGCCCAGGAGTGCGTAGCGCGGCGGCGGTGCAGCGCGGCCCGCAGGATGGACAACGACGCCATCAGCCACGGCCCGTAGACCAGCAGCGGCCACCATGCGGCCAGCCCCGGGGAGCCTGGGGACGCCATGCGGCGCAGCGGGTCGTATGCGATCAGCGCGCCGAGCACGCTCAGCATGCTCACGATCACCGCACTCAGTGCCGCGATGAACAGGCTCAGCACCTTCACCGCGGGGCGGTGGATCCAGCGGGCGCACCGCACCAGTCGGTTCGGGCGCCGGCGCGCACCGCGCTTGCGGGGAATGCGGGGGATGGAGGGTGCGACGGGGGCCGGTGGGGACGATGTCCCCACCGCACCGGTCTGGAGCAGCTGAGCCAGATCCCGGTCGAAGGCCCACTCCGTGTGCAGGCCGTCAGGGACGGTCGGGTCGAGTACATCCGCTCCGAAGGCGCTCGGCTGATAGCCCGCGCTGTCCAACGCCTCGTCGGGACGGGGCCAGTAGCCGCTCATGCCTGCCCCATCGACGGTTCGGCGGCGGTGGTAATGCTGCGCCGGGTGAAATCGGTCTGAATCCGCTCCAGAATGCCGAAGAACTGGTGGAGCAGATCGGAGCAGTCCGCGGTTCTCGATGTCGGCGAGAGGGCCAAGCCCCACTCCTCGTATACGTTCGCCGCCACTGTGCCCTGCGGGCTCATCGTCGCCATGCTCTCCCCAACGAGGACAGAATTAGTTGGATACGCCCAATTTAAAAGCAATGTACGCATATTGATGCTTTTAATGATTCGTCAGGTAGGCAGTCAAACGGCAGAAAAAATGCGGTGCTCCGCCCGCGCCGGGTCTCCTACACTCGCCACACACGAGTGAGGGGAGCCCGGCCATGCGGTACCGCATCGCTGTCGTCGTTCCCCGGTCGCGGTACGAGGTGATCCTCGTGTCCTCGTGTGCCCGGTGCCGGCTGCGCGGCCGGGACCGGATGCCCGTGACGAACACCTGACTCCGAGTCCGACTCCGAGCCTGAGCCGGAGTCTTGCGCCCCCATGCCCCTGCCGCCCGGCATTGAGCCGGCCGGTCGTGCTGGGCACAGGTCCTCTTTTCGTCCGGCAATCGCGCCGCCCCGATCCAGCACACCTGAAAGGCCATGGGCCGTGCGTACCGACCTGCACCGTCAACCCACCAGTCCGCTGACCGCCGTTCGTAATCTGGGCATCCTGGCTCACGTCGACGCCGGAAAGACCACGGTCACCGAGCGGATCCTTTACCTCACCGGGACCACTCACAAGCGGGGCGAGGTCCATGACGGCACGACCGTCACCGACTTCGACCCCCAGGAGCGCGATCGTGGGATCACCATCTTCGCCGCGGCGGTGAGCTGCGCCTGGGACGGTCATCGGATCAATCTGATCGACACCCCGGGCCATGTCGACTTCGCCGACGAGGTGGAGCGCTCCCTCCGGGTGCTCGACGGCGCGATCGCGGTGTTCGACGCGGTCGCGGGAGTCGAGCCGCAGAGCGAGTCGGTGTGGCGGCAGGCCGATCGGCACGGGGTGCCGAGGATCGCCTTCGTCAACAAGCTGGACCGTACCGGTGCCGACCTCGACGCGGCGGTCCGGTCGATCCGGGAGCGGCTGCATCCGGCACCGCTCGTCGTCCAGTTGCCGATCGGCACCGAGGACGGGTTCACCGGGGTGGTGGATCTGCTGCGCATGCGGTCGCTGATCTGGACCGACGGCCGTGACACGGCCGAGGAGGGTCCGGTGCCGGACGTACTGCGGGAGGAAGCGCACCGGCGCCGCCGGCAGTTGGAGGAGGCGGTGGCGGAGCTCCACCCCGTCGCTCTGGAGGAGTTCTGCGCCACGTCGACGCTTACCGCGCGGACGCTGGCCTGCGCGCTGCGCGACCTGACGCGTACCGGCGACGGCGTGGTGGTGCTGTGCGGCTCGGCCTACCGCAATCGCGGGATCGAGCCGCTGCTGGAGGCCGTCGTGGCGTACCTGCCCTCGCCGCTGGATGTGCCGGCGGTACGCGGCATCCAGGGCGGCACGGTTCAGGAGCGGATCGCCGACCCGGCGGCACCGTTCGCGGCACTGGCGTTCAAGGTGAACGCGACCGCCACGGGCCGGCTGACGTACCTGCGGGTGTACTCGGGAACGATCAAGAAGGGAGAGGCGGTGAGGGACACGGTCGCGCGGCGCACCGAGCGGATCGGCCGGATTCTGCGGGTCCGGGCCGACCGGCACGCGGAACTGGACCAGGCGGTGGCCGGGGACATCGTCGCGGTGGTCGGGCTGAAGTCGGCCCGCGCCGGGGCGACCCTGTGCGCACCCGCGGCTCCGTTGGTCCTCGAACCGCCGACCGTCGCCGATCCGGTCGTCTCCGTGGCGGTCGAGGCGCGCAGGAGCGCCGACACCGACCGCTTGGTGTCGGCGTTGACGCGGCTGGTCGAGGAGGATCCTTCGCTGGTGGTCCGGACCGATCCGGAGACCGGGCAGACGGTGCTGTCGGGGATGGGTGAGCTGCATCTGGAGGTGGCGGTGGAGAAGATCCGGCGTGCCCACGGGCTCGCCGTCGGAGTGGGCCGGCCGAAGGTGGCGTACCGGGAGACGGTCGCCCGCGGGGTGTCAGGGCTGCTCTACCGGCACGTCAAACAGGACGGCGGCGCCGGTCAGTTCGCCCACGTCGTCCTCGATGTCGAACCACTGGAGGCCACGCGTGCCACCCCAAGTGACACAGACAGCGGCAACGGCAACGGCAGCGGCAACGGCAACGACAGCGGGACGGGCTTCGCGTTCCGGTCGACCGTCGTCGGCGGACGGGTGCCGCAGGAGTACGTTCGCGCGGTCGAGGCCGGCTGCCGGGACGCCCTGGCCGAGGGGCCGCTGGGCGGTCACCCGGTGACCGGGGTGAGCGTCACCCTGACCGACGGCGCGACCCACCCGAAGGACTCGTCGGAGATGGCGTTCCGGACGGCCGGCCGACTCGCGCTCCGGGAGGCACTGAGGGCCAGCGCGATGGTGCTGCTGGAACCGGTGGCCGAAGTCACGGTCACTGTGCCCGACGACGCCGTCGGTGGCGTACTCGGCGATCTGGGGGCACGGCGCGGCCGGGTCACGGGATCGGTCGCCCGAGCGGGTGCGGTGGTGATCACCGCCACCGTGCCGCTGGCCGAGCTGTTCGGCTACGCGACCCGACTGCGCAGCCGCACCCAGGGCAGGGGAGCCTTCACTACCCGGCCCACCGGCTATGCCCCGGCCCCGTAGCCGCGACGATGGCCCCGCCCGGGCATGGGCGGGGCCATCAGCCGGGCTGCGCGGCAGCGCGTGATCCGTAGGGCACGGGTACTCGCACACCTATGACACGACTACTGAAACTGGGGCATAAGGACCGGGCCGACCGGTCTTCCGGCGAGGGTGACTCCCGTCGGAGAGAACGCCCGGAGGAGCAGGAGGACACGAGGTACGGCCCGGAGCCGGAGGTGGAGGCCCGGGCGCCGGACGCTCCCACGGAGCTGCCGAAGGAGTCCTGGTGGGCCGTGCTGCGCCGGACGATGAAGGAGTTCAAGGACGACGAGCTCACCGACCGTGCGGCGGCACTGACCTACTACTCGATCCTGGCGTTCTTCCCGGCGCTGCTGGTGCTGATCTCGGTGCTCGGGCTCGTCGGCCGGTCGGCGACGGACGCCGTGCTGGACAACATCACCCGGCTCACCCCCGGCGCGGCCCGCGATGTGCTCACGAATGCCGTGCAGCAGTTGCAGGGCAACGCGGGCATCGGTTCGGTGATGGCGATCGTCGGTCTGGTGCTGGCGGTGTGGTCGGCCTCCGGCTATGTCGCGGCCTTCATCCGCACCTCCAACGCCGTGTACGACATCCCCGAGGGCCGCCCGGTGTGGAAGGTGCTGCCGGTACGCCTGGGGGTCACCTTGGTGCTGATGCTGTTGGCGATCGTCAGCGCGCTGATCGTGGTCTTCACCGGCGGTCTGGCTCACGAGGTCGGCACCGCTCTGGGGGTCGGGGACACCGCCCTGACCGTGTGGTCGATCGCCAAGTGGCCGGTACTGGTCCTGCTGGTCACCATCATGATCGCGATCCTGTACTGGGCGACGCCGAACGCACGGGTCCGGGGCTTTCGCTGGATCACACCGGGCAGCTTCGTGGCGCTGCTGATCTGGATGATCGCCTCGGCCGGGTTCGCGGTCTACGTGGCGAACTTCGCCTCGTACAACAAGACCTACGGAACGTTCGCCGGGATCATCGTCTTCCTGGTCTGGCTGTGGATCACCAACCTGGCGATCCTCCTCGGCCTGGAATTCGACGCCGAGACCTCCCGCCAGCGGGCCATCGCCGGCGGCCAGCCCGAGCAGGAGGAGCCGTACGTCGAACCGCGCGACACCCGCAAGTGGGACGAGGAGGACCGGGAGCGTCTGAAGCACGAGGACTGACCGTGCGGGACACAGGGTGGCCGGATCATGGCGTGGATCACCGGAGAACGGGAAAGCGGCAGGCCATGAGAGTACTGGCGGACCTGCACACCGGCGAGCGGTGGCTGACGCGGCGGACGGCGTCGTGGGACAACCCCTGGGTGCGGCGGGTGCTGCCCACCGTGGAGGCGGCGGCCGAGCACACCAAGCTGTGGTGCGCGGTGGCCGCGGTCATGGCCGGGGCCGGCGGTGTGCGGGGCCGGCAGGCCGCGGCGGCGGGGCTGGCGAGCATGGCCGTGGCGGAGACGATCGCCAACGGGGGCGTCAAGCGGGTGTGGGAGCGGCATCGGCCGCCCGGGGAGTGGTTCCGTCCCGAGGACGTGGCCGACCGCCCCGCTTCACCGTCGTTCCCGTCCGGACACACCGCCGCCGCTGTCGCTTTCACCGCCGCGATCGCGCCGATCCGGCCGTGGGCGGGCATGGCCTGTGCCGTTCCGACGGTGGTGGTCGCGGTCGAGCGGGTGCACCGCGGGGCCCACTACCCCTCCGACGTCGCCGTGGGCGCCGCCATCGGGCTCGCCGCGGCCGGACTCGTACGAGCCGTCCCGGGACTGCTGCGCCGCCTGTGAGGAGAAGCGCCCGAAGGGTTCGCGGCGGGAGGCCGGACCTTCGCTTTAGGCACCCAGCCTGACGCGCCACAGCCACCCTATGTCCCGGCCGAACGACCACAGCAGCGAGCCCAGCGCCAGGACGACCGTCGCGAGCGTCAGCGCGTGCGGCAGGATCCCCGCGCCCGCCACCAGCAGCGCGACCCCCTGCGTCGCCGCCACCGTCTTGCGCGCGGTGCTCGGGGGCAGTTGGGCGTTGAGCCACGGGAACACACGGGCCGCGGCCACGAAGGCGTAGCGCATCCCGCCTATCAGCAACACCCATGGACCGAGCGACGTGGCGACGTACACGCTCAGCACCAGTATGAGGAAGGCGTCGACCTCCATGTCGAAGCGGGCGCCGAGGGGGGTGGAGGTTCCGGTGCGGCGGGCGACCTTGCCGTCCACCGCGTCGAGTATCAGCGCGACCGCCGTGAGGGCGACCAGGAGTGTGACGGGCGGCGGGCTCTGGAAGGAGTCCGCGACCAGCGCGGTCACTCCGCCGACGAGAGTGGCCCGGCCCAGGGTGACGCGGTTCGCGGGACCGAAGGAGCGTGGCCGCGTGCGGTGCAGGGCGCGTGCCAGCACGGCCCAGGTGGCCAGCGCGAACGCCAGACCCGTCAGCCAGCCCGCCGGCCCCATGCCGATCGCCGTGCCGAGGACGGCCAGCAGGAAGAGCTGCACGGCCGCTCCCACGGCCGTTTCCTGCTGCAAGAGCCTTGCGTCGTACGTGTTGTTCAGGGCCACCGCACATCCTCCGGCCAGGTGACAGAGTCGATCATTGCCGCGTACCTTGTGCGCGGCTTCGCAAAGGTCGGTACGTGAACCGTCGCCCGATCGTTCAGCCCGACACAGCAGGCTCACAATTCGAGCCCGACTCTTGAGGAGGATGAGTATGCCGACAGGCCGTGCCGCACGGGCCTTCTGGCTCGACTCTCCCGGCCATGGCGAGATACGGGACGTCGATCTGCCGAACCCTGCCGAGGATGAGGTCCTGGTCCGGGCACTCTTCTCCGGGGTGAGCCGCGGCACCGAGACCCTCGTCTTCCGCGGCGGTGTGCCGGAGAGCCAGCACACCGCGATGCGGGCGCCGTTCCAGGAAGGCGACTTCCCGGGGCCGGTCAAGTACGGGTACCTCAGCGTCGGCGTGGTGGAGGAGGGGCCCCAGGCGCTGATCGGGCGCACCGTCTTCTGTCTCTACCCGCATCAGACGCGGTACGTCGTCCCGGCGAGCGCCGTGACGCCCCTGCCCGAGTCGGTGCCGGCCTCGCGCGCCGTCCTCGCCGGGACCGTGGAGACCGCGGTCAACGCCCTGTGGGACGCCGCGCCGTTGATCGGCGACCGGATCGCGGTGGTCGGTGCCGGGATGGTCGGCGCCAGTGTCGCCGCGCTTCTCGCCCGGTTCCCCGCCGTCCGTGTCCAGCTGGTCGATGCCAACCCGGCGCGGGCCGATCTCGCCCGGGCGCTCGGCATCGAATTCGCGCTCCCGGCGGACGCCGTCGGCGGCTGCGACCTCGTCGTGCACGCCAGCGCCACCGAGGCGGGACTCGCGCGCTCCCTCGAACTCCTCGCCCCGGAGGGCACGGTCCTCGAACTGAGCTGGTACGGCGACCGGCAGGTCAGCCTGCCGCTCGGCGAGGCCTTCCACTCCCGTCGTCTGGTCGTCCGCAGCAGCCAGGTGGGGACCGTGTCCCCGGCCAGGAGCTCCCGCCGTACATACGCCGACCGGCTCGCACTCGCCCTCGAACTGCTCGCCGACCCCGCCCTGGACGCACTGATCACCGGTGCGTGCGCGTTCGACGAACTGCCGGAGGCGATGGTCGCGCTCGCCGCTGGTGAGACGCAGGCACTGTGCCACCTCGTGCGCTACGACGCCGATACCGAGCCGGTTCGAAACAACGCCGGGTGACCGGCGCACCGAACGACACGTCCGTACCGTGTCCGAAACAAAAACCCGTCTGAAACTCCCCCCGTGCCCCCTGAACACGGAGAACGGACCGGCCGTACTACACGGCACGTCCCGGCAGAGGGATCAGACGCGCCGCACCTGGAGGGTCGTCCGTTGTTCAGCATCACCGTCCGCGATCACTTGATGATCGCCCACAGCTTCCGCGGGGAGGTCTTCGGACCCGCGCAGCGCCTGCACGGGGCGACGTTCCTCGTGGACGCCACGTTCCGCCGCGCCGAGCTGGACGACGACAACATCGTCGTCGACATCGGGCTGGCCACACAGGAACTCGGAGGGGTGGTGAGCGAGTTGAACTACCGCAACCTCGACAACGAGCCCGACTTCGCCAACACCAACACGTCGACCGAGTTCCTGGCCAAGGTCATCGCAGACCGCCTCGCCGAGCGCGTGCACAAGGGGGCGCTGGGCGAGGGCGCCCGCGGCCTGGCCGGCATCACGGTCACTCTGCACGAGTCGCACATCGCCTGGGCGAGTTATGAGCGTGCCCTGTGAACCACCACTCCAACATCATCCCGATGTCCCTGCGCGCGATGCACTTCGTGATGCCCGGTGGAGTCGACGACCCGACCACCCCCAGCGGCGGCAACACCTATGACGCCCGGGTGATCCTGGATCTGCCCGCGTTCGGCTGGCAGGTCCACAAGCACGCGATCCAGGGCAGCTGGCCTCGGCCCGACGCCGACGCCCGCGCCGAACTGGCCGGCACGCTCGGCGAGATGGCGGACGGCACCGTCGTACTCCTCGACGGACTCGTCGCCTGCGCCGCCCCCGAGATCGTCATGTCCGAAACCGAACGGCTGCGCCTGGTGGTCCTCGTGCACCTTCCGCTCGGCGACGAGACGGGACTCTCGCCCGAGCTGGCGGCGGAGCTGGACGCCCTGGAACGCCGCACGCTGCGTGCCGTGCCGGCGATCGTGGCCACCAGCGAGTGGGCGGCCCGCAGACTGGTGGCCCACCACGGGCTGGCCCCCGACCGGGTCCATGTCGCCGCGCCCGGCGCCGACATCGCGCCCCTCGCCCCCGGAACCGACGGCGTCTCGCGACTGCTGTGCGTCGCCGCGGTCACCCCGCGCAAGGGGCAGCACCGCCTCGTCGAGGCCCTGGCCACCCTCACCGACCTCCCCTGGAGCTGCGTCTTCGTCGGCGGCCTGGGCCAGGACCCCGAGTACGTCGCCGAACTCCGGGCGCTCATCGCCCAGCACGGCCTCGGTGACCGGATGCATCTCGCCGGCCCCCAGGCCGGAGCGGAACTCGACGCGAGCTACGCGTCCGCCGACCTCATGGTCCTCACCTCGTACGCGGAGACGTACGGCATGGCCGTCACCGAAGCACTCGCGCGCGGCATCCCCGTAATGGCCACCGACGTCGGCGGTCTTCCCGAGGCGGTCGGGCGCGCTCCCGACGGCGGGATGCCCGGCATCCTCGTACCGCCGGAGAACCCCGCGGCACTCGCGGCCGAACTACGCGGCTGGTTCGGCGAGCCCGATGTGCGCCGCCGTATGAAGGCCGCCGCGCGCGGTCGCCGGGCCGCACTGGACGGGTGGGCCGCGACGGCCCGCAGCCTGGCCGGTGTGCTGGGGCGACTTGGGCGCGACGCCAGGAAAGGAGCCGCATGAGTACCAGCACGACGCCCCCCGGGCCCGCGACGACCAGGACCCCGGGGCAGGAGACGGGCACGATCCGGCTGGGTGACCGCAGGCGCGGCGCGGACGTGGACATGGACGACGACGTGACCCGTTACGCCCCCGAGTGGCTGGGACTGCGCGAGGGTGTCGACGCCGTGGCCCGCGCGGCAGAGCTGCTCGGCCCGTTGCGGATCCGGCTCGCGG
Source organism: Streptomyces montanus (assembly GCF_005786655.1). Lineage (NCBI taxonomy): Bacteria > Bacillati > Actinomycetota > Actinomycetes > Kitasatosporales > Streptomycetaceae > Streptomyces > Streptomyces montanus. The sequence continues at coordinate 14,253 of NZ_VBZC01000019.1, forward strand.
ACCTTCCGCAGTCGGCCAACGGGCTCGTGATCCACGACCTCGGCTGCGGCACAGGGTCCATGGGCCGCTGGCTCGCTCCTCGCCTCGACGGTGCGCAGCACTGGGTTCTGCACGACCGTGACCCGTATCTGCTGCACTTCGCCGCGGTGAACTCGCCCCGGGCGGCCGCCGACGGCAGCCATGTCACGGTCGAGACGCAGCGCGGTGACGTGGCCCGGCTGACCTCGGACGCCCTGGCAGGCGCCTCGCTGGTGACGGCCTCCGCCCTGCTCGACGTGCTCACCGGCGACGAGATCGAAGCGCTCGCCGCGGCCTGCGCCGGAGCCGGCTGCCCGGCGCTGCTGACCCTCTCGGTCGTGGGGCGCGTCGAATTCACTCCGGCCCACCCGCTGGACACCGAGATCACCGACGCGTTCAACGCCCATCAGCGCCGCGGCGAGTTGCTGGGCCCGGACGCGGTCACGACGGCCTGTGAGGCCTTCGCCGGGCACGGCGCGACGGTACGGCTGCACCCCAGCGCCTGGCGGCTCGGCCCGGACGAGTCCGCGCTGACGGCCGAGTGGCTGCGCGGCTGGGTCGGCGCGGCCGTCGAGGAGCGCCCCGAACTGGCCGCGCGCGCCGACGCGTACCTGCGCGAGCGTCTCGCCGCCTGCGCGGCGGGGGAGTTGAGCGTGGTGGTGCACCACAGCGATCTGCTGGCGCTGGCCGGGCCGACAGGGGGAGCGGCATGAGCGCGCAGGCGGTGGCAGTCGACGCCCAGCCACGAGCGGTCCGCGCCGACGTGACGACTCTGACGGTCCGGGACGGTTCGACGGCTCGGGCGGTCCCGGACGGCGCGACGGCCGGAACGGTCCAGGGCGGCGGGAACGAGCAAGAGATACGGGGGCGCGGGGTGCGCCTCGCCCTCCGTGCCGTCCGGTCCCGTGTCGACTCCCGCGCACTGCGCACCCACCTCGGCACGTTCGCGGGCGTCGCCATCCTCGGCGTACTGCTCTGGCGTCTTGGCACCGGTGTCTTCCTGGACGGACTGCGCCGAATAGACGGCGCGACGCTCCTCGTTGCGCTCGCCATCGGCGTGGTCACCACCGTCTTCAGCGCCTGGCGCTGGTGTCTGGTGGCCAGGGGACTGAAGATCAGGCTGCCGCTCCGGCCCGCCGTCGCGGACTACTACCGGGCCCTGTTCCTGAACGCGGCGCTGCCCGGTGGCGTCCTGGGCGATGTGCACCGGGCCGTACGGCACGGGCAGAGCACCGGCGACCTCGGCAGGGGCGTCCGTGCGGTGGTCCTGGAGCGGGTGGCGGGACAGGTGGCGCTCATCGCCTTCGGCGGCGTCGCACTGCTGACGCTGCCTTCTCCGGTCCAGGCGCAGTCCCGTCACCTGGCCGAGGCGTCCGCCATGGCGCTGGCGGTTGCCGGGGTGGTGGGGGCCGTGGTCGCGATCCGGCTGCGCGGCGGGTCGGGCGCGGGGGGCGCGTCGGTCCCGTGGGGTTCGTCGGGCTCGTCGCGATGGGCCCGCGGGTTGCGTACGGCGCTCACCGAGGCGCGTGAAGGACTGGTGGCCCGCCACAACTGGCCGGGTGTCGTCGTCTCGTCGGCCGTGGTGCTGGCGGGCCACCTCCTGATGTTCGTGGTCTCGGCCCGGGTCGCGGGATCCGACGCGTCGGCCGCCGAGTTGGTGCCCCTGGCGGTGCTGGCTCTGCTCGCCATGGGGCTGCCGCTGAACGTGGGTGGCTGGGGCCCCCGGGAGGGCGTCACCGCATGGGCCTTCGGCGCGGCGGGACTCGGCGCGACCACGGGCCTGACGGTCGCCGTCGTCTACGGAGTGCTCAGCCTCGTGGCGAGCCTGCCCGGCGGTTGCGTACTCGTCGCCCGGTGGGCCGCGGGCATGCGGCGCCCGCGACCCGTGGACGAGAAGGGGGTGCCGGAGGGGGACGACGGCCACTTCCCGCGCTCACTCCCGGCGGCCGATCAGGGCCGGCCGTGCTCCGTTCCCTCCGGTTCGACTTCCTTTGCCGGAGCGTCCGCGGTTTCCGGGGTGAGGATCGAGAAATACGAAGCGAAGCAGTCCACGAGGCCCGCCAGCAGCTCCTTTCCTTTCTCGGCGGAGGCCAGCGAAGGACGGCCGATGACACCGGAATCCGTATAAGCGGACATATCGAGGGTGAGAAGATGCCGTCGGTCGTCGGCGAGGAAATCGGATGTCTCATAACCGGGGCGCACCATTTCCGGATGAGCGTGCAGCAGGATGGACGTCTCCAATTCCCCCGCATGCATATCGCTGAGCAGCGAGGTCCGCACATCCGCCCGGGTCCGCGCCTCCTCCCAGTCCTCCGGTGCGGGGAACAGCGCCATGCGCGTACCCATGCCGGCGGACTCCTGAACCACATTGCCCAGTACGTAGTTCCCCCCATGCCCGTTGACCACTACCAGGGCGTCGATGCCCGAGCGACGAAGCGAGTCGGCTATGTCCCGTACCACCGCGTGGAGCGTCACCGCGGAAATGCTGACCGTCCCCGGCCAGGCCGCGTGTTCGTGCGAGCACGCGATGGTGAGCGGAGGGAGAAGATGCACCGGATACGCGGCGGCGACCTCACGGGCGATCGTGCAGGCGATGACGGTGTCAGTGGCCAGGGGTAGAAAGGGCCCGTGTTGTTCGAAGCTGCCGATGGGAAGGACGGCGACGGTGGGCCGTCGCGCCCTCACGTCCTCCGTGGTGTCCAGAGGCAACAGACCGGGGGTGGTCAGCTGTGTTCCCGAACCGCTCATGTTCTTAAGGCCTTTCGTTCCGTAGGCACCGACGAGAGCAGGCTAACGCGGCAACGGCAGATTGGATCCAGGAAATGAAGGAAAGTAAAGGCGTGCTCGGTCGAAGTGCCCGCACCCAGTCCGGTGTTCAGCGAGTGGTGGACCTCCAACTGACCACCGTGTACGGCGATTTCCACGCCGTCGGCTATTTGGACCTCGAACGCGGGGATGAACAAATGGCCCTCATATACGGCGACATCGACGGAACGGAGGAAACGCTGACCCGGCTGCATTCGGAGTGCCTCACCGGCGACTCCTTCGGGTCCACGCACTGCGAGTGCGGCGACCAGTTGTCGACGGCCTTGCGTGCCATCGTGGCCGAAGGACGCGGCATTCTCCTCTACCTCCGCGGCCACGAGGGCAGAGGGATCGGGCTGCTCGCCAAACTGCAGGCCATGAAGCTCCAGTCGGAGGGCCTGGACACCGTCGAGGCGAACCTCGCCCTCGGTCTCCCCGTGGACGCCCGTGACTACGGCGTCGCCGCGGACATGCTGCACGACCTCGGCGTGCCCTCCGTCCGCCTGCTCTCCAACAACCCGCGCAAGCGGGAGGCCTTGGAGCACCATGGCATCGAAGTCGCCGAACAGGTCCCGCTGTTGATACCGCCGCGTGAGCAGAACCTCAGCTATCTGCGCACCAAGCGGGAGCGTCTCGACCACCATCTGCCGCATCTGGACGCCGTCATCCACTCGTCCTGAGCGGGGGACGCCGCCGACGGCGTGTATGGGCGCGACGGCCTGCCGTCGCGCCCGGCGGTCGTCGCCATTTCGGGTGAACTCCCCTGATAATCGGGCGGTTTGGGTGAAGGATCCGCCTACCCTTTTATCGCATTCGAGTGATCGGTGGCGTGTGTCGGTCCCGCACTGGGCTCGATGACCCTCGGGGGGTTCGCACGATGCAGCGGTGGGTGAGTCGAGGCGGGTCCGTTTGCTGCGTACGCACCGGCCGGCTGAGCGCGGTAGAGCCCTGCGGCAGGGCCCTGCGTGTGGGCTCCGCGATGGCTGCCGCCCTGGGGGCGGGGCTTGGGGCGGCCGTGTCCCTGCCGCCAGACGTAGGAGTCCCCGTTGCGCACGGGACAGCCGCTCTCTCCCTTCTCGCGCGGGCCCGCATGGTCTCGGGGAGGGTACGTCTGCGGCTGCTGCTGTTCGCCTCCGCCTTGGCGGCCGGCGGTTTCCACCACCTTTTCACCCGTCAGCTTCCCCCCTCCCCACAGCAGTCCGCCGGAGTCTTCCAAAGCGTCGTCCAGCTGCTGGCGGTCGCCGGGATCGCCGTGTGTCTGGGACTGAGTGTCGTCGGTCTGGTGGTGGCGGCCGCGGACAGCGGCACCTTCCTGACCTCGTTCCGGCGAGTCCTGGACGGGTGGATGATCACCGGGTCGCTGCTCACGCTGGGCTGGGTGCTGTTGCTGCATCGTGCGGGGCAGGGCGACGACGTGTCGGCGTCATTGCTGGGCTCCGCACGCGTCGTGACGGACGTCTGCGTACTGGGGCTGCTGGTCGCCCTGCGCTACGGCCAGAAACCCGCGGAACGCGAAGCGGTCACCTTGTCCGCCGTGGCCCTGGTCATCCTGACCCTGAGCGACACACTGCGCATCCTCCTGCCCGACCCGGGCACCTGGTACGGGATCCCGCTCGCGGCGGCCGGCTCCATGATCGGTCTGTTCCTCGTCGCCACCACGCCGTGGCTGCCGGGAGGCGCCAGCGTCATGCGTGTCGACCAGCGGGTCATGCCGGTGGGCGGGGTGGTGGCCGCCTTTGTGCCGGTGCTCGTCTGCGCGCTGTCCCTGGCGGCCCACACTCTGGCCGGTGGCCGCATCGATGTGGTGATGGTGGTCCTGGCGGGTTCCGTACTGCTCGGGCTGGGCGCCAGGCAGGCCGTCGCGCACGCCGATCACCTGCGCATCACGCGGGAGACCGCGGCCCGGGAGGACCTCTACCGGACGATGGTCGACGGCTCGTGCGATGTGATCACGATCGCCGGTCCGGACAGTCGCGTCCGCTACGTCAGCCCCGCCGCGTACCCGATGTTCGGGTACCGCCCCGAGGAACTGGTGGGCGCGCGCCTGCCCTTGTACTGCCACCCGGAGGACCTGGCGCCGCTGATGCAGGCCATCGAAGCACTGCTGCGGGATGCCCGCTCCGGCACCCGCGGACCGGTCCGTTCCGTGTCCTGCCGGGTTCGGGCCGCCGACGGGCGATGGCGCCACGTCGAGTCGACGATCAGCCGCCACACCCAAGGAATGATTTTCAGCAGTCGTGACGTGACCGAGCGGGTCAGGCGGCAGGAGCAGCTCGAACACCTGGCCTTTCACGACACGTTGACCGGTCTTCCCCACCGCGGGCTGTTCGCCGACAGAGTCGCTCACGCGCTGCGGAAGCGGTCCGCCGGCACGCACCCGCCGGCGGTGCTCTTCGTGGACCTCGACGGCTTCAAGGCCGTCAACGACACCCTCGGACACGCGGCGGGCGATGCCCTCCTCGTCCAGGTCGCCCGGCGTCTGCAGGCATCGATGCGCGCCGGAGACACCATCGCCCGCCTAGGGGGCGACGAATTCGCCGCGCTCCTCGAAGGAGAGGCCGGCACACGCCCTCCGTCGGCCTGGGAGGTGGCCGAGCGGATCCTGTCCGCCCTGACCAAGCCGTACCGCATCGGCGGTACGGACGCGGTGGTCTCGGCCTCCATCGGCGTTGCCGTGGCCACGCCGGGGATCACTCCCGAGGAGATCCTGCACCACGCCGACCAGGCCATGTACGAGGCCAAATCCGCGGGAAAGAGCCGCATCCACATGCACCACTCGCCGACATCGGATCGTACTGAGCCTCGGTCCTGCACTCCGCTCTGAGTGCTGGTTCACGACCGGGCGAGGCGGTGGTGGAGACCGGCCGTGAGCTGAGCGACCGCGTGGCTGTAGAGACCGGTCCGCCGGTCTTCGGGAGTGTCGCGGCGGGTGCGGAAGTGCAGGGAGGAGAAGAACCGCTCGTACACCTCCCACGCGTCGCGGCGCGTTTCGAGGCTGTCCAGTGTCTCGCCGGTGTCGGGGACGTGCCGCAGATAGCTCTCCAGGAACCGGCGGATCCGCGTACCATCCAGCGGCAGATACCACGGCGGAGCGGGTACGCGGCCGCCGATGTAAGCCAGGTCCCGCGCCGGATCGCCGATCTCGGCCCATTCCCAGTCCACGTAACGCGGCGTGCCGGCGTCGTCGACCAGGATGTTGGGAACCACGAGGTCGCCGTGGACGAGGGCAAACCGCTCCAGGCGCCGGAAGGCGGGTTCCGACGCCGCCATGAAGGTCTCCACGCGGGGGAGTAGCCGACTCACCTCCGGGTCCTCGATAACGTGCGGGAATGTCTCGCTCCACCAGGTGAGGCCGGCGGTGAACAGGCGGGTCGGCGACAGATACGTGGCCCGGTCCGCCGCCGGTGCGCCTACGTCACCGCACCGGTCGAAGGCCCGCGCGTGGAGCCTGCTCATCTGGCGGGCGTGTGCGGCCAGCAGTCCGTCGTTCCACTCCGCGGGCCTGAGCACCCGGCCGGGAACGTATCCGCACACCATGTAGGGCGACCCCAGAGGGTTGTCGCGTGCCTGTTCCAGCAGCACGGCCGAGGGTCCGATGCCGTCGGGAAGGAGGGCGAGGGCGGCGAACTCCTCGCTCATCGGCCTGGGCAGGTCCTCGGGGGCCCGGCGTGTGACCCGGACGACCAAGGGAGGAGTCCCGTCGACGTCAAGGCGCCAGGCCGTGTAGCTCTCTCCCTGTCCCAGCAGCCGGACCCTGGTGTTCCGTGGCGCGGGTGCTGCTGTCTGCTCGGGCAGACCCAGGCGCCCGGGCTCGGTCTGCGCCAGGCGCTCGATGCGGGTGGCCATGTCGTGTGCGGACTGCTCGCGGCTCACAGCGTCAGCTTCCCCGGTGATCCTGGCGTGGGTGGGAACACGTGCGGCCTTCGCATGTCCTCGGTGTCGTAGGAGTACAGCCATGCCCGGTGGTGGAGCGCGGCGGAACGGCGCATCGCCTGGTCGCGGGCGTGCTGTTCCTCACCGTCGGCGAGGTGCATACCGGCAGCATTGCCGCGGGAACCGCTCTGGATCGCGGCGGTGCGAGGGACACGCAGGGACTGGTATCGCCGCAGTGCCGCGGGCGCTGTCTCCGGGCGGGCCTCAGCCAGGCATGCGGCGAGGTCCATCGCGTCCTCGATGGCCTGGTTCGCACCCTGCGCCATGAACGGCAACATGGGGTGCGCGGCATCACCGAGCAAGGTCAGCCGGTCCGTCGACCATGTGTGCAGCGGCTCACGGTCGTGCAGCGCCCAGTGACGGACCTCGTCGGCAGCTTGGAGAATGTCGCGGACCGCGCCGTGCCAGCCGTCGAAGGCGCCGCGCACCGTGGCCGGATCCGCCGTGGCCGACCACGACTCCGTGAGCGGGGCGTTGAGGGAGGAAATCGCGGCGAAGCTGATCAGCTTGCCTCCGGACACGGGGTAGCACACGAAGTGCCCGCCCGGTCCCAGCCACAGCCTGACCCGGGGCCGGCGTGCGGCAGGCGACAACCGTTCGGCAGGCACCAGCCCGCGGAACGCGCTCAGGCCGGAGAAGACCGGAGTGTCCTGTACGAGTTCGTCACGGACAACGGAGTGAATGCCGTCGGCACCCACGACGACGTCCGCCTCATGGAGAGTCTTGTCCTGGAACACCAGACGCACCCGGTCCTGGAGTTCCTCCGCACGAACCAGCCGGTGGCCCGGCCGGAGCTCGCCGGGCCCGGTGAGTGCCCGTAGAGCATCGTGCAGATGCGCCCGGTGCACGCTGTAGTAAGGGGCGCCGAACAGCTGCTCGCACTCGGCCCCCAACTCGGTACGGGCGATCAACGCGCCCTTCCAGCTCTGGAACTCGATCGCCTCGATCCGTACAGCGCGTTCCCTGAGCGCGTCACCGAGCCCGAGCCGACGCAGCGGCCGGACGGCGTTCGGGGCGAGCTGGACGCCGGCGCCGATCTCGGCGAACTCCCGCGTCTGCTCGAAGACCACACAGGAAACGCCGGCTGCCCGCAGCGCCGCGGCCAACGTCAGACCGCCTATTCCCCCGCCGACAACGGCGATCCGCAGGCCTCGCTTCGCCCCCGTCCCGCGCCCCGTCCTCTGCGTCTTGTGCCCCGCCCTCTGCACCGATTCCGCCTCCCCCTTGAGTTTGGCTCAGTCCGCGACGGCCTCGTGCAGGATTCCCTTCAGTTCCCGGAGGAACGTGGGTGCCGCCGCGGGGCGTACCTGGCCCAGGAACTGCACGGTCAGGTCGTGGCGCGGATCGACCCAGAAGGTCGTGGTGGCGGCGCCGCTCCAGCCGTACGCCCCTGGAGTGGACGGCGTCCCGCTGCGGTCCGGGTCGGTCACGACCGAGACGCCGAGGCCGAAGCCGACGCCGGCGTTGTCGGGTTGGTCGTGAACGGGGCTGCCGAAGGTACGGAGGTCGCCGGGGAGGTGGTTCGAGGCCATGGTGTCCACCGTCCCAGGGGCGAGGAGGCGGATGCCGTCGAGTTCTCCGCGCCCGCGGAGGAGTTCCATGAAGCGGTGGTAGTCGTGGGCGCTCGCCACCATCCCGCCGTTGGCGGAGCAGAGGCGCGGACGGCTGTGCAGGGGCCGGCCGGGAGTCGGGTTGACTCCGCCCTCCTCGTCCTCCGCGTAGAGCACGGCCAGCCGCTCGGCCTGGTCCTGACCGACCCAGAACCCGGCGTCCGCCATCCCGAGCGGCCGGAAGATCCGCTCGGCCAGGAACACGTCGAGCGGACGGCCCGACAGCACCTCGACGAGACGCCCTACGACGTTGGTGGCGACCGAGTAGTTCCACTCCGTCCCCGGCTCGAACTGGAGCGGCAGGCGCGCGTACACCGCGCAGGCCTCGGCCAGGTCCGCGTCCGGTGGGTCCGAAGGCTCCACCCCCGCGGCACGGTAGAAGTCCTCGACGGGGTGGGCGTGATAGGAGCCCATGGTCATCCCCGCGGTGTGGGTGAGCAAGTGCCGGATGAGGATGGGGCCCTTGGCCGGGTGGGTCGTGACGTCCGGTCCGGCCCCGCCCGCGTAGACCTGCGGTTCGGCGAAGGCGGGGAGATGCCGGGCCACCGGGTCGTCGAGGTCGAACAGGCCCTCCTCGTGCAGCATCAGCGCGGCGACGGACACGATCGGCTTGGTCATGGAGTAGATCCGCCACACGGTGTCCGGCTCGACCGGCAGACCTGCCTCCCGGTCCCGGAGGCCGCACGTAGTGAGATGCGCGACACGGCCGTGACGGGACACGGAGACCAGGTACCCGGGCAACCGGCCGTCGTCGACACGGCGGGCGAAGTGCCGGTCCAGCCGGTCCAGCACCGTCGGATCCAGGCCGACCTCGGCCGGCTCCACCTCCTGCCGCAGCTGACCCATCGTCTGCTCCCCTCGACGGCCGACCACTTGATGCCTGATGACCAGGAATGGAGAGGTCATCCGAAGGAAATCTACGGCCGCACCCGTCGGCACGCGACGCACCACACCCCGCGCGGCGAAGTCGTCTTCCCCCGCGTCGAGGCGGGCGGGCGCGCGGAGCACTCGTCCGGCCATCATGTGCGCCAGTGCGCTGAACTGCGGCTGGGGACCGGATCCGGATCGCCGCAACGCGCGTCATAGAGGGCGGATGGCTGCCCTGTGCGAGAGAGAGCGGTTCGAGCCGGACGAGAGCGGAAGACCAAACGGCTGTCGTGATTACGTAGCGTGAGGCAACCATTCGCCAGTTCGATTCGTATATCTCCGTGGAAGCCCTGCAGACCTGCCAGGCACCATGACGCCAGAGAGTCATGATCTGCCTGATGTGGTAAGCACCGAGCAAGGAGAACCAATGCGACCGTTCGCGCTCAACTATGCCCGTCCGGCACAGGAGTTGGAGGCCAGCGTTCCGTATGCCTATGACTCCAGATTGCAGTTGAACGTTCTCCCCGACGGGCGGATCGCCGCTCATGACTACGCCGTGTTGCGGGAATTGGGAGCCACGACGTCCACCGCGGGCTCGAAGACCCACTTCGACGACTGAAGACGGACCCCGAACGATGACGGTTCTGATCCTGACGTGCGAACAGGATGTAACCGCGGACATGGTGGTGGCGCGACTGGACGGAACGGGAGTTCCGGTCGTCCGCCTCGACCCCGCCGACCTGCCCGGAGGCGTAGCCCTGTCGGGTGAGTACGTGCACGGCACCTTCCGCGGCCATCTGTCCACCGGCGACCGGTTGGTGAGCATGAGCGGTCTGCGGTCCGTCTGGGTCCGCAGGCCAGGCGTGCCCGCGACACGGGTCGCCGAGGCGTCCGCCTGGCTCACCGAGGAGTCCACGCAGGCCCTCTACGGCATGCTTCGCTCCACCGGCGCACGCTGGATGAACCACCCCGACGCGGCCCGCCGGGCACGCCACAAGCCCTGGCAGCTCCATCTCGCCCAGCGCAGCGGGCTTCCCGTACCGGCCACCACGATCACCACGTTTCCGCAGGCGGCCCGCGACTTCGCGGCACGCTTCCCGGACCTGGTGGTCAAACCCGTCTCGGGCGCGCATCCGCAGGAGCCGCCCAGGGCGGTCCCCACCAGCAGGGTCGCACCCGAGACGGATTTCTCGGCCGTCGCTTTCGGCCCGACCCTGCTCCAACGGCGGGTGGCCAAACGCGCCGACATCCGGCTGACCTGTGTCGGCGACCGTCTCTTCGCCGCACGCAAGCCGGTCGGCCCGGACGCCGACCCCGACGAGGTGGACGTCCGTTTCGCCGTCTCCACCGCACCCTGGCACCCGGTCGAGACCCCGCCGCGCATCGCCGCGAGCGTGCACCGCTACCTCCAGGATGCCCAACTCGCCTACGGTGCCTTCGACTTCGCCGAGGACGCGGACGGGATCTGGTGGTTTCTGGAGTGCAACCAGTCAGGTCAGTTCGGTTTCGTGGAAATCGAGACGAACCAGCCCATCGCGGGTGCCGTCGCCGACTGGCTCGCCGCTCCTGGCCCGGATCCGGCCATTTCCAACGGCCGGCCGCATTTCACCGAGTGCCCCGGATAGCACCCGGCGCCGGGCGAGGGCCCGGCGCCGGACAACGACGGCCGCTCCGTCGAACACGGCCCGTAGGCCGGTTAGGCCGAACACAGCCCGTAGGCCGGTCACTTCGACGTGAGCCGTATGCACAGACCGCGAGCCGTGAACACCGGCTCTGCGTCGTAGCCGTCTCCGTCTCCGTCGACCGTGATGCGGCCGAACCGGCCCTGCAATACGGGGGCGTTGATGACCGGGATCAAGGTGCCTGGCGTCGGCGGGCGCTTCTCGTCGAGTCGGACGACGAGCGTGCTGTCCCGGTCAAGAGCCACACGCCTGGTCACCGTCAGGGCCGGTACGCCGTCGTCGGTGAGTGTCACGTCGAGCGTGGAGCCGGACGACTGGGCGTAGGCCCCCCGTACCCGGAGTGCCGAGGGCAGCCGCAGCGTGCCGCCCTCGATCCGTACGTCTCCGCAGCCGAGCGCGTCCCGTGAACCGGCCGCCAGTACACCTTCTTCCAGGGTGGTGCCGCCGGTGTAGCGGTTGGCTCCGGTGAGGGTCAGTGTGCCGGTGCCCCGCTTGACCAGCGCACCCCGCCCGTCGATGGCGTTGCGCCAGGTGTCGGCCGCCGAGAAGCCGCCCTCGGAGGCATCCATCGCGACCAGTACGTCAGAGTCGAACCCCCCGTATCCGTCGGCGGCGGCGAAGAGGTTCAGCCGGCCCCACTGCTCGAAGCCGTCCAGCAGGACGAATCCCGCGGGCAGCGCGGTCGTCCGCAGCACCTCGCGTCGCTGGGCGGCGGAGAGGTACGGCAGGCGCGTCTCGAGGAGGACCTCGGCGCCCTTCGGGACGGTCATGCGGTCCCGAGCGGGCCGCTGGGGCAGGACGTAGGTCAACCGGGGGGTGACGCCTGCCGAGTTGCGTGCGCGGCTCGCGTACGGATCCGTGTCCAGGCCCGCCGAGTGCGCGTACGCGTACAGCGTGTCGGCGGTGGTGCCGGTCTGCTGCTGGAAGTACGCGGCGGCCTGGGCACGGGCCGCCGCCTTGAGGCCGGCGTTCTTCGGGTCGGCTAGCGTCGCGGCCGCGAGCGCCGTGGCGAGGACGCGGCCACCGATCACGTCGACGGTGGAGTGCATGCCCGAGACGATGCGCGTGTGGGAGAGCTCGGAGGCGCGGGCCACCAGTTCCTGGAACCGTTCCGGAACGGCGTATGCCATCGCCAGCGCCGCGAGATAGAAGGCGTTGGTGTGCCCGCTGGGGAAGCCCCCGTCCTCGGCCGGGTCCTCCGACCGCTGCCGCAGCAACTGCGTCACGACCACCACGTCGGACGCGTAGACCGGGTAGCCGAGCGAGTCCTTCTCGCCGGTGTCGACGACCTCGCTGTCCTGCGTCATGCGCCAGGGACGCGGGTACTGGTACGCGAACTTGCTGGGGTTGCCGGAGGCGAACGGGCCGCGCACGGTGTCGACCAGTTCGGCCACCTTGCCGAGCTCGGAGTCGTGGGAGCCCGCGCCCAGCGCGGAGCCCGCCGGGGCGTCGGCCGGCAGCGTGTCGTTGATCTTGCCCGCCGGTACGCCGTCCGGCGCGGACGTGATGCCGGTGACCGCCTTCGCGCCCGCCTTGTAGAGGTCGGCGAGGGGGCCCAGGCCCGCGATCACCGCGTAACTCTGGTGCTGACGGTCATGGATGAAGGCCAGCCGCGCCTGCGCGTCGGTGCGGCGAGCGGTGACGCGCGCGCAGTAGCGCATGTTGGCGCGCAGGACGTCCGGCATGAGCGGGATGCCGGTGTTCCAGTCGGAGCCCGTCTTCCAGACCTTGGCGAAACCGTCGAGGATGCGGATCGCCGCGTTGGTCTCGGGGGTCTGATTGGTGAGGGTGTTGGTGGTGTAGGAGTCGACGAAGGCCGGGGGAGAGGCTGCCGCGGCCGGCCAGGTGGTGAGTGCCGGAGCGGCGATCAGTCCCGCCGAGACTCCCACGGAGTTCCGCAGGAACACGCGCCGGTCGATGCCGGTGCCCTGCCGGTTGTGCGGTGGAAGGTGCGGGGGACGGGTCTGCTGCCCGGTCATGTGGTCGCCTCTCTCGTGGGAAAGTTCGGGGACTTCGGAAGCTCACGGTTGTCGGTGGGTCGGGGGCGTGTGCCGGTGCCTCCGGCGGTTGGGCGGGGGGCGCCTTCTGCCGGTGGGTGGGTCGGGGGCGGGGGCC
>NZ_VBZC01000019.1:27292-153019 GCF_005786655.1 Streptomyces montanus
GTGCGGGTTTCCTGAGAAAGGCTGTACGCGACGGCCGATGACGCACCGGCACACGCCCCCTCCCGTGCGCTGGCGACTGCGGGAGCCGGGGGGGCGACCCCTGAGGGGGCGCTGGACGACTGCGGGTGAGCGGGGGCGCCCCTCCAGGGTTCGCTGGGTGCCTGAGGGTGAGTGGGACGCGCCCCTTCAGGGGCGCGGGGAACTGCGCGACCAGCCACAATCGACCCGCACTCGAAGCACGAAGCCCACCCACCCCCACCTGCCCGAGGGCGACCGCGGGCACGGGGGTCTGGGGGCGCAGCCCCCAGGGATGGTGGGGGTCCCCCCTGCTCGAGCGAAGCCGAGAGCTTGGGGGAGGGTGGGGGCGGCGGGGGCGAGGAACCTCGGGGGCAGCGAGGGCACTTCGGACGCCCCTGCGCAAACCACCTGCGCGCACGAGGCGCACGCGCCCGGCGACCACAAGGCCACAACCCACCACACCCGGCCCGGCGCCGGAACCGGCGCGGGGTCCGGCGCCCGCGCGGAGGCGGGTCGTGGTGCCGCCGACGCCGATGCCGACGGCGACGAACGCGGAGTCCCGCACGGATCCCCTTTCGTCGTCGCGCGGTATGGCGATGCGTAGCGACGGCGGGCGAACCGTGTCCGGACAGGCGGGAGTCGACCTCGCGACAGGCGCCGCGGAGCGGCAGCGTCGACGCGCGAAGCGGTCGAAGGCGAAGCGGTCGGGAAGCCCCGGGACGGGCTTCTGGCGGATGCGGCAGGCGAGTACCGCTCAAATTCGTTAGGAAGTTTACTAACGAAGTAGGGTGCGTCAAGAGGCGGGGGAATGCCCCTGCCGCACGAACCCTGCGGCCCAACCGCTGTGGCGTGAACTGGGGGAGAGCATGCACCTGAGCGAGAGTGCCCGCGCGGTGTTCGCCGTGCTGGCCGCCGCGGGCACCGCGACCCGGCCCCAACTGGCCGCCGGTGCGGGCCTTTCCAAGCCGACCGTCTCCTCCGCCGTGGCCGAGCTCGAGGCCGCCGAGCTCGCCGCCTGCTCCGGCACCGTCTCCGGGGGCACCGGCCGTTCCGCCGCCGTCTACGGTCTCGGGCCGGCCGCCGGCGCCGTGCTCGCCGTCGATCTCGGCCCCGCACAGACCCAGGTGCGCGGCTGCGCACTGGACGGCACCCTGCTCGCCCAGAGCACCGGCTCCCGGGAGGAGGCCGCCGGCACGGTACGCGAGGCCCTCGACGCGCTGCCCGCCGACGCCCCGTTGCGCGCCATCGTCGTCGCCGTCGGTGATGTCACCGCACAGGACCGGGCGGGCACGGGTATGCGTCCCGCGACCGCCAAGGCGGGCCCCGTCTTCGACGCCGTGGCCGTCGCGCTGCCGCCGGGTGTCCCCGTGCATCTCGAGAACAACGTCAACTGTGCCGCGCTGGCCGAGTTGCACGAGGGTGCTGCCCGCGACCGTCACACCTTCGGCTACCTGCGGATCGGGGTGGGCATAGGCCTCGGCATCGTCGTCGGCGGCCGGGTGCTGCGCGGCGCGAACGGGGCCGCCGGAGAGGTGGCCCGGCTGCCCTACCCGTGGGACGAAAGACGCGAACCGGGCTATGAGGCGCTTGAAGAGCACATCGGCGCACGCTCCCTCCTGCGCCGGACCGTGGAGGCCTGGCAGGACGTCGACGGCCCGTGCCCGCGCACCACCGAACGGCTCTTCGCCCTCGCCGAGGAGGGTCACGCCACGGCCGCTGCCGTGGTCGGCCGCCACGCCGCCGAGGTGGGCCGACTGGCCGCCGCCGTGGCCGCCGTGCTGGACCCGGGACTGATCGTTCTGGGCGGCGCCACGGGCGCGGACCCGCAGCTCCTGCCCGGTGTACGGGCCGAACTGGCCCGGCTGAGCTGGCCCACCGAAGTGGTCAGCAGCACAGTCGGCGACAGCGGCACCGTGGCGGGCGCGAGCAGGCTCGCGGTCGCCCAGGGAATCCAAACCGTGATCTCGCCGATGGAATTCAAACCGTGACCGGTGGTACGCGAGAGAAGCATTGACGGGTTACCCGTTGGTCTGCCAATGTCCGGACAAGCGCTTTCCATGGCCGGCGGGACCCGGCCCAGGATGAGGCGTCTCGCCGTACGTGACGTACGGCAGCCGTACGAGGGCGCGCTCGTGCGACTGAGGCCCCCAGTGGCCGGAGACCCTCACCCGACAGTGCGGCGCGGCCGGGCGAGGCCGCGCGCCGGGAGGCGTACCCCAGGGAATAGACCCGAGCCGCTCGACGGCCAGGGGATCCGTCACGCACATCCAGGAGGACCCGGTGGGTCACCAGATATCGCGCAGAACCCTGTTCCGCACCGCGAGCGGCGTCGCCGCGGCGACCGCGCTCGGCGGCACACTCAGTGCCTGTGGCGGAGGAACCGGAGCCGGCACCTCAAGTGACAAGCTGACCATGACCTGGTGGGGCAGCGACGACCGGCACAAGGCCTACAAGAAGGCGCTCAAGTACTTCCAGGAGAAGAACCCGAAGATCAAGATCGAGGAGCGCTACTCGGGCTACGACGGCTTCTTCGACCGGTTCAACACCAACGTGGCCGGCGGCAGTGCCCCCGACCTGACGCAGATGGACACCGCGTTGGTGGCCCAGTACGCGCGCAAGGGCGTCATCGCCCCGATCGACGAGTACGTCGGCAAGTCGCTGGACCTGACCGGCTTCTCCAAGACGCTGCTCGCGGCCGGCACCGTCGACGGCAAGCTGTACGGCGTGCCGTCCGGCATCGGCGTCAACCAGCTGACCATCAACGTCAGCGGACTGGAGAAGCTGGGCCTGGAGCTGCCGGACCGGGAATGGACCTGGGCCGACCTCAAGAAGATCGCCGTCGAGGTCAACAAGAAGAGCGGCGGCAAGATGTTCGGCGTCGACGACGGTGGCGGCGGCACTCTCCAGGCGTTCGAGGTCTTCGCCCGCGAGAAGGGCCAGCCCTTCTTCTCCTCGGACGGCAAGAAGCTCGGCTTCACCGCTGACACCCTCCAGGAGTGGTGGGAGTACTGGGTCGGGATGCGCAAGGACAAGGCGTGCCCCGGGCCGGAGATCACCTCGGCCGCCCACAACAACCTCACCAAGAACGGCCTGGTCATCGGCAAGACGCTGATCACCTTCGACATCGGTGTCTACGGCGCGGGCGGTTCCATCACCGAAGCGAAGCTGGACTTCCTGCCCAGCCCGCAGGGCGACTGGTCGGGGGCCCGTGAGGGCAACTTCGTCAACGGCGGTGTGCTGCTGAGCGCCACCAAGGCCAGCAAGCGCATCGAAGACTCCGTGAAGATCATGAACTTCTTCGCCCAGGACAAGATGGCGATCGAGACCATGCAGCTGCAGCGCGGCATCCCGCCGACGGAGAAGGCCCGTTCCATCGTCGCCCCGGACCTGTCCGACATCGACAAGCGGAACATGGAGGCGGCCGACTACATCTCCAAGCGGGTCGCCAAGGCGTCGAACGCCCTGCCCGCGCCCGTGCCCCCGCCGAAGGGCGCTGACCAGATCTGGGACCTGCTCTTCCAGTCCAACCTCGCCGTCGCCTTCGGCAAGAAGTCGATCAAGGCGCAGATCGGGGAGTTCTTCGACCAGGCCGAGGGCATCCTGGGCGGCTAGGGCCCGGACCGCGCCGTACGTCTGAATCACGGGAGTTAGGGCCAGGGAGATGAGTATGACCACCGCGAAGGCCGACGAGGTCGTGAAGGAGCAGTCCGCTCCAGCGACCCCGTCCGATCAGCGGGAGCGCGACCGCATGCGCCGCCGCCTCGCCAGGAGGCGGGGTGGCGGCTGGTGGCCGTACCTCTTCCTGGCCCCCTGGTTCGCCGGCCTGTTCGGCCTGACGATCTACCCGATGCTCGACTCGCTGTACTTGTCCTTCACCGACTTCGATCTGCTGACGCCCGCGCAGTGGGTCGGCATGGACAACTACGAGCGCATGTTCACCGACGACCCCGTCTTCTGGGACTCGGTGCACGCCACTCTCCTGTACGTCGTCGTCTCCGTGCCGCTGAAGCTGGCGCTCGCCCTCGGTGTGGCGATGCTGCTCAACCGCGACCTGAAGGGCGTCGGTCTGTACCGTGCCGCGTTCTACCTGCCGTCGCTGCTGGGCGGGGCGGTGGCGATCGCCATCGTGTGGCGGCAGGTCTTCGGCGGTGAGGGCCTGTTCAACGAGTTCCTCGGCTGGTTCGGCATCAAGGGCCAGGACTGGATCTCCAGCCCCGACTCCGCGATCTACACGCTCGTCCTGCTGGCCGTCTGGCAGTTCGGCACCCCGATGGTCATCTTCCTCGCCGG
This sequence comes from Streptomyces montanus, assembly GCF_005786655.1. Lineage (NCBI taxonomy): Bacteria > Bacillati > Actinomycetota > Actinomycetes > Kitasatosporales > Streptomycetaceae > Streptomyces > Streptomyces montanus. The sequence continues at coordinate 31,601 of NZ_VBZC01000019.1, forward strand.
TCTGAAGCAGCTGCCGAAGGACGTGTACGAGGCGGCCGCCATCGACGGCGCGAGCAACGTCACCCGCTTCTTCAAGATCACCCTGCCGCTGCTGACCCCGATCGTCTTCTTCAACGTCGTCCTGCAGATCATCGACGCGTTCAAGACGTTCACGCCTGCCTTCGTGGTCAGCAACGGCACCGGCGGACCGCTCAACTCGACGATGCTGTACTCCCTCTACCTGTACAAGAAGGGCTTCACCGACCTTCAGATGGGGTACGCCTCGGCGCTGGCCTGGGTGCTGTTCCTGGTCATCGCCGGCTTCACGGCGGTCAACTTCATCGCCAGCCGCTACTGGGTCCACTACGACGACTGAGCGAGGAGCCCTTCACCCCATGTCCGCCATCACCTCGAACGCGTCGCCGCTGCAGAAGCTCCGCTCGCTCACCGGCTCCCGCCGCATCTTCGTCCACACCCTTCTCGTCGGCGTGACGGTCGTCATGCTGTACCCGCTGTTCTGGATGCTGAGCAGCTCACTCAAGCCCGACACGGAGATCTTCACCCAGCCAGGGCTCATCCCGAACACGCTGCGCCCTGAGAACTACTCCGAGGGCTGGAGCAGCTCCGGCAACTCCTTTTCCCTCTACATCACCAACTCGCTGATCGTCACGATCGGCGCGGTGATCGGCAACGTGATCTCCTGCTCGCTGGCCGCCTACGCCTTCGCGCGCTTCGAGTTCCGCGGCAAGAAGATCTGGTTCGGCCTGATGCTCGGCACGCTGATGCTGCCCACGCAGGCCGTCCTGATCCCGCAGTACACGATCTTCTACAACCTGACGTGGATCAACACGTTCCTGCCGCTCATCGTGCCGAAGTTCCTCGCGGTGGACGCCTTCTTCATCTTCCTGATGGTCCAGTTCATCCGCTCCATCCCGCGCGAGCTGGACCAGGCGGCCATGGTGGACGGCGCCAATCCCCTGCAGATCTACTGGAAGATCATCCTGCCGCTGATGAAGCCGGCCCTGATCACCACCACGATCTTCACCTTCATCTGGACGTACGACGACTTCCTCCACCAGCTCGTCTATCTCCAGCAGAACAACCGCTTCACCGTCCCCCTCGGCCTGACCCTGTTCATGGACCAGACCAGCGGATCCTCCTACGGCCCGATGTTCGCGATGGCGACGCTCGCGCTTCTGCCCACGCTCATCTGCTTCCTCATCTTCCAGAAGAGGCTGGTCGAGGGACTGGCTACCTCCGGTATGAAGGGCTGAGCAGTGCATCTCCCTCACCAGCGCGGCCCGTTGCACGACCTGGCCGACGATCCGGCCGCCTACGACGCCGTGCTGGCCGATGTCGTCGGCCAGGCGCTCGCCCGCCTCACCTCCGAGGGCAGCCTCGAGAACCCGGCCGCCATCGAGGACATCGGCGACACCTCGCTCGGCATCACCTCGCTGCTGGGACTCGCCTGGCAGCGCACGAAGGACCCGCGCCTGCCGGAGGCCCTGCTGCGCAGCCTCCGCTTCCATCTGCGCGAGCGGGTGTTCACGGAGGACAACCCCGGCTACCCGAACCTGACGGTACGCAACTCCGGTCTGCCGTACGCCCGTTACGTACTCGCTCCCGGCGCGCACCCCATCGGAGACTGGCCGAGCACGGTGTGGGCGCTGCTGCAGGCAGTCAACGTCGTCGAGACCGCGGACGGGCTCATCCACGATGAACTGCGGTACGAACTGGTCGAGTTGGCGCACGGCTACTGGCGCTGGCTGACCGAGGTCACGGTCTTCAATCCGCAGGACGCCGCCAACCAGGCCATCGGCTGCGTGGTCGGCGGACTGATGCTCGCTCGCCATCTCCCCTCGGGTGAGGGCGAGTCGGTGCGCAAGCGGGCCATGGATCTGTACCTGAACGAGATCCGGGCCCGCCGCATACGGGACCGGGGTGCCGCGCTGCCTCCCGAGCACGGCGGCGCGTACGACAACAACTACGGGCCGATCTCCCTCTCCTTCCTCGCGCAGGCCCACCGGGTCAGCGGTGAGGAGGTCTTCGCCGAGGACGGCGACGCGCTGGCCCGCTACATCGACGCACGGCTCTGCGGCAGCGGGTTCGACATCGGTGGCCCGCGCTACAGCGAGCAGCACTCCGCGTTCGAAGCGGTCCTGGGGCTGCGGTACTTCGGCCGCCGGATCGGCGCCGATCTCGGCCGCTACAGCGGGGACACCCGCTGGGGCCGGCACGCGGTGGGCCAGGACGGCGGCGTCGACGGGCACTTCGCCTTCATGCTCGTGTGGCAGATCCAGGACACGGCCGGCTGGCACCGCACGCCGCGAACGGAACCCGTCCGCCATCAGCTGCGGGCGGGCACGGTCACGGTGTCGTTCGACGACCGGATGACTCCGTCCGTCATCGAGGCGGGCGGCACGGTGCTGGTGGCGGCCGCCGTGGAGCGCCGGCACGGGTTCGGGCCGGTGACGGACGGCTTTCTGCTCTGCCGTCCGATGGGCGCGGTGCGCGTACGGGACCACCGCTCGGGGGACCTCGCCGCGAAACTCGTGAGCAAGCCCGTGGTCGGGCGCGATCACGTGCTGCGCCATGTCCAGTCGCTCTACGTCTCCGACGGTACGCGGCTGTGGATGACGGTTGTCGTCGAACGGCTCGACGGGGAACGGTACTTGCTCGCCGGAATGCCGTATGTCGTCGCGGAGGCAGGCCGGTTCCGCAGGACCGGTGACCTCCCGCCCGTCGCCTCGGCCGGTGACGTGCGGCTGACGCACCCTCGGGCGGACGTTCCGGACTGCTTCGACGCCCGGCACGACGTCACCCAGCAACAGGCGGCCTTCGCGCTCGCCCTCGATCCGCGCGGCTACGGAAACCCCGACGAGGGCTGGAGCCACGTCCGCACGACCACCGCCCTCGAAGCGGGCCCCGCACCGGACGCACCGGAGGGACTCGACGTCTTCGCGGTTCGCTACGGGGCGGGGACGGAGCCCTTGAGCGTGCTCTGCGAGCACTCAGCGGAAGGGCTGACCGTGCGCACGGAGGCGTTCACGGCGGTGCTCGGCGGGCCCGACGCGCACGGCGAACCGGAACTGACGCTGGTTCGCGGTGCGCGTCGTTGACCTCGGGTGAGGCGCTGCCCGCCGGCTGAGACTCAGGCGGTGACTTTCTCCGCGGCGGGCGTCCCCTGCCCGGTCCGCTCACCGAGCTCCTCCGTCGGGACCTTGTGCGTCTCGCGCGCCGTGAGCGCGGCGATCACGGGCGGGACGCACAGCGCGGCGGTGAAGAGGGCCACGGCCGACCAGTTGTCGCCGTCCGGGCCCGCGATCTGTGCGGCGAAGGTCACGGCGAACCCGGCGATCGCGAAGCCGATCTGGGTGCCGATCGCCATGCCCGAGAGGCGGACCCGGGTGGAGAACATCTCGCCGTAGAAGGAGGGCCAGACGCCGTTCGCGGCGCTGTAGACGACACCGAAGGCGACGATGCCGAGGATCAGGACGAGCGCGTACGAGCCCGTGGAGACGGCCCACAGGTAGGCGAACATCGTCACGGCACTGCCGGCGGCCCCCAGGAGGAAGACCGGACGGCGGCCGACGCGGTCGGACAAGGTGGCCCACAGCGGGATCGCGCCCAGAGCGACCAGGTTGGCGAGCGCGCCCACCCACAGCATGGAGGAGCGGTCCATGCCCACCGAGTCGCTGGTCGCGTACGCCAGCGCCCACACGGTGAAGATCGTGCTGACCGAGGCGACGAGAGCGGCCGCGACCACCCGGAGCACATCCGCCCAGTGCTCACGCAGGAGCACGGCCAGCGGCATCTTCGGGACGCCTTCGGTGGAGGCCTGCTGGGTGAAGCTCGGGGTCTCTTGGAGCGTGCGGCGGATGACGTAGCCGGCCACGGCGACCGCGATGCTCAGCCAGAAGGGGATGCGCCAGCCCCAGGCGAGCAACTGGTCCTCGGGGAGCGCGGCGACCGGGATGAACACGAGGGTGGCGAGAAGCTGTCCGCCCTGGGTGCCACTGAGCGTGAAGCTGGTGAAGAAGCCGCGACGGTTCGGTGGCGCGTGTTCCAGCGTCATGGAGTTGGCGCTGGCCTGCTCGCCGGCGGCCGAGATGCCCTGCAGGACACGGCAGAGGACGAGCAGGACCGGGGCCAGCGTGCCGACCTGATCGCGTGTGGGCAGACAGCCGATGAGGAAGGTCGACAGGCCCATCAGGATCAGCGTGAAGACCATGATCTTCTTACGGCCGAGCCGGTCGCCGAAGTGACCGAGGAACAGCGCGCCGATCGGACGGGCGGCGTACGCGACACCGAACGTGGCCAGCGACAGCAGGGTCGCGGTGGCCGGGTCCGACTCGTCGAAGAAGACCTCCGGGAAGATCAGCGCGGCCGCGCTGCCGTAGATGAAGAAGTCGTAGTACTCCAGGGCACTGCCGATCCAGGCGGCCATGGCGGCTTTCTTCGGCTGGCCTGGGGGTGCGTCGGGTGTTGCGGCGGGGACTGGCACGACGTGCTCCTTCGAGGGAGCTCCAACATACGTGGAGTGAGCGGAGGGGAGAGGTGCCGGAGCCCTGGGGTGATGGGTCGGCCGCACCGGGCGCGCTACCCGGTTAATTAACCCACTGGATAGTTAGTAGTGGTTGGCTAGGGATGTTGCGCCCGCGTTTCCCGGGTGTCAAGAGGTGGTGCCGAGGGATCTTCTCGTGCCCGGCCGAGGACCCGGTCCGACAAGGCCTGGTCCGGTCGAGGGCTCAGTCCGCCGAGCGGTCCGCCGTCAGATAGGCGATGACCATGTCGCCGAGCATGGTCCGGTAGTGATCCCGCTGGTCGGCGGCGACCAGGTCCCGGCCGAAGAGCGCGCCGAAGGTGTGCCGGTTGGAGACCCGGAAGAAGCAGAACGAGCTGATCATCGCGTGCAGGTCCACCGCGTCGACATCGGCCGTGAACAAGCCCGACTCGCGCCCCGTCGCCAGGATGCGGCCGATCACGTCGAGCGCCGGCGAGCCGATGGCGCCCAGTGCCTCGGAGGCGGCGATGTGCTCCGCCTCGTGGATGTTCTCGATGCTGACCAGGCGGATGAAGTCGGGATGCGCCTCGTGGTGGTCGAAGGTGAGCTCGGCGAGTCGCCGGATGGCCGCGACCGGGTCCAGGTGCTCGACGTCCAGCTGCTGCTCGGCCTGCCGGATCACGGTGTAGGCCCGCTCCAGCACCGCTGTGAACAGCTGCTCCTTGCCGCCGAAGTAGTAGTAGATCATCCGCTTCGTGGTGCGGGTCCGGGCGGCGATCTCGTCCACCCGGGCCCCGGTGAAACCGGCCCGGGCGAACTCATGGGTCGCCACGTCGAGGATCTCGGCCCTGGTGCGGGCGGCGTCGCGGATGCGGCCCCCGGGTCGCGCCGGCTCTTCGACAGTGGTCATCGGATTCCTTCGGGAGACGTCCGGGCCCGTGACGTCGGGTGGGGCCCGATGTCCGCGATTGTAGAAGCAGGCGCCCGATGGACGGAGGCGCGGGGAGTCCAGACGGAAGGGGACTCTTCCCATCCGGTCCCGGTCTTGGTATGACTAACGAACCAGTTCGTACATTGGCCAGGAGGTCGCCTTGCCCCAGGACTCGTATCTGATCGGTCTGATCGGATCCGGCATCGGCCCCTCACTCAGCCCGGCCCTGCACGAGCGCGAGGCCGACCGGCAGGGGCTGCGCTACACCTACCGGCTGATCGACCTGGACACCCTCGGTGTCTCCCCGGAGGCCGTGGGCGACCTGCTGCGCGCCGCCCGCGACCTGGGTTTCGACGGGCTGAACATCACGCACCCCTGCAAGCAGCTCGTGGGCGAGCACCTGGACGCGCTCGCTCCCCAGGCCGAGGCGCTCGGCGCGGTCAACACCGTCGTCTTCGCGGACGGCCGCGCGATCGGCCACAACACGGACGTCACCGGGTTCGCGGCCTCCTTCGCTCGTGGCCTGCCCGACGCCCCGCTGGAAAGGGTCGTCCAGCTCGGCGCAGGCGGCGCGGGCGCGGCGGTCGCGCACGCCACGCTCACGCTCGGCGCCGGGCACATCACCGTGACCGATGCCCTGCCGGACCGTGCCGCCGAGCTCGCCGCGTCCCTCAACCGGCACTTCGGCGCGGGCCGCGCGGCCGCCGCGACCCCGGACCGGCTGGCCGCGCTGCTGGCCGGAGCCGACGGCATCGTGCACGCCACGCCCACGGGTATGGCAGCCCACCCTGGGCTGCCGCTCCCTGCCGGGCTGCTGCATCCCGGACTGTGGGTGGCCGAGGTCGTCTACCGGCCCCTGGAGACGGAGCTGTTGCGTGCCGCCCGCGCGGTTGGCTGCGCCACGCTTGACGGGGGCGGGATGGCCGCCTTGCAGGCGGCCGATGCGTTTCGCCTGTTCACCGGCCGTGAGCCGGACGCCGGTCGGATGCTGGCGGACATCGCCCAGCTGGGCGGTGTCGTGAGTGTGCGTGACTGAGCGCCGTGCGGCTGGAGCGGTATGACACCTGCGGGCCGTCTGTGGCTTGTCGCATCCACGCGGCGGAGCCGCATATGTCACAGCCCCGCGCCCCTGATGGGGCGCTGTGAAGTTTCGAAGGAGCACCACCATGCGTACCTCCATCGCCACCGTCTCCCTCAGCGGTTCCCTCACCGAGAAGCTCACGGCCGCGTCCAGGGCCGGCTTCGACGGGGTCGAGATCTTCGAGAACGACCTGCTCGCCAGCCCCCTCACCCCCGAGGAGATCCGCGCGCGCTGCGCCGACCTCGGCCTCACCATCGACCTCTACCAGCCGATGCGCGACATCGAGGCCGTGCCGTCGGACGAGTTCGACCGCAACCTTCGCCGGGCCGAGCACAAGTTCCGGCTGATGCGGCGGCTCGGCGCCGACACCGTCCTGGTGTGCTCCAGCGTCTCGCCGCTCGCCGTGGACGACGACGCGCTGGCCGCCCGCCAGCTGCGCCGACTCGCCGAACTGGCCCAGGACTTCGGCATCCGCGTCGCCTACGAAGCGCTCGCGTGGGGCCGTCATGTCAGTACGTACGACCACGCCTGGAGCATCGTCGAGCAGGCCGGTCACCCGGCGCTCGGCACCTGCCTGGACAGCTTCCACATCCTTGCCCGCGGTTCCGATCCCAAGGGCATCGAGGACATCCCCGGCGAGAAGATCTTCTTCCTCCAGCTCGCCGACGCCCCGCTGATGGCGATGGACGTCCTCCAATGGAGCCGCCACTACCGCTGCTTCCCCGGGCAGGGCGGCTTCGACATCGCCGGGCTCGTCGGGCACGTGATCCGTGCCGGATACCAGGGACCGCTCTCGCTCGAGGTGTTCAACGACGTGTTCCGGCAGGCCGAGGCCGGGCCGACCGCCGTCGACGCCCGGCGTTCGCTGCTGGTCCTCCAGGAGGCGGTGGGCCTCGCCGAGCCGCCCGCGCCCGTCGTACCCAGCGGCATCGCCTTCGCCGAACTCGTCACGCCCGACGCCGAACCCGTCTCCGCGGTCCTCGAGGCGCTCGGCTTCACCCGCACGGCCCGGCACCGCGGCAAACCCGTGGACCTGTGGCAGCAGGGCGAGGCCCGCGTCCTGCTCAACACGGGCCCGGCAGCCCGCCGCGACGGCACCTCGCTCGCGGCCATCGGCCTGGAGTCCCCGGACCCGGCCGGCGCGGCCCGGCGCGCCGAGGCACTCCTCGCCCCCGTACTGCCGCGCCGCCGCGCCCCCGAGGACGCCCCGCTCGACGCCGTCGCCGCCCCCGACGGCACGGAACTGTTCTTCTGTGTCACTGAAGGCGACGAACATCCCAGCTGGACAAGCGACTTCGAGCCCGCCGAGCGTCAATCGCCGCCAGGTGAAGGCGTCCACCACATCGACCACCTCGCCCTCACCCAGCCCTGGCACCAGTTCGACGAGGCGGCGCTCTTCCACCGCAGCGTCCTCGGGCTCGGCGCGCAGGAGAGCGTGGACGTGGCGGACCCGTACGGACTGCTGCGCAGCCGCGCCGTCACCAACGCCGACGGCAGCGTACGCATCGCCCTCGGCGTCGGCCCCGCCCCCACCGCCGACGAGGGCGGCCGCGCCCAGCACATCGCACTCGCCACCGACGACGTGGTCACGGCCGCGCGCCGATTCCGGGCCGCGGGCGGACGGTTGCTGCCGATGCCCCCGAACTACTACGACGACCTCGCCGCCAGGTACGAGTTCACCGACGACGAGCTGGCGACATACCGCGAACTCGGCATCCTCTACGACCGGGATGCGGGCGGCGAGTTCCGCCACTGCTATACGGAGACCGTCGACCGGGTCTTCTTCGAACTGGTCCAGCGTGACGGGGACTACCGCGGCTACGGCGCGCAGAACGCCCCGGTGCGGCTCGCGGCACAACACGCGCGCCGACCGGTCGGCTGAGCCACGGCTGACCAAGGCAGGGCTCAACTCGCGTGGTACCGCACGAGTTTGACCCCCGCCCGCCGCGACCGGCGTTACGCTGCCGCGATGCGGATCCGCCCCCGAGGCCCCTTCTGGTCCATCTCCGCGGCGTCGCGGAGCTCCACCAGAAGGGGTATCGCCGTCGACACGCTGATCGCGGCGGCGCTGACCAGTGTGGCCCTGCTCCTGGGACCGGAGGCCGCGCGCCAGGGGCAGAACCCGCTCGACGCGACCGCCTACACACTGGTGGTCCTGGTCCATCTGCCGCTGGTGCTCCGCGGCCGGGCCCCCGTCGTGGTCTGCTGCCTCGTGCACGCGAGCTGGCTGGTGTACATCACCGCCGGCTACTGGCCCGTCGTGTGCAGCTTTGGCCCCATGCTCGCCGTCTACACGGTCGCCTCCCTGCGCCCCTTGCGTATCTCCGTGCCGTGCGCGGCCCTGATGGGCGGGGTCTGGATCTACGCGGGCGCGGTGAGCCACCATGTCTCCTGGCCGTCCGTCGTCGGGCAGGCCGTGGTCTATCCGGCGGTGCTGTGGCGGTTCGGCGTCGTCGCCCGCCGCTCGGCCGAACTGACCCTGCAGCTGCGCCGGGAACAGGCCGAGCGGGCCCGTCGCGAGGTGGCCGAGGAACGGGGCCGGATCGCCCGAGAGCTGCACGACGTGGTCGCCCACCACATGTCCGTGATCTCCGTGCAGACCGGTCTCGCCCGGTTCGTCTTCGACACCGACCGCCTGACCGTGCGTACCGCGCTCGACACCATAGACGCCACCGGCAAGGAGGCACTCGAAGAGCTGCGCCGCATGCTCACGGTGCTGCGCACCGCCGACGACGGCACCTCCGGTGCCCCGGCCGGTCCGATGCCCGGCCTCGCCCGCCTCGAGGAGATGACCGAACGCGTACGCACCGGTGGCGTCCCGGTCGCCCTGACCGTCGAGGGCACCCCGCGCCCGCTCGCCCCCGGTGTCGAACTGTGCGCCTACCGGGTGGTGCAGGAGGCGCTCACCAACGTCCTCAAGCACGCGCCCGGCGCGAGTGCGGAGGTACGGCTGAGGTACGAACCACATCAGGTGTCCGTTTCGGTCACGGACGACGGAGAGGGGGTGATTCCGGACAGAGTACGAGCGGACGGGGGACACGGCTTGATCGGCATGCGCGAACGGGCCAAGCTCTACGGCGGGCAGATCAGCATCGGCCCGCAGGAGCAAGGTGGCTTCGCCGTGCGGCTGCTGCTGCCGACCTCCGCGCGGGCCGCAGCGCAGGGGGACGACGCCACCACATGACCACCGTGCTCGTCGTCGACGACCAGTTCCTCATCCGGGCCGGACTGGTGGGGTTGCTGCGCGCCGCACCCGGCATCGAGGTGGTCGGCGAGGCGAGCGACGGCGCGGAGGCCGTGGCGCTCGCCGCCGAGACCGCCCCCGAGGTGATCCTGATGGACATCCGGATGCCCGGCATGAACGGCATCGACGCCACCGAACGCATCCTCGCCCAGGCTGCCGACCCCACGCCCCGGATCCTCGTGCTGACCACCTTCGACCTGGACGAGTACGTGTACGGGGCGCTGCGCGCCGGAGCCTCCGGATTTCTGCTCAAGGACTCCGGCCCGGAACGGCTGCTCGCCGCGGTGGCCGCGGTCGACGGGGGCGACGCGCTCTTCGCGCCCAGCGTCACCCGCCGCCTGGTCGAGGCGTACGCGCGCCAGACCGCCGGCGAACAGCCCACCGATCTCGATGTGCTGACCTCCCGCGAACTGGAGGTCCTGAAACTGATCGCACGCGGCCTGTCCAACCTGGAGATCGCCGACCGCCTCTACATCAGCGAGGCGACCGTGAAGACCCACCTCAACCGCACGATGACCAAGCTGGACCTGGACAGCAGGGCACAGGCCGTGGTGGTGGCGTACGAATCGGGGCTCGTGACCCCGGGCGGATAGCGGCGGTCGATGTCGTTGCAGTTCTTGGTGGCGTAGGCGTACGTGCCCGTTTCGTGGCCGAGGCACTGGCCTTGCCGGTCGTCGCAGCGGCCACTCCTCCCTCCAGCAGTGATACCTCTACGCGGTGGCGTTCCACTCCGCGAGCACCGGGCGGCCGTGCTCGGTGGAGAGACGGCTGACCGTTCCCGTCTCGAGTCGGAACAGGCGCCCGTCCTCGGGCGGGAGGCCGAGGCGGCGGGCGGTCAGGACCCGGAGGAAGTGGGCGTGAGCCACGAGGGCCACGTCGCCACCGCCAGGCCCCAGCGCGCTCGACACGCGGGCCAGCACGCGGTCGGCGCGCAGGCCGACGTCGGCCGCCGACTCGCCCGGGTGGCCGTCCGGGCCGGGCGGCACGCCGTCGGTCCAGAGGTACCAGTCGGGGCGCGTGCGGTGGATGTCGGCGGTGGTGACGCCTTCGTACGCGCCGTAGTCCCACTCGTGGAGATCGGGTTCCCGCACGGCCGCCGTCAGCCCCGCGAGTTCCGCGGTCCTGACGGCCCGGTCGAGCGGGCTGGTGAGCGCGCGGGCGATGGTCCGCCCGGCGAGCAGCGGGACGAGCGACTTGGCCTGTTCCTCGCCGCGCTGGGTGAGGGGCAGGTCCGTCCAGCTGGTGTGCTGTCCGGACGCGCTCCACTCGGTCTCGCCGTGGCGGATCAGCAACAGGTCTCCCATGACCCCGACCGCTATTCCGCCGACTCGACGGCGTGGCCGCCGAACTGGTTGCGCAGCGCCGCGACCATCTTCATCTGCGGCGAGTCGTCCTGCCGGGAGGCGAACCGCGCGAAGAGGGAGGCCGTGATCGCCGGCAGCGGCACCGCGTTGTCGATGGCCGCCTCCACCGTCCAGCGACCCTCACCGGAGTCGTCGGCGTAGCCGCGCAGCCTCTCCAGGTGCTCGTCCTCGTCCAGGGCGTTGACGGCGAGGTCGAGCAGCCAGGAGCGGATGACCGTGCCGGCCTGCCAGGAGCGGAAGACCTCGCGCACGTCCGTGACGGAGCCCACGGTCTCCAGCAGCTCCCAGCCCTCGGCGTAGGCCTGCATCATCGCGTACTCGATGCCGTTGTGGACCATCTTGGAGAAGTGGCCGGCACCGACCTTGCCGGCGTGGACGAAGCCGGCGTCGCCCTCGGGCTTCAGCGCGTCGAAGATCGGCTGGACCTTCGCGATGTGCTCGGCGTCGCCGCCCACCATCAGCGCGTAACCGTTCTCCAGTCCCCAGACGCCGCCCGAGACGCCCGCGTCGACGAAGCCGATGCCCTGGGCCGCGAGCTCCTCCGCGTGCTTCTCGTCGTCCGTCCAGCGGGAGTTGCCGCCGTCGACCACGGTGTCGCCGGGCGCCAGGAGACCCGCGAGTTCGTCGATGACGGACTGGGTCGGGCCGCCGGCCGGGACCATCACCCACACCACGCGCGGGCCCTCGAGCTTGTCCACCAGTTCGGCCAGGCTGCTGACATCGGCGCGATCGGGGTCGCGGTCGTAGCCGATGACGGTGTGGCCCGCGCGGCGGATCCGCTCGCGCATGTTGCCACCCATCTTGCCGAGGCCGATGAGGCCCAGTTGCATCGCTGTCATATCAGTTTCACTGCTTCCTGAGGGTGCGGTAGGTGGCGACCAGGGCGGCGGTCGACGGGTCGAGGCCGGGGACCTCGGCGCCTTCCGTCAGCGCGGGTTCGACGCGCTTGGCGAGGATCTTGCCGAGCTCTACGCCCCACTGGTCGAAGGAATCGATGTTCCAGATCGCGCCCTGGACGAACACCTTGTGCTCGTAGAGCGCGACCAACTGGCCGAGGACGGACGGCGTCAGCTCGGGGGCCAGGATCGTGGTCGTGGGGCGGTTGCCGCGGAACGTCTTGTGCGGCACTAGTTCCTCGGGCACGCCCTCCGCCCGTACCTCGTCCGGCGTCTTCCCGAAAGCCAGCGCCTGCGTCTGCGCGAAGAAGTTGGCCATCAGCAGGTCGTGCTGGGCCCTGAGCGCGGGGCTCAGCTCGTCCACCGGGTTGATGAGGCCGATGAAGTCGGCGGGGATCAACTTCGTGCCCTGATGGATGAGTTGGTAGTAGGCGTGCTGCCCGTTGGTGCCGGGTGTGCCCCATACGACCGGTCCGGTCTGCCAGTCCACCGGATGGCCGTCGCGGCCTGTGGACTTGCCGTTGGACTCCATGTCCAGCTGCTGCAGATACGCCGTGAACCTCGACAGGTAGTGCGAGTACGGCAGCACCGCGTGCGACTGCGCTTCGAAGAAGTTGCCGTACCAGATACCCAACAGCCCCATCAGCAAAGGCGCGTTGGACTCGGCGGGCGCGGTGCGGAAGTGCTCGTCGACGATCCGGAAACCCTCCAGCATCTCGCGGAACCGGTCCGGGCCGATCGCGATCATCAGCGACAGACCGATCGCAGAGTCGAACGAGTACCGCCCGCCGACCCAGTCCCAGAACGCGAACATGTTGGCCGTGTCGATACCGAAGTCCGCGACCTTCTCCGCGTTCGTGGACAACGCCACGAAGTGCGCCGCGACGGCGTCCGGGCCGGCCTTCAGCTCGGTCAGCAGCCAGTCCCGCGCCGACGTCGCGTTCGTGATCGTCTCGATGGTGGTGAAGGTCTTCGAAGCGATGATGAACAGCGTCTCGGCCGCGTCCAGGTCCCGTACCGCCTCGTGCAGATCCGCGCCGTCCACATTGGAGACGAAGCGGACCGCCAGCTCACGGTCGGTGAACGAGCGCAGCGCCTCGTACGCCATCGCGGGGCCCAGGTCCGAGCCGCCGATGCCGATGTTGACCACGGTGCGGATCCGCCTGCCGGTGTGGCCCCTCCACTCGCCGGAGCGGACCTTCTCGGCGAAGGCGCTCATCTTGTCGAGCACGGTGTGCACCGCCGGTACGACGTTCTCGCCGTCGACCTCGACGACCGCGTCCCGCGCTGCGCGCAGCGCGGTGTGCAGCACGGCGCGGTCCTCGGTCGTGTTGATCTTCTCGCCGCGGAACATGGCGTCGCGCAACCCGAACACATCGGTGGCGGTGGCGAGTTCCTGGAGCAGGGCGAGCGTCTCGTCGGTGATCAGGTGCTTGGAGTAGTCGATGCGCAGATCGCCGGCGCGCACGGTGTAGCGCTCCGCGCGCCCGGGGTCCGTGGCGAACAGGTCGCGCAGCTGAGGGTGGAGCATGCTGTCCGCGCGGTGGTCCTCCAGCGCTGTCCACTCGGGGCGGCGGATGAGCCTGGGCGTGTCAGGCACGGCTGGTTCCTTCCTTGCCGTCGGGGCGCAGGGCGACGGCGTACATCTCGTCCGCGTCGAGGCGGCGCAGCTCCTCGGCGATCAGCTCGGAGGTGCTGCGGACCTTCAACGCGAGGGTGCGCGGGGGCTGGCCTGGCAGGGAGAGGGTGGCCAGCGGGCCCTCGGGGCGGTCGATCAGGATCTCGCCGTTCTCCGTGCCGAGCCGTACGGCCGTCACGACCGGTCCGGCGGTGACGACACGCTCGACCGGCACCCCGAGCCGGGTGCCCAGCCAGCGGGCCAGCAGCTCGGCGCTCGGGTTCTCGGCCTCACTCTCGACGGCGGCCGAGATCACCTGCGCACGCGCCTGGTCGAGAGCCGCGGCCAGTATCGAGCGCCACGGTGTCAGCCGGGTCCAGGCGAGGTCGGTGTCGCCGGGCGTGTACGAGGCGACGCGGACCTCCAGCGCGCGGAGGGGCTGCTCCACGGCGTACATATCGGTGATCCTGCGCTGGGCCAACGCCCCCAGCGGGTCCTTGGCGGGGAACTCGGGCGCGTCCACCGGCCACCAGACGACGACGGGCGCGTCCGGCAGCAGCAGAGGGAGGACCACCGAGTCGGCGTGGTCCCCGACCTCCCCGTACAGCCGGAGCACCACCGTCTCGCCGGTGCCCGCGTCCGCGCCGACCCGGACCTCGGCGTCGAGGCGCGAGTTCGTCCGGTCACGGGGCGAACGGGAGACGCGCCTGATGACGACGAGCGTGCGCGAGGGGTGCTCGTGCGAGGCCTCCTCGGCCGCCTTGATCGAGTCGTACGCGTTCTCCTCGTCCGTCACGATGACCATCGTCAGAACCATGCCCACGGCGGGTGTGCCGATGGCGCGGCGGCCCTCCACCAGGGACTTGTTGATCTTGCTTGCCGTGGTGTCGGTCAGGTCGATCTTCATGGCCTGCGCCAGCTCCGTCCGTCTCGTGCGAGCATCTCGTCGGCTTCCCCGGGTCCCCAGCTGCCCGAGGCGTACTGCGCGGGCCTGCCGTGGGAGTCCCAGTGGTCCTCGACCGGGTCGAGGATCCTCCAGGACTCCTCCACTTCCCTGTGGCGCGGGAAGAGGTTGGCGTCACCGAGCAGCACATCCAGGATGAGGCGTTCGTACGCCTCGGGGCTGGACTCGGTGAAGGACTCGCCGTAAGCGAAGTCCATCGTGACGTCCCGGATCTCCATCGACGTACCCGGCACCTTCGATCCGAAGCGCACCGTCATGCCCTCGTCGGGCTGGACGCGGATGACGATCGCGTTCGCGCCCAGCTCCTCGGTGGCGGTCGAGTCGAAGGGGGAGTGCGGGGCGCGCTGGAAGACGACGGCGATCTCGGTGACGCGGCGGCCGAGGCGCTTTCCGGTCCTGAGGTAGAAGGGGACACCGGCCCAGCGGCGGTTGTCGACCTCCAGCTTGACCGCCGCGTAGGTGTCGGTCGTGGAGGCGGGGTCGATGCCGTCCTCCTGGAGGTAGCCGCGCACCTGCTTCCCGCCCTGCCAGCCCTCGGCGTACTGCCCGCGGACGGTGTGCCGGCCCAGGTCGTCCGGGACCCTGACGGCCTTGAGGACCTTCAGCTTCTCGGCCAGCAGGGACTCGGCGTCGAAGGCGGCGGGCTCCTCCATCGCGGTCAGGGCCATCAGCTGGAGCAGGTGGTTCTGGATGACGTCCCGGGCCGAGCCGATTCCGTCGTAGTACCCGGCCCGGCCGCCGATGCCGATGTCCTCGGCCATGGTGATCTGCACATGGTCGACGTACGACCGGTTCCAGATGGGTTCGTACATCTGGTTGGCGAAGCGCAGCGCCAGGATGTTCTGAACGGTCTCCTTGCCGAGGTAGTGGTCGATGCGGAACACCTGGTCCGGGTCGAACACCTCGTGCACGATCGCGTTGAGCTCGCGCGCGCTCGCCAGGTCGTGGCCGAACGGCTTCTCGATGACGGCGCGCCGCCACGAGCCCTCCGGAGCGTCCGCGAGCCCGTGCCTCTTCAACTGCTGGACGACCTTCGGGAAGAACTTCGGCGGTACGGAGAGGTAGAAGGCGTAGTTGCCGCTGGTGCCCCGGGAGGCGTCCAACTCCTTGACGGACGCGCGCAGTTGCTCGAACGCGGCGTCGTCGTCGAAGTCACCCGGGATGAACCGCATGCCCTCGGCGAGCTGCTGCCAGACCTCCTCGCGGAAATCCGTACGGGCGTGCTCGCGCACCGCGTCGTGCACCACCTGCGCGAAATCCTGGTCCTCCCACTCGCGGCGTGCGAACCCGAGGAGCGAGAAGCCCGGCGGGAGCAGGCCGCGGTTGGCGAGGTCGTAGACGGCCGGCATCAGCTTCTTGCGGGCCAGGTCGCCGGTGACGCCGAAGATCACGAGCCCGGAGGGGCCGGCGATCCGGGGGAGACGGCGGTCGCGGGGATCGCGCAGGGGGTTGGTCCAGTCGCCGGCCGGGGTATCCGCCGCCGTCGGCGCGACCGGCGCTTCGGCGGCGACACCCGCGGCGGGCGCCCTCTCCGCCGTGAGCGCTTCGACCAGTGCCTCGACAGACGTGTCGCTCTTGCTCATTCCGCCACGACTCCCTTGCCGCTCAGCGACGCCGCGACGGCGTCCAGCAGATCGCCCCACGCGGCCTCGAACTTGGCGACGCCCTCGTCCTCCAGCTGCCGCACGACCTCGTCGTAGGCGATGCCGAGCCGTTCGACGGCGTTCAGGTCGGCACGCGCCTGGGCGTAGCCGCCGGTCACCGTGTCGCCGCGGATCTCGCCGTGGTCGGCGGTGGCGGTCAGCGTGGCTTCCGGCATGGTGTTGACCGTGCCGGGAGCGACCAGCTCGTCGACGTACAGCGTGTCCTTGTACGCCGGGTCCTTGACGCCCGTCGAGGCCCAGAGGGGACGCTGGCGGTGGGCGCCGGACGGGGCGAGGGTGGTCCAGCGGTCGGAGGACTGTGTCGAATTGTCGGCATAGCCGAACACGTCCTCGTACGCCTCATAGGCCAGGCGGGCGTTGGCGAGCGCCGCCCTGCCCCTCAGCGCGAGAGCCTCGTCCGATCCGAGCTTCGCGAGCCGCTTGTCGACCTCGCTGTCGACGCGGGACACGAAGAAGGAGGCGACGGAGTGGATGGCGGAGAGATCGAGGCCCGCGGCCCGCGCCTTCTCCAGACCGGCCAGGTAGGCGTCCATGACCTCGCGGTAGCGCTCCAGCGAGAAGATCAGCGTGACGTTGACGCTGATGCCGAGACCGATGACCTCGGTGATCGCGGGGAGACCCGCCTCGGTCGCCGGGATCTTGATCATCACATTGGGCCGGTCCACCAGCCAGGCGAGCTGCTTGGCCTCGGCGACCGTGGCCGCGGTCCGGTGCGCGAGGCGGGGGTCGACCTCGATGGAGACGCGGCCGTCGCGGCCGCCGGTCGCGTCGTACACGGGCCGCAGGATGTCGGCGGCGGCGCGGACATCGGCGGTCGTCATCATCCGGACGGCCTCGTCGACCGTCACGCCGCGTACGGCGAGTTCGGCGAGCTGCTCCTCGTAGCCCTCGCCGGAGCCGATCGCGGACTGGAAGATCGACGGGTTGGTGGTGACACCCACCACGTGCCGCTTCTCGATCAGTTCGGCGAGGTTGCCGGACGTGATCCGCGTGCGCGACAGATCGTCCAGCCAGATGGAAACGCCTTCGTCGGAAAGGGACTTGAGGGGCTCTACGGGTTCGGACATCTCAGTCACAGTGATCATCTTCTTTCTGGCGATCGGGTCAACCACGCGCGGCGGCGAGTGATTCCCGGGCGGCGGAGGCGACGTTCTCGGCGGTGAAGCCGTATTCGGTGAACAGGGTCCTTGCGTCGGCGGAGGCGCCGAAGTGCTCCAGCGAGACGATGCGTCCGGCGTCACCGACGTACCGGTACCAGGTCAGACCGATTCCGGCCTCGACGGCCACACGGGCCTTCACGGCCGGCGGCAGCACGCTCGCCCGGTACTCCGTGGACTGCTCCTCGAACCACTCCACGGACGGCATCGACACCACTCGGGTGCCCACTCCCTCTTCCTCCAGCCGCTCGCGTGCCGCGACGGCGAGCCCTACCTCGGAACCGGTGGCGATGAGGATGACGTCCGGGGTCTCGGTGGAGGAGTCCCGCAGGACGTAACCACCCCTCGCCGCCTCGGGGTTGGCCTCGTACGTCGGCACGCCCTGACGCGTGAGCGCAAGGCCGTGCGGGGCCGGTGCGGTGGCGTGCCGCCGCAGGATCTCGGCCCAGGCGATCGCCGTCTCGTTGGCGTCGGCGGGACGGACGATGTTCAGACCCGGGATGGCACGCAGCGAGGCGAGGTGCTCGACGGGCTGGTGGGTGGGGCCGTCCTCGCCCAGGCCGATGGAGTCATGGGTCCAGACGTACGTCACCGGGAGCTGCATCAGCGCGGACAGGCGTACCGCGTTGCGCATGTAGTCCGAGAACACCAGGAAGGTGCCGCCGTAGATACGGGTGTTGCCGTGCAGCGCGATGCCGTTCATCTCCGCGGCCATGGCGTGCTCTCGGATGCCGAAGTGGATGGTTCGGCCGTAAGGGTCGGCCTCCGGCAGGGGGTTGTCCTTCGGCAGGAACGAACTCGCCTTGTCGATGGTCGTGTTGTTGGAACCCGCGAGGTCGGCGGAGCCGCCCCACAGCTCGGGGATCACCCCGCCCAGCGCCTGGAGGACCTTCCCGGACGCGGCACGCGTGGCGACGGACGTCCCCGCCTCGAACACCGGCAGGGCCCGCTCCCAGCCCTCGGGCAGCTGACCGGCCACGACGCGGTCGAAGAGCTGGGCGCGCTCCGGGTGGGCGCCGCGCCACTTGTCGAGCCGCTTGTCCCAGGCGGCGTGCGCTTCGGCGCCGCGGTCGAGGGCCTCACGGGTGTGGTTCAGGACCTCGCCCGCGACCTCGAAGGTCTTCTCCGGGTCGAATCCCAGCAGCCGCTTGGTGGCCGCGACCTCGTCCGCGCCGAGCGCCGAGCCGTGCGCGGCCTCGGTGTTCTGCGCGTTCGGCGCGGGCCAGGCGATGATCGTGCGCATCGCGATGATCGAGGGGCGCTCGGTCTCGGCCCGCGCCGCCTCGAGCGCCGCGTACAGCGCGTGGACGTCGACATCACCGCCCAGCACCGGCTCGACCCGCTGGACGTGCCAGCCGTACGCCTCGTAACGCTTCAGGACGTCCTCGGAGAACGCGGTCTGCGTGTCGCCCTCGATGGAGATGTGGTTGTCGTCGTAGACGAAGACGAGGTTGCCGAGCTTCTGGTGGCCCGCGAGGGACGAGGCCTCGGCGGAGATGCCCTCCTGCAGGTCGCCGTCGGAGACGATCGCCCAGACGGTGTGGTCGAAGGGGGACTCGCCCTCCGGGGCGTCGGGGTCGAACAGGCCGCGCTCGTAGCGGGCGGCCATCGCCATGCCCACGGCGTTGGCGACGCCCTGGCCGAGAGGGCCGGTCGTGGTCTCGACGCCTGCGGTGTGTCCGTACTCGGGATGGCCGGGTGTCTTCGAGCCGTGCGTACGGAACGCCTTCAGATCGTCCAGTTCCAGCTCGTACCCGGAGAGGTAGAGCTGTGTGTAGAGGGTCAGCGAGGTGTGGCCGGGGGAGAGGACGAAGCGGTCGCGGCCGGTCCATTCGGGGTCCGCCGGGTCGTGCCGCATCACCTTCTGAAAGAGGGTGTACGCGACCGGGGCGAGGCTCATCGCGGTACCGGGGTGGCCGTTGCCGACCTTCTGCACGGCGTCGGCCGCCAGCAGGCGGGCCGTGTCGACGGCACGCCGGTCGAGGTCGGTCCGCTCGAGGTCGTCGTGTGAGTGCGTACTCATCTTCAAGAGGTCCTCAGTGAGGGAGAAATGGGAGGCCGAACGACTTCAAAACTAAAAGTCAGACCTTTAACGCGGAAGGTGGGCCTGTGTCAGGCTTCGGTGAAAGTGGGACACGGAGCGCAGGGCCGAGCCGCCGCGAGAGGGACATGGCAGACAGATCCATGCAAGACGGGGACGGGATCAAGACCTTCCCCTTTCCCGTCGACCAGAGCCTCTCCGGCGTCGGTATGCAGGTCGGCCCGATGGGCCCCGGCCACACCTGGCACGCGGACGCGCCCCTGGAACGCGTGCACCGCATCGACTTCCACGTCGTGATGCTGTTCAGTGGCGGCCCGGTGACCCATATGATCGACTTCGCCGCGTACGAGGTCTCGGCCGGCGACCTGCTGTGGATCCGCCCCGGCCAGGTCCACCGCTTCTCCCGGACGGCCGGGTATCGCGGGACGGTGCTGACCATGCAGCCGGGCTTCCTCCCGCGCGCGACCGTGGAGGCCACGGGCCTCTACCGCTACGACCTGCCACCGCTGCTGCGACCGGAACCGGACGAGCTGACCGCGCTCCACCACTCGTTGGCACAGCTGGAACGCGAGTACGTCGACACGACGACGCTGCCGCCGGGCGTGCACACCGCGGTGCTGCAGCACTCCCTGACCGCGTTCCTGCTCCGGCTGGCCGACCTCGCGGCGCGCTCCGCGCGGCCTGCGCTCGACCAGGCCGACACCACCTTCACGCGTTTCCGGGAGGCGGTCGAGAACGGCTTCGCCACCAATCACAGCGTCAGCGCGTACGCCGATGCCCTCGGCTACTCCCGCCGCACCCTGGTCCGCGCGGTGCGCGCCGCGACGGGCGAGACGCCGAAGGGCTTCATCGACAAGCGGGTCGTCCTGGAGGCCAAGCGTCTGCTCGCCCACACGGACATGGCCATCGGACGCGTCGGCGCGGCCGTCGGCTTCCCCGACGCCGCGAACTTCTCCAAGTTCTTCCACCAGCACACCGACTCGACCCCGGCGGCGTTCCGGGCGGAGTTGCATTGAGAGGGGCGAGCCGGCCGGCCCGCCCCTCTCGCTGGGCTTGGTCGAACTCCTCGGTCAGCGGCCGAAGTTGAACCAGTTCACGTTCACGAATTCCGCCGGCTGGCCGCTGGTGAAGGTCAGGTAGACGTCGTGTGTTCCGGTGACGTCGCGGATGTTCGCCGGGACCGTCTTCCAGCTCTGCCAGCCTCCGGTGTTGGCCAGCGAGAAACTGCCGATCGGGGCGCTGGTGCGGCTGTCCAGGCGGACCTCGACCAGGCCGCTGACGCCGGAGGGGGCACCGCTGGCGACGCGGGCGTAGAACTGCTTGGCGGGTGTAGAGCCGAAGTTGACGCCCTTGTAGAGGGCCCAGTCGCCGCCTGCGAGGGAGCCGATGTTCTGGCCGCCGCCGGAGTCGGTGGTCGTCTCCGTGCTCACGCCGCTCTGGCCGTCGTGCGACTCGGCCTGGATCGCGCTGTACGCGTCACGGTTGCCGGTCGGGGGAGGTGTGGTGCCGCCCCCGCCGGCCTGCAGCACCTGGACGTAGTCGACGACGAGCGGGTGGCCGGGCACTGTGGCGCTGTCCGGGCCACCGCCGTACGCGGCAGGGAAGGCGCCGCCCATCGCCACGTTCAGGATGATGAAGAAGCCGTGGTTGGTGGCGTTGGCCCAGGTCGTCGCGTCGACCTGGTTCGCTCGTACGGTGTGGTAGTTGGTGCCGTCGACGTAGAAGCGGATCTCCTCAGGGCTCGTCGACCGGTCCCACTCCATGCTGTACGTGTGGAAGCCCGCCTGACAGGTCGTGCCGGGGCAGGATGTGGAGCCGCCGAGGCCGGTCGTCTCGTTACAGGGACCTCCCGGGTTGGTGCCGCAGTGCATGGTGGCCCACACGGTGTTGACGCCCTGGACGTTCTCCAGGATGTCCAGTTCGCCGACGCTCGGCCAGTTCTGGTAGTTGCCGCGGTAGGGCGCGCCCAGCATCCAGAAGGCCGGCCAGTAGCCCCGGGCGGCGGCGCCCGTCACGTTCGGCATCTGGATCCGGGACTGGACACGCAGTTTGCCTCCGGCGGGCGGCTGGAAGTCGGTGCGGTTGGTTTCGATGCGGCCTGACGTCCAGTTGCCGGAGGCGTCGCGCCGCGGGGTGATCCGGAGGTTCCCGGAG
The DNA here is from genome assembly GCF_005786655.1 of Streptomyces montanus. Lineage (NCBI taxonomy): Bacteria > Bacillati > Actinomycetota > Actinomycetes > Kitasatosporales > Streptomycetaceae > Streptomyces > Streptomyces montanus. The sequence goes on from NZ_VBZC01000019.1 coordinate 53,198, forward strand.
CCGTCCAGCGCCACGTTGTTGGTACTGGAGGTCATCGTCTCGACTTCGCCGGTACCCCAGTTGGCGGGGCCGCCGGGATAGCCGGTGCCGGTCGCGTACTGCCAGTTCGAGGTGTTGACGCCGGTGCCCGCGGCGCCGTTGAAGTCGTCGACGAAGACCTGGGTCCAGCCGGCCGGCGGCGCGGGCGCGTCCGCCTGGGCGGCCGGCGCCCCGGCCGCCGCCAGGCTCAGGACGCTGGCGAGGGCGATGAGCGTACGCCGAAACGGACCGTGTCTACCGCGTCTGACTTGTGTGCCGGAAGTTTCCCTCATGGGTGCCTCTTCGGGTACGGGATGGAGGTGCGCGGGTGTTTGTGAGAGCGCTCTCATCACAGCTGCGCGGCCAATGTGCTCTTCGGTACTCCGGTCGTCAAGAGGTAAAGCAGCGAAAGCCCCCCGAGGAATGGGGAGTTCACACTGTGAAGGAGGGACGCCCCGTTCGACCACGGTCCGGTTCGACCATGGTCCGGGGTCTGTTCCATCACGTATCGGACAAGGGGTGTGCCCGGGGTCGGCGGCTGGGGGAGTCTGCCGGAGTGGCGAGACGCGGGGGATGTCTGATCAATGGTTGCCTGACCATGCTGGTGCTCTCCCTGGTGGTGGTCGTTGGCGTGATGGCGTGGATCGGGACGAGCGGCTGGCGTTACGGCAACCAGGCGCGGGACGATCTGAAAGAGAGCGTGGACCGGACGCGGGCCGCCCTGGCGCGGGCGGCCGCCGATGGCGTCCTGCTCGGTACCGAAATCGACCGGGCGGTGGTGGGGTACGCGAAGCCGCACCCCGAGGTCCGGCGTCAGGCCCGGACCGTCACGGTCACCGTGCGGCTGTCGGCTTTCGTGGGTGCCGGGTTCGTCGGCAGCGGGGACGCCGACGGGTGCTACCGGTTCGAGGCCGTCCCCTCTGCCGGTTCGCCTTCCGTCTCCGTACGCGAAGTGCCCGCGCGGTCCTGCCTCGACCGTTCGCCCTGGCCGTACCGGAAGCCGACGGAGGTCGCCGACGACGTGATCGTGGAACTGCGGGCCGCGGTGGCCCGTGGCGGGGTCGAGGGCGCGGGCACCGCGCAGGTGTGGAAGACCTCGGGCATCAGGATCCAGGACACCGAGACCGCGAGCGGCCGGCTGACCACGCTTGCGTGGCTGGATGGCGGCACCGGACCTGGGGGCAAGGACTGCTATGAGTTCCGGGTGACCACGTTCTCCGTCACCGCCAAGCAGCTGAAGCCGGACGGCTGTTACCGCTTCCAGCGCGAGCGCGACGCCCAGGCGGGAAACGCCCGCCGGGCCGAACTCGAAGCGGGCGCCGAGAAGATCGAACGACAGATGGAGGACGCGATGGCCGACGGACGGTTGACCGATGCCGAGATGCAGTTGGCCCTGGCCCTCCCGAAGCCCGACGGGATGGGCGGCGAGACGATCGACGCCTCGGTTGACCGGCTGGAAAGTGTGGAGCGCTCGCCCACCGAGGTGACCGCGGTCGCCCGGGTGGAGACTGTCGGAGCCATGTGGTGCTACGAGTTCCGCGCGCATCTCCCGACGGAGGCCGTCACGCGCCACTACCTGGAGCAGGGCTGCTCGTTCTAGCCACGACTCCCACCACGAGGCCAGTCACGACGAAGGCCCCCATTCCGGACAAGTTCTCTAGCCGAATATCTGCTGGCCCCTCCGCCGTCGCCGCACCGCCAGCAACGATTCCAGCGAGTACGTCGGCGCCCCCGACAGCAGCAGCGGCAGCCAGGACATCAGATAGGCAAGGTCATTGCTGTAGTAGTAGTGCTCGGTCTCCCAGCTGACCGTCAGCCAGAAGGTGAGCGAGATCAGCCCCCCGCCGAATGCGGCCAGCCGGGGCCACAGGCCCAGCAACGTCCCCGCTCCCACGGCGATCTCGCCCGCCGCGATGGCATAGCCGAAACCCTCCGGGCTCTTCAGCGCGAGGTCGATGAGCCAGGGCACGGCCGCCGTCTGGTGCACGCTCTCCAGCAGCGAGGCGAGCGAGCCGTCACCGCTGCCGGCGAGGAAAGCGGAGTCGGTGAGCTTGTCCAAACCGGCGTAGACGAAGGTGATGCCGAGGAAGAGCCGTAGCGGCAGCAGCGCGTGACGCCCGGCCGAGGTCCTGTTCCCCCCACCGACCCGGGCATCGCCGAAGCCGTCGATGGCCTTGGGGCCGCCGCCCTCGCCGCCCATCCGCTCCGCCAGGGACATCCGTCCACCTGCCTCTCCGCAAGTGCGTTCGGGGTATGTGCGGAGGTGATCCTTCCCCTTCGTCCGCGGCTCAAGGCGAGCATGGTGCGAACTGTGCGGGGAAATTACGTGCGTCCTAAGTGATCGAATCCAAGGGGTAACCAGGCCCGGGTCGGTGGCGAGGGGGTCGCGAGGGTGTCCAACTCTTTCTCCACACACCGACGTTGGACTGATGGACACCCTCGTCCCATGCACTCGGCTCATCCCTTGGAATCGATCACCTAGCCGGCCGCCTGGAGAACCTGGACGTAGTCGACCACGAGCGGGTGGCCGGGTTCCGTGCCGCTGTCCGGGCCGCCGCCGTGCGCGTTCGGGAAGGCGCCGCCCATCGCGACGTTCAGGATGATGAAGAAGCCGTGGTCGGTGGCGTTGGCCCAAGTCGTCGCGTCGACCTGGTTCTCCCGCACCGTATGGAAGTTGGAGTCGTCGACGTAGAAGCGGATCTCTTCCGTGCCGGTCGACCTGTCCCACTCCACGGCGTACGTGTGGAATCCGGCCGTGCATGCCGTGCCGGGACACGGGGCGGATCCGCCGATGCCGGTGTTCTCGTTGCAAGGGCCGCCCGGGGCGGTGCCGCAGTGCATCGTGGCAAACACCGTGTTCTGGCCCTGGGTGTTCTCCATGATGTCCAACTCGCCGACGCTCGGCCAGTTCTGATAGTTGCCGCGGTAGGGCTCGCCCAGCATCCAGAACGCGGGCCAGTAGCCCTTGGCGGCGGCGCCGGTGACGTTCGGCACCTGGATCCGGCCCTCGACGCGCAGCTTGCCTCCGGCGGGCGGCTCGAAGTCGGTGCGGTTGGTTTCGATGCGGCCCGAGGTCCAGTTCCCGGAGGTGTCGCGGCGTGGCGTGATGCGCAGGTTTCCGTTGCCGTCGAGGGCGACGTTGTCCGTGCTGTCGGTCATCGTCTCGATCTCGCCCGTGCCCCAGTTGGCGGGCCCGCCCGGGTAGCCGGTGCCCGTCGCGTACTGCCAGTGGCCGGTGTCGACGCCGGAGCCCGCGGAGCCGTTGAAGTCGTCGACGAACACTTCTGTCCAGCCCGTCGGGGGAGGGGGCGGCGACGCGTTGGCGGGCAGGGTGACGGCCGCGGCGGCGCCCGCGGCCAGGCCCAGTGTGCTCAGGACGGCGATGAGCACACGCCGACGAGGTTTGCGTTTGCTGTGAGTTCCGCTCATGGGTGCCTCTTCAGTGAGGGTGGGGGGAGGTGCGGGTGCGCTGAGAGCGCTCTCAATTCAGCTGCGCCGGACAATGTGCTCTCTGTGGCGCCAGTCGTCAAGAGATAAAGCCGAGAAAGTGCTTGCGGGGAAGGGGAGTTCACGCGGTGAACGATCGCGAAGGCCCTGTCCGAGGGGACGCTGTTGGCCCATCACCCTCTGCCGGGACACCAGCTGCGAAAAGCGTGAACACTTTCCGGGAAAGTGTTCACGCTTTCGCTGGGTGCATGCCTGGGATGGCGCGCCGCCGGCCGGGATCAGGACAGGGCTGTCAGTTGGGGCTCAGCGGGTGCAGCCTCCTCGTGGAGGCCGAAGCGGTCGTGTGCTTGACGCAGCCCCTTCGGGGCCCACCAGGCGAGCCGGTGAAGGCGAAGAGCAGTGTGAAGATGCCGGCGAGCACGGTGAGGGCGGCCCAGGGCGCGCGGTCGCCGAGCATCGTGCGGAAGTCGACCAGTCGGGCCGCCACACCGGTGACCTCGGGCTCGTCCCCGCGTACGTCCCGTACACGCTGGACCAGATCGGTTGCCGCCTTGCCGCCTACCGGTTTGCTGCGCGTCGGGGCGAACCGGGCGAGCAGCGCGGGCAGCAGCGTGAGCGCGGCCAGCATGTCGACGACCCGAGAACAGCACTGTGCGTCCGGCGCGCGCGACCGTGCGGTGCATGGCCTCCACGACGTTGTCGGTGGTCCTGCGCTCCTCGCGGAGGCGAACCACCATCAACAGCGCGTAGTCCACGGCGAGTCCGAGTCCGAGCATCGTCGTGACCTGGATCGCGAACATGGAGATGTCGGTGAACTGGCTGACCCCGAACGGCGCCAGGAACGCGCCCGCGACTCCGCTGACCGCGATAAGCAGCGCCCTTCAGCGTAACGGGGATGACCAGGGCCTGCCCGTCCTCCGAGGTGAGGCCGCGCGTGGTGTACGGGTCGGGCACAGTGGCTATCCGTCTGACAGGTCAGTATCCCGTCACTCGCCCGTCAGCCCGCCCGGCGGCTTGTCCGGCTCCGGCTGCCAGCCGAGTGCCCGGGAGATGCCGCGCGCCGCGAGCCGCACCGCCGGGATCAACGCCGGGGTCTGGGCGTCGCGTTGGGGCACCACCACGGAGACGGCCGCCACGACCGAGCCGTCCGCTCCTCTGACCGGAGCGGCCACCGACAGCGCGTCCTCGGTGACCTGACGGCTGCTCACCGCCACGCCCGAGCGCCGGACTTCGGCGAGGGCGCGGCGCAGGGTCACCGGGTCCGTGATGGTGTGCGGAGTGAACCGGGCGAGCGGCTGCGCGCAGTACGCGTCCTGCGAAGCGACGTCGCTGTGCGCGAGCAGCGCGAGCCCCACCCCGGTCGCGTGCAGCGGCCAGCGCGCGCCCACCTGGATCCGTACGCCGACCGCGGAGCGCCCGGAGATCCACTCGATGTAGACGACCTCGGAGCCGTCGCGCACCGCCAGCTGCACGTTCTCGTGCGTGGCCTCGTACAGATCCTCCAGATACGGCAGCGCGATCTGCCGCAGGGCCAGGCCGCGCGGGGCGAGCGCGGCGACCTCCCACAGGCGCAGCCCCACGTGGTACACCCCGGACTCGTCGCGTTCCAGGGCGCCCCATTGGCTGAGCGCGCTCACAAGACGATGGGCGGTGGTGAGGGAGAGCCCGGCCCGGCGGCTGATGTCCGTGAGGGAGAGCGCCGGGTGGTCGTGATCGAAGGCGGCGAGCACGGAGAGGAGGCGGTCGGGCGCCGAGCGTGCGGTCATCAGCTGAGTTCGGTCTCGGCGATCCGTTGCAGGAGCTTGTGCAGCGTGTCCCGCTCGGTGGCGTCGAGGGGGCGGAGCAGGGTGCTTGTCGCGCGCAGCCCCGCCTCGTCGGTGTCACGCAGGAATGCCCGGCCGTCCTCGGTGAGGACGACGATCCGGCTGCGGCGGTCGTCGGGCGACGGGCGACGGGCGGCGAAGCCGAGCTTCTCCAGGTCGTCGACCAGGCCGACGATCGCGCTCGGGTCGTACCCGAGCCGGGTGCTCAGCTCCCGCTGCAGCGCGCCCTCGGTGGTGGCCAGGAAGCGCAGCAGCGCGTAGTGACGCAGCCGCAGCCCCGACTCCTGGAGGAACGCGTTGAACAGCTGCCCCGAGCGCAGACCGATCCGGTACAGCAGGTAGCCGGTGTCCGCGTGCAGCCCGCGCATCCACGGCTCCTGCGCGTCGATGGCGTCGGGGTTCGTTGCGTGCTGCTGGCCGGTGATGACGGGCTCCCTGGTCGAGGCCCCGGGGCGGGGCGGTCCTGCGTACTGCTGGGGGTCCTGCGTGGTGCGGTCCTGCGTACTGCGGCGGGTCCTGCGTACGGGAGACAGCATGACGCACAACTGAGCGACCAACAACTATTGACGTCGACAATTATTGTCCTTAGCTTCGATCTCGTAGCCGCAGCTCCTTCTCGAAGGGACCCCCTCGTGCCCAGCATCGATCTCACCGGCAAGGTCGCCGTCGTCACCGGCAGTGGCCGTGGCCTCGGCCTGGCCTACGCGCACGCCCTGGCTGCCGTAGGCGCCTCCGTGGTCGTCAACGACATCGACGAAGCCGTGGCCGAGCAGGCCGTCAAGTCCATCACCGAGGCCGGCGGCAAGGCCGTCGCCGAGGTGGTCGCGGTCGGTACGTCCGAGGCCGCGGACCGCCTGGTCACTCGTGCGGTGGAAGAGTTCGGGCGCCTCGACATCCTGGTCACCAACGCGGGCATCCTGCGCGACAAGGTCCTGTGGAAGATGTCCGACGACGACTTCGACGCGGTGATCACCACCCACCTGAAGGGCACCTTCACCTGCGCCCGCGCCGCCGCCGTACGCCTGCGCGAGCAGGGCGAGGGCGGCAGCATCATCCTGGTGGGCTCCCCGGCGGGGCAGCGCGGCAACTTCGGCCAGACGAACTACGCCGCCGCGAAGGCCGGCATCGCCGCCATGGCCCGTACGTGGTCGATGGAGCTGGGCCGCGCGGGCATCACCGTCAACGCGATCGTGCCCGTGGCGGCCACCGCGATGACCGAGACCATCCCGGCCTTCGCCCCCTACATCGAGGCGATGCGCCAGGGCGAGCCGCTGCCGGACTTCCTGCGCAAGGGCGAGGGCTTCGGCACCCCCGAGGACTGCGCCGCGCTGATCCCGTTCCTGGCGTCCGAGGCCGCCCGCGGCGTGACCGGCCAGGCCATCGGCATCGGCGGCGACAAGGTGACCCTCTGGTCCCATCCGCAGGAGATCAAGGCGGCGTACGCTGACGGTGGCTGGTCGCCCGATGCCCTCGCCGAGGCCTGGCCCACCTCGCTGGGCGCCGAGCCGCAGACCGTGGGCATCCCCGCGCCGAAGTTCCCGGAGGCGTAACCATGACGACCCTCAACGTCGAGGAACTCGTCGCGATCGACGTCCACACGCATGCCGAGGTCTCCTCCAAGGGCCACTCGTCCCTGGACGACGACCTCCACGACGCCTCCAGCGCCTATTTCAAGGTCGAGGGGAAGCGCAAGCCGACCCTGGAGGAGACGGCCGCGTACTACCGCGAGCGGAAGATGGCCGCCGTCATCTTCACCGTGGACGCCGAGTCGGCGACCGGCACCGAGCCCGTCCCGAACGAGGAGGTCGCCGAGGCCGCGGCCGCCAACCCGGACGTGCTCATCCCCTTCGCCTCCATCGACCCCTTCCGCGGCAAGGCCGGCGTCAGGCAGGCCCGCCGCCTGGTCGAGGAGTACGGGGTCAAGGGCTTCAAGTTCCACCCCAGCATCCAGGGCTTCTTCCCCAACGACCGCTCGATCGCGTACGACCTGTACGAGGTGATCGAGGAGACCGGCACCATCGCCCTCTTCCACACCGGCCAGACCGGAATCGGAGCCGGCGTCCCGGGCGGCGGCGGAATCCGGCTGAAGTACTCGAACCCCCTGCACGTGGACGACGTCGCTGCGGATTTCCCGCATCTGAAGATCATCCTGGCGCACCCCTCCTTCCCCTGGCAGGACGAGGCCCTCGCGGTCGCCACCCACAAGCCCGGCGTCCACATCGATCTGTCCGGCTGGTCGCCGAAGTACTTCCCGCCGCAGCTCGTGCAGTACGCGAACACGCTGCTCAAGGACAAGGTGCTGTTCGGCTCCGACTACCCGGTCCTCACCCCGGACCGCTGGCTCGCCGACTTCGAGAAGCTCACCATCAAGGACGAGGTCAAGCCGAAGATCCTCAAGGAGAACGCGGCTCGGCTGCTCGGACTGACGACGGAGTAAGAGGCCACCGATGCGCAATGAGGGACTGGGATCGTGGCCCGCGCGCCGGGCCCGCAAGACGCCCCACCGCACCGCCCTGATCCACCATGACACCGAAGTCTCGTACGCCGAGCTGTACGAGCGCACCACGCGCCTCGCCCACGCCCTGCGCGCGGGTGGTGTGCGACGCGGTGACCGGGTCGCCTACCTCGGCCCGAACCACCCCTCGTACCTGGAGACACTGTTCGCGGCGGGCACGCTCGGCGCGGTCTTCGTCCCCCTCAACACCCGTCTCGCCGGGCCCGAGATCGCCTACCAGCTCGCGGACTCGGGGGCCAGGGCACTCGTCTACGCGCCCTCGCTGTCCGGAATCGTCGCCGGTCTGCCGGGCAGCACCGACGTGCGCTCGTACGTCGAAGTCGGGGCCGAGTACGACGAGTTGATCGCCGAGGCGTCCGCCGAGCCGATCGACGAACCCGTCACCGCCGACGACACCTGCATCATCATGTACACCTCGGGGACGACGGGCCGCCCCAAGGGCGCGATGCTCACCCACGGAAACCTGACCTGGAACGCGTTCAACGTCCTCGTCGACCAGGACCTGATCACCGACGAACGTGCCCTGGTCTCCGCCCCCCTGTTCCACACGGCCGGGCTGAACATGCTCACCCTGCCCGTGCTGCTCAAGGGCGGCACCTGCGTCCTGGTCGAGGCCTTCGACCCGGCCGCCACGTTCGATCTGATCGAACGGCACCGGATCACCTTCATGTTCGGCGTACCGACGATGTTCGAGCAGGTCGCGCGGCACGAGCGCTGGGCCGGCGCCGACCTGTCCTCGCTGCGCATGCTGAGCTGCGGCGGCTCCCCGGTGCCGACCCCGCTCATCGCCAAGTTCCAGGAACGCGGGCTCACATTCCTCCAGGGCTACGGCATGACCGAGGCCGCGCCCGGCACGCTCTTCCTCGACGCCGAACACGCGGTCACCAAGGCGGGCTCGGCGGGTGTGCCGCACTTCTTCAGCGACGTACGCGTCGTACGGCCCGACCTGGCGCCGGTCGAAGTCGGCGAGACCGGCGAGGTCGTCGTACGCGGACCGCACGTCATGCCCGGCTACTGGGGGCTGCCCGACGAGACGGCCGCCACGTTCAGCGACGGGTGGTTCCGCAGCGGGGACGCCGCGCGGGTCGACGAGGACGGTTACGTCTACATCGTCGACCGCATCAAGGACATGATCATCTCCGGTGGCGAGAACATCTATCCCGCCGAGATCGAGGACCAGCTCCTCGCCCACCCGGACATCATCGAGTGCGCGGTGATCGGCGTGCCCGACGAGAAGTGGGGCGAAGTACCGCGCGCGGTCGTCGTGCCCCGCGAGGACGTGGCGCTCGACCCCGACGAGATCCTCGCGTCCCTGGCCGGACGCCTGGCCAAGTACAAGATCCCGAAGTCGGTGGTGCTCGCGGACGAACTGCCGCGTACCGCCTCCGGCAAGCTCCTGAAGTCTCGGGTGCGCAAGCGCTACGGAAGTCGCTGACTCTCCGTCAACTCACTCATACTCAGTCTCAGTTGAAGGAACGCTATATGAGCATCACCGTGAACGGCATCGACGAACTCAAGAAGCTCGCCGGGAGCGACCTCGGCACCAGTGAGTGGATCGACGTCACGCAGGAGCGCATCAATACGTTCGCCGACGCCACGGGTGACCACCAGTGGATCCACGTCGACCCCGAGAAGGCGGCCGAGGGCCCCTTCGGGGCGCCCATCGCGCACGGGTACCTGACTCTCTCGCTGTTCATTCCGCTGTTCACAGAGCTGCTGGACGTCCAGGGCGTCACCACGAAGGTCAACTACGGCCTGAACAAGGTGCGGTTCCCCTCGCCGGTGAAGGTCGGGTCGAGGATCCGGCTGGTGGGGAAGCTGGCGGAGGTCGAGGACGTGCCGGGTGGTGTGCAGATCACGGTGGACGGCACGATCGAGGTCGAGGGTGGTGCCAAGCCTGCGGCTGTGCTGCAGAGCTTGTCGCGGTTCTACGCCTGATCGCTCCGCTGGGGCGCGGTCGAAGCTGCGGGCCGGCTGTGGCTGGTCGCGCAGTTTCCCCGCGCCCCTGAAGGGGCCGCTCGGCCCCCGCGGACTAAAAAGGGCACTCAGGCGCCCTCAACGTTCACGAACACCGGGTTCGAGTAGAACCATGTGTCCACCCACGGGTCGCCGTTGCCGGGCTCGTGGGGAATCGGACCGTGCGGGTCGACCGAGGCGCCGAGGTACCCCGCTCCGTTGCGGTTGCCGTCGCTGCCGCGCAGCCGCACGTAGAAGGACTCGTCGCCCGCGACCAGCGGGATGCGCAGGGTGTACGTTCCCTCGCGGCCGGACACGTCCGTCGTGTGCACGACCTTCGTGTCGGGCGCGCGCCACTCGTCGCGGTCGGCTGCCGGACCGCGCACCGCGCCGCGGATCACGTCGACATGGGCGAGCTCGGGCAGGATGCCGTGCGGGTTGGGCCGCGAGGCGGTGGTCACGGTCACGCTCAGGGTCAGTTTCTCCCCGGGGCGCACCCGCAGCCGGCCGCCCAGCGTGACGCCCCTGCCGCCGTCGCTGTCCCGCTTCAGCCGTACCTCGAGACCGTCCAGCAGATGCCCGTGGTCGAGCCAGACCCGGCCCGCGCGCAGTCCCGCCATCACCGCGCGGTAGCCGTAGCGGTTCACGCCCACGTGGGTGCGGCTGAACTGGCCGGGCCAGAAGTCGCCGCCAGGCTGTGGTTCGGTCGTGTTCACCGGGTCGGGCAGCCGGCCGGTGTTGTCGAAGTTCTGGCCGGGCAGCCAGTCGCCGTTCTTCCAGGTGTCGAACACCACCCGGTGCACATCGGAGTTGGTGGTGATCGTGAACAGCTTGCCCTCGGCGAGCATGGCGTCCCACAGGCCTCCGACGGTGGCCGTCATCCAGTCGAAGCCGCCGTACGTGACGTACGCCTCCACCGGGTAGCCGGGCCAGGAGTTCTCCGAAGGCTTGTTCTCGTACTCACCGCGGATCGAGGTCGGACCGCGCCAGCCGGGGATGCCGCCGCCCTGGGCGCCGGGCGCACCCTCCACGCCGATCATGATCTCGGGAGCCGCGTCCCGCCAGTTCCGTATCTCGTGGGGTGAGTCGATGCCCAGACGCAGCGGGTGGTTGGCGAGGACGAGCACGTCGTCGATGAAGCCGCTGCGGCGCTGTTCGGCGAGCCACTGGATGGCCTTGACGGCGTGCGCCTCGTTGCGGGGAGTGTCGGGGTGGGTGGGACCGCCCGCCGCGTAGCCCAGCAGCTTGCCGTCGTAGGCGAGCTCGAACTGCGTGAGGATGTCGACCTCGTGCGGACCCGGCGCGGCGAAGACCGTGCAGTGCTCGGCGCCCGGGATGTACCACTCCAGGCCCTGGAAGATCAGCTGGCGCGGGTTGGCGGCGCGTGCCTTGAGGATCTGCTCGTGCTCCATCTGCGCGCCGATGTACGCGTGTCCGAAGTTGGAGTGCTCGTTGAACACCATCCAGTCCAGGCCGTACTGGGCGCCGGCCTGGGCGAGCTGGTCGAATCGGTACTTGGCGTCGTGGCTGTAGACGCTGTGGACGTGGTGGTCGCCGACGAGGTAGGCGAGCCTTGGGTCCTCGCCGCCGAGCACGGTGGTCTGCGCGGCCGCGGGAGTCGCGAGGGAACCGACCGCGAACGCGGCGCCGAACAGGCCCGCACGGCGAATGAGCTGACGTCTGGAGAGGCCCTGCGGATCGAGGGCGGCGGGGGAGACGGAAGGATCCGCCCAACTGGGCAGCTGTTGCTCGGACATGGGGTGATCTCTTTCTCAAGGAGTCGGACACGCATCGAGCATGGGGGGGTGGTGGGGCTTTTGAGGGGTTCTCAGTGGTTCATGAACGCCGAGACCGGCAGTGCCCGCTCGACGATCCGGACGTCGCCGAGCCGCCCGTGCAGGATCTGGTCGATCTTCCCGGCGTACTCGTAGCCGCCGAGCAGCCACGGCAGACCGAGCGAGGTGAGTCCGATGGAGACCGCGGTGGGGTTGCGGGCGACGGGGCAGCCCTGGACGTACATCGTCGTGTGCGAGCCGTCATTGACGACGGCTACGTGCCACCACAGCTCCCGGGCCGTCTCATCACCCCAGTTGGTGGCGATGCCCTCCTGGTTGAGCGGTCGCACCGCCCACTGCGGGCCGGGGCCGTCGGACAGCGACAGGGTGGCGAGCGGCTCGTCCGGGTCGCTTTCCGTCTTGCCCGCGGCCCCGCCCGTACCGGTCCGGCTGATCAGCCCGGACCAGGCGTTGCGGGACGGATCCCAGTCGTCGGGCAGCTGGTAGAAGGCCTCGAAGGTGTAACCAGCGCGGAAGGTCGCCGAGTTGAGCGGCGCGTTCTCGGCCGTCCGCAGATAGGCGCCCCGCAGCGGCGACTTGGTGCCGTGGAAGGAGAGGCTGCCATGGCCCGGCTGGTCGGGGTGGTGTGCCGACGACCACGTGAGGGAGCCGTTCTGGACCCTGACCACGGTCAGGTCGTTGCCGCGCCCCGACAGGTCACGGACCGTGCCGTCCACGGCCGCGCCGTCCTTGTGCCCGTCGAAACGCCAGTACGCGACCGTCCCCGGGACCAGCATCTCGGAGGCGGGCCGAGGCGCCCGCGGAGATATCGGGGCGAAGCCGGAGAAGCGCTTCTCGAAGTCGATGGCGACCGAGAAACGGTCCTCGGGACCGGTCAGCTCGATCTCCTGCCGCTCCAGTTCGTTGAGCCCGTCGGCAGCCCGGCCCAGGATCCACGGGGAGATCGTCTCGACGTCGATGGTGTCGCGGTCGAGGTCGAAGCGGTAGAGGCGGATCATCGCCGCGCCGCCGTAGTAGCGGTTCTGATAGTTCGTCAGGTGCAGGTGGACGTCGTTCCCGGCCGCGTTCTTGCGGACGGCACGTCCGGCCGGCCAGTTGTGCCCGTTGAGGGTGAGGAAGATCTGGTCGTGCTCCTCGATCAGCTGGTCCCAGAGTTGCTGGCCGTAAGCCGAGAGCGTGTCGTCCTCGTAGACCAGTTCATGGGTGGTGAGGATGACCGGTGTCTTCGGGTGCCGCGCGATGACGTCCTTGGCCCATGCGTACCCCTGCGCCGACAGTCGCCAGTCCAGAGCGAGGACGAGCCACTGCCGGCCGCCCGCCTTGAAGAGGTGGAAGGTGTTGTAGCCGTCGGGCGAGGCACCGCCGAAGGTCGGCTTGCTCTTGAACCGCTGCGGGCCGAAGGTCTCCAGATACGGGGTCGGGCCCCGCTGATCGTCGGTGGACGACCGGACGTCGTGGTTGCCCGCGAGCACGCTGTACCCCACACCTTGCTGATCGAGCAGCTCGAACGCCTTGCCCGCCGCGGCCATTTCGGCCTGCGCGCCGTTCTCGGTGAGGTCTCCCAGGTGGGAGAGGAAGGCGATGTTCTCGTCCTCCCCCTGCTCCAGGATGTAGCGCAGCGACGCCTCGATCGGCGCGGGGTTGATGCTCGGCCCGTCGAAGAGGTACTGCGTGTCGGGCATCACGACGAGCGTGAAGCGGTGGCTGTCGGGGTCGGGGCTCCATGTCCTCGACTCCGGTGCCGCCTGCGCCGTGGCAGTCGGCAGCGTCATCGTTGCCGCGGCCGCGCCGATCAGCGCGGTCGCCCGCAGGAAGTTCCGTCTGCCGGCGCCCGCCTGCTCGGCCTCGGCCTGGTCGTGCTCATGCAAATTGCACACTTCTGCTCCGTAAAGGGGGATGCGTAGAAGGGGGTGCCAAGGGGGGTGCTGAGGAGGGGGGTGCCTGGATAGGGATGCGTTACCGGGGTCAGAGCACGCGCAGGGTCCAGGACCAGCGGTGGGTGCCCGGCGCGACTAGGTACTGAGGCGAGGTGTCGGGCCCGCAGGAGGCGGTGCCCAGGCCGCGGTGCGCGGCGTCCAGGTGCACGACGCAGCCGGGCCGTGGCACCAGCTCGTCGTGGTGGGTGGCGGCGGCCAGGTCCTCGGCGCGGTACCGGGTGACCGAGACCTGGCTCGGCGCCCCGAGTTGCACGGTCAGTCCCGTGGCGTCCGGCGCCGACAGCGTGAACCAGCGCACTCCGTGCCGCCCGCCGCTCTCCTGCGGCCGGAGATACGGCGTGAACAGCTCGTTCACCGGGAGGGAGTGGTGCCCGACGGGCGGACCCGCGCTCCGGTCCGGGTACGACTCCCAGGGGCCCTGCCCGTACCAGTCCAGGACATCGAGCCCGGCGACCGTCTCGAAGACCGTGCCGACCCGCGCCGCGTCGTCCAGCTCCTCCGGCAGCTCGGCCGTCTCCTCGATCCGCAGGCCCCCGGCGATCGGCGTGATCACCTGCTCGTGGTGGACGGTCCCGGCACCCGTCGCGTACTCGGCGACCACGGTCACCCGGGAAGCCTCGCGCTGGACATCCACGACCTTGCGGACCAGCGCGTCGAGTCCCCAGTCGCGCCAGCGGGCCGCGATGCCGCCGAGTTCGTCGTTGTCGGTGGGGGCGCGCCACAGCGAGAGGACAGGGGGCGAGGCGAGGAGCGGGTGGAGCAGCAGCCCGTCTTCGTCCACCTCCACGGGCGGACCGGCCACCGGCTCGGGCAAGCGGGTGTTTCCCGTACTCAGCCGTACCTGCGGCAGACACACCTCGGTGCCGCGCGGCGCCCACGGTTCGTCGTCGGCCGTCGTCACCCGCAGCGTCAGCCAGGCCTCGCCCTCGGGAAGCGGGAACGGCATCGGAATCGTCTCCGACCCGCCCGGCGGTACGTCGGGCAGTGCGGCTGTCGCGGTGCGCGTCGTGCCGTCCGCCCGCACGAGAATCCACTCGGCGGCGAGCCAGTCCAGCCCCCGGAAGTGCTGCCGGTTCTGGACCAGGAACACCCCTTGGCGGTACCGCAGCCGCACCGGTGCCGCGATCTCCCGGTGTTCGTACATCGCCGGTTTCGGCGTCCGGTCCGGGAACACCATCCCGTCCGCGCAGAACACCCCGTCGTTCGGGCTGTCCCCGAAGTCGCCGCCGTACGCCCAGCGGTGGCCGGGCGCGGCTACGCCGTTGTCGTACAGCCCGGCGCCCGCGCGCCCGACCGGTCTTCCATCGCTCACCCGCTGGAGAATGCCGTGGTCCCAGAACTCCCAGATGAAGCCGCCCTGAAGTCCTGGGATGGACTCGATGGCCGCCCAGTGGTCGGCCAGTGTCCCGTTGCTGTTGCCCATGGCGTGCGAGTACTCGCACTGGATGAGCGGCTTGGTCTGCTCTCCGGACAGGGCGTGCACGACGCATTCCTCGATCGGCGCGTACATCGGGCAGACGATGTCGGAGGCCGGCGACGGATCCGCCCAGTCCAGCTTGGCCGCGCCCTCGTACTGCAGGGGACGGGTGGGGTCGTGGCGACGGACCCAGCCCGCCGCCGCGTCGTGGTTCGCGCCGTAGTCCGACTCGTTGCCCAGCGACCAGATGACGACGGACGGGTGGTTCTTGTCCCGCAGCACCATGCGCGAGACCCGGTCCACGAAGGCCCCCAGATACCGGGGGTCGTCGGCGATCTCGTGGGCGTGGTCGTGCGACTCGATGTTCGCCTCGTCGACGACGTAGAAGCCCAGTTCGTCGGCGAGGTCGAGGAGGGTGGGGTCGTTCGGGTAGTGCGCCGTGCGGATCGCGTTGAAGCCGAAGCGCTTCAGGACGACCAGGTCCGCGCGCATGTCGTCCGCCGAGACCGTGCGTCCGGTCAGCGGGTGGAAGTCGTGCCGGTTCACGCCCCGGATGAAGACACGCGCGCCGTTGACGAGCAGGTCCCGGCCGCGTATGTCCACGTCCCGGAAGCCGACCCGGTGGGACGAGGTGTCGGCGACCGAACCGTCGGCGCGGTGCAGCCGTACGGTCAGCTCGTACAGCTCGGGGGTCTCGGCGGTCCACGGGCGCACGTCGCGCACGGTTGTCGACAGCCGGACCTCGCCGAGGAAGTCGGACACGCGCAGGTCCTCGGCGTTCAGGCGGTCGAACTCGGCGTCCTGGGCGAGCAGCCGGCCGTCCAGCGCCCCGGTGGCGTACCAGCCCTCGGGCAGCGCGCCCGCCGTGTTCCGCACCTGGCAGTCGACCCGTAGCTTCCCGTTCTGCCGCGCTCGTACGGTCACGTCGGCGAGATGCAGCGGATCGGTCGCGTACAGCAGCACCGAGCGGGTGATCCCGCCGTGCCACCACTGGTCCTGGTCCTCGATGTGCGAGGCGTCCGACCACTTGATGACGGTGAGCCGGACGGTGGCGGGATCCCCGGGGCGTACGACGGCGGAGAGGTCGAACTCGGCCGCGAGGTGGGAGTCCTTGGAGATGCCGACCGGCGTGCCGTTCACGTGGACGAGCAGCACGCTCTCGGCGGCGCCCACCTGGAGTACGATCCGGCGGCCGGCCCAGTCGGCGGGTATGTCCACGGAACGCTCGTACACGCCCGTCGGGTTCTTGGCGGGCGAGGAGGGCGGGAAGTCGTCCCACGGCATACGGAAGTTGGTGTACTGCGGCAGGTCGCCCACGCCCTGCGTGGTCCAGGCGCCGGGGACCTCGATCCGTGTCCACTCGCCCGAGGAGGCGCCCGGAGCGGGCACCAGCTGGAAGTGCCAGGAGCCGTCCAGCGACAGCGCGCCGTCCCGGTGGTCCACGGCGTTCATCGGCAGCCGCCTCCAGGAGGTCACCTCGGGTGCCTCCCAGGGCCGCAGGGCGAGCAGGGGATCGCGTCTCATGAGCGGACGGCTCCAGCGGGTGGCGTGACGGGGGCGGGGCGGGGCTGTGGGCCCGGGTCCGTCGGCAGGCGGTCGGCGAGGAAGCCGTACGTGCGCCGCAGCCCGGGATCGTCGAGGGCGTGCCACCACTGGTGGATGCCGTACCAGCCGGGCGCGGCGAGGGCCCCGCCGTGCCGTCGTACGGAGAGCCCGGCGGCCAGGACCGCGAAGCGCAGCCGTTCCTCGAGCGGCCAGCCGCCGAGCGAGGCCGCGACGAAACTCGCGCCGAAGACGTCTCCGGCTCCCGTCGCGTCGAGGACGTCGAGGTCGAGGGCGGGCACATCGGCGTGCTCGCCCGTCGTCTGGTCGACGGCGACCGCACCGTCGGGGCCGCGCGTGACCACGGCCACCGGCACCAGGTCGGAGAGCTTGGCGAGCGCGGCGGCCGCGGTGTCGGTGCGGGTGTAGGCGGTCGCCTCGGTCTCGTTGGGGAGGAAGGCGTGGCACAGGGACAGCTGGTCGAGGAGGTCCGAGGACCACTGCTGGGTGGGGTCCCAGCCCACGTCGGCGTAGATCAGCGTGCCGTTCGCCGCCGCCTTGGCCAGCCATGCGCGGGGCTCGGCCTCGATGTGTACGAGGGCGGTGCGCGCTTCGGGCGGGTCGCCCATCAGCGCGTCCTGCGTCAGGGGCGGTTCCTGGCCGTGGGTGACCAGGGCCCGGTCGTGGCCGTAGGCGAGCGCGACGGTGACCGGGGTGTGCCAGCCGTCCGCGGTACGGGAGAGCGAGAGGTCGATGTGCTCCTGGTTCGCGAGGACGTCACGGAGGTGGGCGCCGTAGTAGTCGTCCCCGAAGACCGTGGCCAGGGAGGTTTTGAGGCCATACCGGGCCGCCGCCACGGCCAGGTTCGCGATCCCGCCCGGGCCGGCGCCCATACCTTCGGTCCAGATCTCCTCGCCGGGAGTCGGCGGTTTGCCCAGACCGGTCAGGACGAGGTCGTAGAAGAGCAGCCCGGTCAGCAGGACATCGGGCCGTTCGTCACCCACGAGCACATCCTCTCGTCAAAAGTCTTCAATTTCGGTGCACAGGATCGTGCGCGCATCCCGCCTATTTGGCAAGAGTCGAGCAGAACTGAGCATGGAATTGATTGGAGATGACGAGTAGTGTTCGTCGTGTGCTGGCAGAGCGAAGACATCAACTCATCCTGCGGGCCCTGCGCTCCGGCGGCCCCGCGGCCGTGACCGATCTTTCGGAGCAGCTGGGCGTCAGTCCCGCCACCGTACGCCGTGACCTGGTGAAACTGGAGGAAGAGGGCCTGCTCACTCGGGTGCACGGCGGGGCGGTCGCCGAGGAGGGCGACCAGCCCTTCGCCGAGGTGGCCGAGATGCGCGTCCCCGAGAAGGACGCCATCGCCGAGCGGGCCGCGGCGATGATCGAGGACGGCCAGTCCGTGCTGCTCGACATCGGCACCACCGCCTACCGCCTGGCCCGGCAGCTGCACGGCCGCCGGATCACCGTGATCACCAGCAACCTGGTGGTCTACGAGGAGCTCGCGGACGACGAGGGCATAGAGCTGGTGCTGCTCGGCGGCATGGTCCGCCGCGAGTACCGCTCCCTGGTCGGCTTCCTCACCGAGGACAACCTGCGCCAGCTGCATGCGGACTGGCTCTTTCTGGGCACCAGTGGAGTGCGGCCCGGCGGGCAGGTGATGGACACGACGGTCGTCGAGGTGCCGGTGAAGCGCGCCATGATCGCGGCGGCCGACCGGGTCGTGCTGCTCGCGGACCGCGCCAAGTTCCCGGGGACGGGGATGGCGAAGGTCTGCGGGCCCGAGGAGCTGGACGTGGTGGTGACCAACGGGTCGGCGGACGCCGGAACCCGTGCCGCCCTGGAGGAGGCTGGCGTGCGCGTGGTGCAGACATGAACCGCGTGGTGCGGACATGAACGTGGAAAGGGCTGTGGCGTGAAGCTGACGATTCTGGGTGGCGGCGGATTCCGGGTGCCACTCGTGTACGGGGCGCTCCTCGGGGACCGCGCCGAGGGTCGCGTCACCGACGTCGTGCTGCACGACCTGGACGCGGGGCGGCTCTCGGCCGTCGCCCGCGTCCTCAGCGAGCAGGCGGCCGGTGTCCCGGGCGCGCCCGCCGTGACCGCCACCACCGATCTCGACGAAGCGCTGCGCGGCGCCGACTTCATCTTCTCCGCGATCCGCGTGGGCGGCCTCGAAGGACGGGCCGCCGACGAGCGGATCGCGCTCGCCGAGGGTGTGCTGGGCCAGGAGACGGTCGGCGCGGGCGGCATCGCGTACGGCCTGCGCACGGTGCCCGTCGCCGTCGACATCGCGCGCCGGGTCGCCCGGCTCGCCCCCGATGCCTGGTTGATCAACTTCACCAACCCGGCCGGCCTGGTCACCGAGGCCATGTCCCGCCACCTCGGCCACCGCGTGATCGGCATCTGTGACTCGCCGGTCGGCCTCGGCCGCCGTATCGCCCGTATCCTCGGCGCCAACCCGCGCGAGGCCTGGATCGACTACGTCGGCCTGAACCACCTCGGCTGGGTCCGCGGCCTGCGTGTCGCCGGACGCGACGAGCTGCCGCGACTGCTCGCCGACCCCGATCTGCTCGGCTCCTTCGAGGAGGGCAAGCTCTTCGGCGCCGAGTGGCTCCGGTCCCTGGGCGCGATCCCGAACGAGTATCTGCACTACTACTACTTCAACCGGGAAGCCGTACGCGCCTACCAGGAGGCCGAGAAGACCCGCGGCGCCTTCCTGCGCGACCAGCAGGAGCGTTTCTACGAGGCGATGAAGCGTCCCGACGCGGCCGCGCTCGCGACCTGGGACAACACCCGGGCCGAGCGCGAGGCCACGTACATGTCCGAGAGCCGCGCCGCGGCGGGAGCCGGCGAGCGCGAGGCCGACGACCTCTCCGGCGGCTACGAGAAGGTGGCACTCGCCCTGATGCGGGCCATCGCCCGCGACGAGCGCACCACGCTGATCCTCAACGTCCGCAATCAGGGCACCCTGTCCGTACTCGACGCGGACGCCGTCATCGAGGTGCCGTGCCTCGTCGACGCCAACGGAGCACACCCCGTCGCCGTCGATCCGCTCCCGGACCATGCGACCGGCCTGGTGTGCGCGGTCAAGGCGGTCGAGCGCGAGGTGCTCGCCGCGGCCGAGTCGGGCTCCCGGACGACCGCCGTGAAGGCCTTCGCCCTGCACCCGCTGGTCGACTCCGTGAACGTCGCCCGCCGCCTCGTCGAGGGCTACACCGGGGCGCACCCCGGCCTCGCGTACCTGACGTAAGCACCGCGTCCGACCTGACCACCCGCGCGTACCTGGAGAGTTTCATGCATGACGAACGCCGCCGGATCGAGGAGCGCGTCGCGCGCGTTCACGACCAGCGCATCAAGGCCGCGATCTACGCCGCCTCCGTGGCCTTCGAGGTCGAGGCCTGGCAGGCGCCGGGGGAGCCCGTCCCCTTCGAGGAGGCCGCGTCGGCCTCGTACGCGCCCTTCGCGATGGACACCCCGTGGGGACCGCCGTGGGGGACGACCTGGTTCCGGATGCGCGGACAGGTCCCCGCCGAGTGGGCCGGCCGGCGCGTCGAGGCCGTCATCGACCTCGGGTTCGTGGGCGACTGGCCCGGCAACCAGGCCGAGGCGCTGGTCCATCTCGCGGACGGCACCCCGCTCAAGGCCGTCAACCCGCTCAACCAGTACGTGCCGATCGGCAACCCGGTCACCGGCGGCGAGGAGATCCACTACCTCGTCGAAGCGGCGTCCAACCCGGACATCCTGGCCGACAACTTCTCCGCCCCGACCCCGCTCGGTGACGTCCTGACCGCCGGCGACAAGCCGCTCTACACCTTCCGCCGCGCCGACCTCGCCGTCCTGGACGAGGACGTGTTCCATCTCGACCTGGACCTCCAGGTGCTGCGCGAACTGATGGTCCACCTCGAGGAGCACGACCCGCGCCGCCACGAGATCACGCACACCCTCGACCGGGCCATGGACGCCCTGGACCTGGACGACGTCCCCGGCAGCGCCGCGGCCGTCCGCGAAGTGCTCGCGCCCGCACTGGCCAAGCCCGCGCACGCCAGCGCCCACACACTCTCCGGCGTAGGCCACGCGCACATCGACTCCGCCTGGCTGTGGCCCATCCGCGAGACCAAGCGCAAGACGTCCCGCACCTTCTCCAACGTCACGGCACTCGCCGACGAGTACGAGGACTTCATCTTCGCCTGCTCGCAGGCCCAGCAGTACGAGTGGGTGCGCGACAACTACCCGCAGGTCTGGGCCCGCATCCAGGAGTCGGTGAAGAAGGGCCAGTGGGCGCCGGTCGGCGGCATGTGGGTCGAGGCCGACGGCAACCTGCCCGGAGGTGAGGCGCTCGCCCGCCAACTCGTCCACGGCAAGCGGTTCTTCATGGACCACTTCGGTGTCGAGACCAAGGGCGTGTGGCTGCCGGACTCCTTCGGCTACACCGCCGCCTATCCCCAGCTCGCCAAGCTCGCCGGCAACGACTGGTTCCTGACCCAGAAGATCTCCTGGAACCAGACCAACAAGTTCCCGCACCACACCTTCTGGTGGGAAGGCATCGACGGCACCCGCATCTTCACGCACTTCCCGCCCGTCGACACCTACAACGCCCGGTTCAGCGGTGAGGAGTTGGACCGCGCCGTGCGCAACTACCAGGAGAAGGGCGGCGGCACGCGCTCCCTGGCGCCCTTCGGCTGGGGCGACGGCGGCGGTGGTCCCACCCGCGAGATCATGGAGCGGGCGCGGCGGCTCGCCGACCTGGAGGGTTCGGCGAAGGTCGTCGTGGAGCACCCCGACGCGTTCTTCGCGGCCGCCCGCGAGGAGTACCCGGACGCCCCCGTCTGGGTGGGCGAGCTCTACCTGGAGCTGCACCGCGCCACCTACACCTCCCAGGCCCGTACCAAGCAGGGCAACCGGCGCAGCGAACACCTGATGCGCGAGGCCGAGTTGTGGGCGACCACGGCCGCGCTCAACGCGCCGGGCTACTCCTACCCGTACGAGAAACTCGACCGGCTGTGGAAGACGGTCCTGCTCCACCAGTTCCACGACATCCTGCCGGGCTCGTCGATCGCCTGGGTGCACCGGGAGGCGGAGGCGGAGTACGCGCGGGTGGCGAAGGAGGTCGAAGCCATCACCGCCGAGGCCGTGGCAGCGCTCGGCTCCGGTCAGGCGCGGGTGTTCAACACCAGCCCGTGCGACCGCGCCGAGGTCGTGCGCACCCCGGCCGGTGCCCCGGTGTACACGGAGGTCCCCGCGAACGGCAGCGCGCCGCTCGGAGCGGGCGAGCCCCCGCAGCCGGTGACCGTCAGCGGTCGCGTCCTCGACAACGGCCTCGTCCGCGTCGAACTGGCGGAGGACGGGACCCTGGCCTCCGTACGCGATCTGCGGGCGGACCGCGAAGTCCTCGCCGACAAGGGCAATCTGCTCCGGCTGCACACCGACCTCCCGAACTACTGGGACGCCTGGGACGTCGACAAGCACTACAAGAACCGCTACACGGACCTGCTGGAGGCGGAGTCCGTGAGGGTGGTCGAGGAGGACCCGCTGCGGGGCGCGATCCGCGTGGAGCGTTCCTTCGGGAAGGGCTCGCGCATCACGCAGACGATCACCCTCCGGGCCGGCAGCCCCCGTATCGACTTCGAGACGGACATCGACTGGCACGAGGCCGAGAAGTTCCTCAAGGCGGGCTTCCCGGTGGACATCCGAGCGCCCCACTCCTCCGCCGAGATCCAGTTCGGCCACATCCAGCGCCCCACCCACACCAACACGAGCTGGGAGGCGGCCCGTTTCGAGGTCTCCGGCCACCGCTGGGTGCACATCGCTGAGCCCGGATACGGCGTCGCGGTCATCAACGACTCCACCTACGGCCACGATGTCTCCCGCACGGTCCGCGAGGACGGCGGGACGACCACCACGGTCCGCCTCAGCCTGGTCCGCGCCCCGCGCATCCCCGACCCGGAGGCCGACCAGGGCAAGCACCGCTTCATGTACGCGCTGCTGCCGGGCGCGACGATCGACGACGCGGTCGCGGAGGGCTACGCGCTCAACCTGCCGCTGCGGGTGGCGGACTCGGCCGGTGCGCCCGGTGATCCGGTCGTGAGCGTCGAGGGCGAGGGCGTGACCGTCGAGGCGGTCAAGCTCGCCGACGACGCGTCGGGCGATGTCGTCGTACGCCTCTACGAGTCCCGTGGCGGCCGGGCCCAGGGCACCCTGCGCACGGGCTTCCCCCTGGCCGGGGCCCAGATCACCGACCTGCTGGAACGCCCCCTCACAGAGGCCGGCGCGGCCGGCGACGCGGTGTCGGTGTCGCTGCGCCCCTTCGAGGTGCTGACGCTCCGGCTGGCCAGGCGGAAGGACTGATCCCGTTTCCATGAAGAATTAAGAAAGCGGTAAACGGCCTGCTCACGGCGGGTTTTCCGCCCGCCGTGAGCACGCCCCGTCGCTTCCACGACACCTGAAGTTCGCCCGGCACCCCTGAGATGGCGCGGCAAGGCGAAGGAAAAGAGAGGTGTCACCGTGCGGGACCCACGTATGTCCGCGATCCGCAATGGCCTGAAGCGTCGCGGCAGACTGATGGCCCAAGCGGTGAGCCCGCCGCGCCGGAACCTCGACGCCGTGCCCGCCCCCCGCCGCCCCGCCGAGGAGGCGAAGGACGCGTACGTCGCCCCGCGGGCCCCACGCCTCGTCGACTCGCCGGTCTTCGTGCTCTCCTCGGTACGCTCCGGCTCGACCCTGCTGCGGGTCCTGCTGAACAGCCACTCCCGGATCCGTGCCCCGCACGAGATGCATCTGCGCACCCTCCACGTCCATCTGTCCCGTCACTTCACGGCGGACGCCATGGAGGCGCTGGAGCTGGACAAGGACGAGCTGGAACATGTGCTGTGGGACCGGGTGCTCCACCTGGAGCTCACCCGCAGCGGCAAGGACGTCATCGTCGACAAGACCCCGCCGAACACCCTCATCTGGCCCCGGCTGCAACGATGTTGGCCCGACGCGCGCTACATCGTCCTGCTCCGTCACCCGGGCGCGGTCGTCACCTCTCTCACCCGTCGCCGCACCGACCCGGACCACGAACAGATCCGCGCCGAGGTCCTCGACTACAGCGAGAAGCTGGACGAGGCCCGCCGTGGTCTCGACGCCCACGTGCTCACGTACGAGGAACTCACCACCGAGCCCGAGACGGCCACCCGGGACCTGTGCGGCTACCTCGGGGTCCCGTGGGAGCCGGCCATGCTCGACTACGGCAAGAAGGACCACGGCACGTTCCGCCCCCAGCTCGGCGACTGGAGCACCACCATCAAATCAGGCCGTGTCCAGCCTGCCCGCCCGGCCGACCCGACCGCTGAACTGCCACCGCGGCTGGTCGAGTTGGCGCGGGCCTGGGGGTACCCGGTCGACTGACCGGGCACGATCGCGGTGATCGGGGCGAAGGGTCAGGCCGGGGCGGCGGCCGGTGCCGTGGCAGGGGCGGGCGCGGCCGGCCGCGCGGGCGGGAGGTCATGGCGCTGCTGCGGAAGAGACACGGCGCGTACCGCACGAGGTCCCGCGACCACCGCGTAGTCCGGACCGAGGAACGGGGGAGTCAGATCCCCGGGATCCTCGCCGAGTGCCAACCGGACCGCTGCCCAAGGGGCGTTGAGGCCGCACAGGGAGAGCTGGTGCAGACCGCCGGCCGGGCGCGTGTTGACGTCCATGAGCACCGGCTTCTCCCCGTGCACACGGAACTGGATGTTGGTCAGGTAGTGCAGCCCGAACGACTGGGCGATGAGCCGCGCCGGTTCGGTCCACGACGGGTGCAGGGTGAAGCCGCGCCGCCGCCCGTTCTTGGTCCGGCCCACCGCCATCCGCACTCGTCCGTCCGGTCCGGTGAGGCAGTCGACGGAGACCTCGGGCTCCTTCAGAAGCGGCATCACCAGCCAGTCGACCGGCCCCTCGGCGTGCCGCAGCGCGTCGACGACCAGGTTCAACGGCACGTACGGGCTGGGGAATCCATTGAGGTGCATGAGTGAGAAGGAGGCGCGCGTGATGATGCGGAAGCCGACTCCGCCCGCCCCTGCCGCCGGCTTGAAGCACGCCTTGTGGCCGTCCGCCTCCAACGCGTCGACCGCCGCGAGCAGTTCGTCCTCGGTTCGCACCCGCCACCACGGCGGCACCGGCACCCCGAGCGCCTGGACCGCCTCGTACGCGGTCACCTTGTCCTGGAACGTCGTCACGGCCTCGGCGGGCGGCGCGAGCAGGGCCGTACCGACCGCGGCGAACTCCTCGCGGTGCGCGGCGACGGCCGCCTGGTGCAGGACCGGCACGAACACGTCGATCGCGTGCCGGGCGCACTGGTCGAGGGCGTACTCGACGTACGCGGCCGGGGACAGCCCCTCCGGCTCCGGCGCCGCGGTGTCGGCGGCGGCCAGGATGGGGGAGGCGGGGTCGCCGTGGGTCGCATGGATCTCGACCGGGCGGCCGCTGGGATTCTCCCGCAACTGATCCATGAAGAACACGTTCTCCGCGTACGTGCGGTTGAGCCAGACGCGTACGCGAGAAACCATGCAGGCCGCCTTTCAGGGTTCGCGGGCACGGCGAAGCAGACCGTGCCCGGCCAGGGAGTATGGAGGTACACGAAACCGCCGTTCGGAAACGGAATGCGTGGCGGTTGTGTTGGGCCCGATCATAGGGCCTCGAAGGCGGGTCTGCTGCTACGTCGGTGTTACGAATCTCCGGATGTGCCCCTTCAGGCACTTTCGGGGGCACTCAGGGCCTCTCCGGGCGTCTCAGTTCTCTCGGGCCCGGCCTGCTTGTAGGACTGACTGGCGGTGGCTTGGCTCGGCGAGGTGACGGCGGTCATGCCGCGCGAGCCCGGCGGAAGGCCTCTTGTACGGTGGCGTACGGATGTGTTCATGCGTTCCCACCCGGGTTCATGGTGGGGGCGCCAGGATTCCCGGAGGGGGCGAGGGTGATGTCAACGGCTGACCGCCCCGGCCGGCTGCTGGCCATCAGCGATCTGCACATCGGATACGCCGAGAACCGCGCCCTCGTCGAACAGATGCGCCCCGAGTCGGACGACGACTGGCTCCTGGTGGCCGGCGACATCGCCGAGACCGTGGCCGACATCCGCTGGACCCTCGAAACGCTCACCGGCCGCTTCCGCAAGGTGATCTGGGCACCCGGTAACCACGAGCTGTGGACCCACCCCAAGGACACCGTCACCCTGCGCGGCGTGGCCCGCTACGAACACCTGGTCGCCCTCTGCCGCGAACTCGGTGTGACGACTCCCGAGGACCCGTACCCGGTGTGGGAGGGCGCGGGCGGACCCGTCGCCGTCGCACCGCTGTTCCTCCTCTACGACTACTCGTACCTGCCCGCGGGCTGTGCGACCAAGGAGGAGGGCCTCGCCTACGCCCACGGGACCGGGGTCGTCTGCACCGACGAGCATCTGCTGCACCCCGATCCGTACCCGAGCCGCGAGGCCTGGTGCCGGGCGCGGGTCGCCGAGACCGAGCGCAGGCTCGAAGAGCTGCCCGCCGAGCTGCCCACGGTGCTGGTCAACCACTATCCGCTGGACCGGCACCCGACGGAGGTCCTCTGGTACCCCGAGTTCGCGATGTGGTGCGGCACCCTCCTCACCGCGGACTGGCACCGCCGATACCGCGTCGCCGCGATGGTGTACGGGCACCTGCACATTCCCCGGACCACCTGGCTCGACGGCGTCCGATTCGAAGAGGTGTCCGTGGGCTACCCCCGCGAGTGGCGCAAGCGCCCCGGACCACCGGGTACGCTGCGCCGCATTCTGCCGATGGAGGTCGGATCCAGTGATCGAGGAGTTGCTCCCGGACTCGGTCGTGGCCGTGGAGGCACACGGTGACGAGGAGGTCGAGGGAGCGACGCTGTACCCCGAGGAACAGGCGCTGATCGCACGGGCCGTGGAGAAGCGTGTCCGTGAGTTCACCGTGGTGCGCGCCTGTGCCCGGCGCGCCATGGAGAAGCTCGGCGTACCCCCGCAGGCCATTGTGTCCGGCCACCGAGGAGCCCCGCAGTGGCCCGCCGGTCTGATCGGCAGCATGACGCACTGCGAGGGCTACCGCGCCGCGGCCCTGGCCCGCGCCACCGATCTGGCCTCGCTGGGCATCGACGCGGAACCCCATCTGCCGCTGCCGGCCAACGTGCTGCCCTCCGTGGCGCTGCCCACCGAGGACCGCCGCCTGGGCGAACTGGCCGCGGCCCACCCGACCGTCCACTGGGACCGACTCCTGTTCAGCGCCAAGGAGTCGGTCTACAAGGCGTGGTTCCCCCTCACCGGGGAGTGGCTCGACTTCACCGAGGCTGACATAGAGGTCGAGACGAACGCCGGGCACACCACGTCGGGTGGCTTCCGCGCCCAACTCCTCGTACCCGGCCCGGTGGTGGACGGCCGCCGCGTCGACCATTTCCTCGGGCGCTGGACAGTGGGCCGGGGTCTGGTGATGACGGCGGTGACGGTGGAGTACGCCCGGGGCTGAGCGGGGCCCAGCCCCGGGTAACAGCAGAGCGAGGCTCATCACGGCTCCGGGCACCAGGCGTGCAGCAGCTGGAAGAACGACTCCTCGTTGCCCGCGAGACCCGCCGCGGCCAGCGCCCGCTCGGCCTCGGCCAGGGCGGCGGGCGGCACGACGGGTGGACGGCCCGCACCGACGGGCCCGTCCAGCGTGGCCCGTACTGTCTGCAACAGGCGCAGATAGGCCTGCACGGCGGTGCGTTCGTGGTCGGTCAGCACGGCGGTCGGCATCGGACGACTCTCCCGGTTCGGCTCGGCTCGGTTCGGCTCTTGCGGTTCACGCGCCGTCGCACAGCGGTGGCGCTGAGTACAGCTTGCCGTCCACCACTGACAATCACCTTTCCGCACGCGTCGGTTCGCCCGGTTAGCCGAGGCGAAACCTCACGGAAATCCCTGGTGGGACAAGCGTTCCTAGGCTGTTGTCCATTGGCTGGGAGCCGCCCTCCCAGCGGCTTGTGCAAGGGCGGTGAGGGAGGGAAGGGAAGGTGAGCCGATGGCCGGCATCCCGCCGGAGCGTGCGCGGCGCGCCATGCGGCTGCGGCCGGTGGGCGACGGAGAACTGCGGCTGCACCACCGTGTCGTGCACGGCTACCGGCGCGCCTACCGCATGGCCGGTGATGGCCCGGCGCTCGTCCTGATCCACGGCATCGGCGATTCCTCGGCGACTTGGGCCGAGCTCATCCCCGACCTTGCCCGCAGCCACACCGTCATCGCCCCCGACCTGCTCGGCCACGGCGCCTCGGACAAGCCGCGGGCCGACTACTCGGTGGCCGCGTACGCGAACGGGCTGCGCGATCTTCTCTCCACCCTCGACATCGAACAGGCCACGCTGGTCGGGCACTCGCTCGGCGGCGGAGTCGCGATGCAGTTCGCGTACCAGTTCCCGGAGCGCACCGAGCGGCTGATCCTGGTGAGTGCCGGCGGCGTGGGCCGCGAGGTGAATCCCGTGCTCCGGGCGGTGTCGCTGCCCGGCGCGCATCTGATGCTGTCCGCACTGCGGTTGCCCGGCATGCACCTGCAAGCGGGCCTGTTCGCCCACCTGATGAGGCTCCTCGACACCGATCTGGGCCAGGACGCACCGGAGTTGCTGACCCTCGTGGACGCGCTGCCCGACGCCACGTCCCGCAGCGCTTTCATCCGCACCCTGCGTGCCGTGGTCGACTGGCGTGGCCAGGTGGTGACCATGCTCGACCGCTGCTATCTGACCGAGGGCATGCCCACGATGCTGATGTGGGGCGACCGGGACAGTGTGGTGCCGGTGCGGCACGCGTACGGGGCGCACAAGGCGATGCCCGGCAGCCGGCTGGAGATCTTCGAGGGCGCCGGGCACTTCCCCTTCCACACCGACCCCGTCCGCTTTCTCTCCCTGGTCGAGGGCTTCACGCGTACCACCCGTCCGGCCGACTGGAGCCGCGAACACTGGCGCGACCTGTTGCGCTCCGGCCGCCCCGGCGCGGCCCGGAGTACCGCGGCGGACCAGAACCTGAGAGAAGCGAGCGAACGCAGCGCGACGTGAACCTCCGCGCGTCCGGCCCGCGTCGTTGTGACGGGGGCCCCGTCAGCCCACGCGTTCCCGCTCCATGAGCGGTGGTTCCGTGAGGGGTGTGCGGCGTGGGCCGCGTAGGACCGCGAGGACGACCTCGGGCTTGAGTAACGTGTTGAGCGGCTGTGACAGGGTGAAGACGCCGAGGAACTCCTTGGCGACCAGCGGCCGGCCGGTCGAGGTGAGCATGAGACGGTTCACGTAGCGGTTGAGCAACTGCTGTGCGAAACCGGGCTGCTTGCCGATCGCACCGGGGTAGCGCATGTCCGTGGCGGTGGCCAGTTCCCAGGCGATCGTCACCGGACGGGCCACGGCGCGCTGTACCCGTCGCGCCAGCCCCGGCGAAGCCAGGCCGTGCTCGGACACCTGCTCGCGCAGCGCCAGTGCGCTCTGTGCGGCCACGGACATGCCGTGTCCGTAGATCGGGTTGTACGTGCAGACGGAGTCGCCGATCGCGACGAAGCCCTCGGGCCAGGCGTCGACCTTCTCGAAGAAGCGCCGCCGGTTGGCCGTGCTGCGGGTGACGACGACGTCCGTCAGCGGCTCCGCGTGGGCGATCAGTTCGCCCACCAAGGGATGCCGGATCTCGCGTGCGAACGCCTCGAACTCCTTGGCGGAGCCGGTCGGTTGACCGCCCCGCGTGCCCGCCAGCGTCACCAGCCAGCGCCCGCCCTCGATGGGCACGATGGTCGCGCTCTGCCCCGGCACGGGCCGGCGCGCGTCCGGCTGCACGTTGATCACGGGATAGTCCTCGGTGCCCGCGGGCGCGCGGAAGATCCGGCTGGCGTAGGCGAGCCCGGAGTCGACCTCCTCCATCGGCGCCTGCGGGACCCCCAGCGCGTCGAGCCAGCTGGTGGCCCGCGAACCGCGACCCGAGGCGTCGACCACGAGATCGGCGTCCAGGACGCGTTCTTCGCCCACCGCGTCGCCCTCGGGTGCTGTGCGGATGCGTACGCCGGTGGTCCGGGAGGCGTCGCCTTCCAGTCCCAGGAGCTCCGTGCGCTCCAGGACCGTGATCCGTGCGCTCTTGGTGACCTCTTCACGGATCACCGCGTCGAGCAGATCACGACTGCAGCTGATCATGAACTGCATCTCGGGCCAGCGCCGCAGCCAGCCGTGCGGCTGCAGACTGACGAGACCGGTCGGCAGCGCGATGCGCCGGGCGCCGGCGGCGAGCCAGGCGTCGGTCACCCCGGGCAGCAGGTCCTCCATCGCGCGGGCCCCGCCGGACCACAGCAGATGGGCGTGGCGGGCCTGGGGGAGGCCCTTGCGCGGCTCGGGCCCGCCGGGCAGGGCGTCGCGCTCGACGACGGTGACGTCCGCGTATGCACGGAGGGCGGCGGCGGCCAGCATGCCGGCCATGCCTCCGCCGATGACGACGGCACGTCGGGTGGTCGCACGGGAAGATGCGGCGGCACTCGACGATGCAGCGGCATTCGACGATCCGGCCCCATGGGAAGAAGCAGCCGAGCCGGGGGAGGTGCTAGCGGATTCGCTCATGGAAGTCTCTCCCTGACCTGGTCACGGCCTGCCCGCGGGCGGTCGCGACGACGGGTGACTGACGCAGGGCGAGGGACATCCGCACGAGGTCGCGGCGCCCCTCGGCGGACGCGGGCGGCGCCGCGGGCGTCGCCACCGAGCTGATGACCCTGCCCTCCGGGTCGGCGGCCCTGGCCCGCACCGCCGCCGCCACCATGGCCGCGTCGGCCTCGGCCTGTGCCTGGACGGGGTCGGAGCCGGCGGCCACGGCCGCGTCGTAGGTGTGGGCACGCACCTCGGAGTCGAAGTACGGGCACAGGCTGAGCATGCCGTCGCGGATGTCGGACTCCCGCTGGGTCACCTGGAGTTCGGCGGGCGACCACCAGGAGATACGTACGGCCCGGTCCTCGGGCACGGCGACCGGCCGCAACTCGCGCCACAGCGGCCCGAGCCGGCGATAGGTGGACCAGATGTGCCAGCTGTCCCCGATGCGCTGGCCGATCAACGGGAGACAGAACCCGACCGCGCTGATCTGCGCCCCGGCGGAGGCCAGCGCGGGTGCCACGTAGGTGCTCAGGTCGTCCAGGTTCCCGCCGTTCCACCGGGCGACCACGGCGATGAACTTGGTCGCCGAGTAGGGGATGTTGAACAGGAAGCCGAACGCGATGATCAGCAGTCCGGCCCGCAGCCAGCCGTGCACCCGAAGCGCCCAGCGACAGCACATGACGATCATCGCGACGCCCGCGACCGTGAGCGCCGCAAGGTAGAGCACGACCATCTCGCGGATGAACGGCGTGTTGGCGTAGTACGTGTCGAGATCCCGCCGCCGTTCGATCGGCGCGTCCCCGAGCGCGAACAGCGTGACCAGCGCGACGATCACCACGCCGTACCCGGCGATCCACCGGCGGGAGGTCCGCCGGGTCACCTCCGGCGGACCGCCGCGCCAGTTGATGATCAGCACCAGACAGGCGGCGCTGAAGGCGCTCAGCAGGCCGTAGACCAGCGGCGCGGAGACATTCGCGATGCCGGTGATGCGGTTGACCTCGGAGATCGTCGGCGGGGCCGCGAAGAAGAACACGAGGCCCGCGAGCGCGAGCAGCGTGCACACGGACCGCAGCAGCGGGTCCCGCCAGGAGCGCAGCAGCGCGGGTGCCTTGCAGCCGAAGGCGATCGCCATGACAGCGGCCGGGAGGTAGTAGCTGGAATCATCCATGGCGTCGGCGGCTTCAGCCCCGCGGCCCGCGATAACCCAGGGACGCCCCGATCCGTCCGGCGACCCCGTCCCGCCGCACCGGGCCACGCAGTGCCGAACCGGCCAGCCACGCACGGCACTTGCTCGCCAGCAGCAGTCCGAAGCTCTCGGCGTCCTGCTCGTCCTTGAGGTCGAACCGGGTACGGGCGGCCACCTTCAGGACGGTCGCCTGCAGATCGGCGTCGTCCGACAGTAAGCGGGCGGCGACGGCCGCGCCCTCGACGTGGTGGCTGCAGTGCCCGGAGTTCATGTGCCACAGCTCATGGCCGAGGATCACCAACTGGTGGTCGGGCGCGGTGCGTTCCTCGATGACCACGAGGTCCTGCTCGGCCATGTCGAGCCAGAGCCCGCTGGCGGTCCCGGGCGGGAAGGCGGCCGTGCGGAACTGCACGGGGCGGCCACGGCGTCTGCTCATGGCGTCGCACAGCGCTGCGTAGAGGTCGGCGGGATCCGCCGGTGCCGAGAGCGAGAGCTCGCCCACCAACTCGCCGCACAGGCGGCGCATTTCCTTTCCGATGCCCACGTTCTCCCCCGGATCAGGACTCGGGCCGCTTGACGCTCTCCAAGAGCATGTCCAGCCATTCCGCGACCTTGTCCCGGTGCTGGTCCGTCGGTAGCTGTGCGGCGCGCCAGGCGATGCCACGGACCCCGTGGTCCTGGAGCAGCTGCTCGAAGGGGTCGGCCGCGGCGGCGGCCGAGGCTCTCTCGCGGTCGGCGAGTTGCTGGAGCAGCTCCTGCTCGGAGCGCTGGAGGGCGCCCGCCAACGCCTCGGGGTCCTCGGCCGTGAGGAACCCGGCGTGCACGCGGAAGAAGCGCTGGATGGCGTCGCAGTGCTCCATGGTGGGGCGGCGGTCTCCGTTGATGAGGGCGCCCGCCTGCTGACGCGACATGCCCGCGCCGTCGGCGATCTCCTGCTGTGTGTACCGGCGGCCGTTCGGCTTCAGTCGCGTACGGCGCAGCAGGTCGAGGCGTTGCAGGAAGCGGGTCTGCAGATCCGGCTCACCGGCGGGCCGGCCGCTCAGCAGTGCCTTGACCACGACCTCCGGCACACCGGAGGCCACGGACAGGCGCTGGACGTCGAACACCTCGCTGTGCGGCACACCGAGCCGGTCCGCGAGCGCGTGGACGCGGGCCACCACGGCCGGCAGCAGACCCGTCGCGGTGGCGCCCGGAACCTCGAAGCCATCCGTCACCGACAGGTCTCCCACGTTTCTCTCGACCGCTCTGAGGAAGGTGCGGAACCATGGGGCGCGAAGCCCCCGGAATCCGGGTAGTGCACCGTGAACTTCCGGAGACTAGCCCCTCGTTCGAACTCACATCCAGGCCTCGCCACAACTGTGGCGAGATTCAATCGTCAACAGGCGCCAAATGCCACGATAGTTGACACGCCTCCACCGGTGATAGCAGGATCACGGCGCCGCGTGAAGGCCGCAAAGGCAAGAGGGGTGACCTCCCGATGGAGTACCAGGCAGGAGGGCGGCGGCCGCGGCCGCGACCTGTCCCCGAGAGTCTCCAGGCTCAGGCGTATTTACAGGACTACGCCGCGCTCCTGGAGGCCGTCCCCTTTCCGTCCGTCGTCTTCGATCACCGCTGGGATGTCGTTCTCACGAACGACGCGTTCGAGACACTTTTCCGCGGCGTCGGACCGCATCCCACGGCCATGCCGGGGGACAACTTCCTCCGGTTCGTCCTGTTCCATCCGGATGCGGCCACGATCCTCGCCGAGCACGAGTCGAGCTGGTGTCTGCCGATGCTGGCCCACTTCTCCGCCGCGATGGAGCGGCACGGCCAGGACCGTGTGCTGCTGTCCATCCTCCGGGACATCGCCCAGGATCCGATCATGGACGCCGCGTACCGGCACGGCCTGCCGCACTGGATCCGCTCCGTCGGCCCGGGCGCCCTGGAGCACGACGGCGCCGTACGGCCGCTGTGGCACCCGGACCCTCGGTGGGGCCGTACCGACTGCCGGATCGTCGGCGAAACCCCCAAGACCCTTCAGGACATGGGCTATACGCGCATGACCCTGGTCCTGCGTGAGGCGGACCGCTCCACGGGTGTGACGCGCCGGGCCGCACGGACACGGCGTACGACGAGCCACCTCAGCGTGGTCCCCGCAGCGAAGGCGTGACCCGTGAAGGCGTGACGGCCCGGCTCAGCCTCTGTCGCGACCGTCGCGAGGGCTGCCGGACCGTGTGCCGGACAGGGCGAGGCGGCGGGCGATGAGCCGCGCCGTCGACTCCTGTACGCACTGCTCGGCCAGGGCCCGGGCCGAGTCGGCGGACCCGTCCCGCACCGCCGAGAGAACGGAGCTGTGGCGGCCCGCGGCCTCGTCGCGATACCCGTCGTCCGCGAGGACCAGGCACAGCAGCGCCCCGATCTCCGTCTGGAAGGCGACCTGCTCCCGGGTGAGCCGCGCGGACTGGGCGGCGGCGGCCAGCTCCACATGGAACCGGCCGTACTTCCGGCTGCGCGAAGCGGCGTCCTGAGCCTGCCTCAACTCATCGACCGTACGCCGCAGTTGCTGGAGATCGTCGGGCTCCGTCCGTTGCGCCGCCAGCCGGGCGGCCGCGCCCGAGACCGCCGCCCAGTGGTCGCCGAGATCGCGCAGCTCCTCGGTGCTCCAGCCCGTGAGGCGGGCCTCGAGCCGTTCCTCGCCCGGGAGTTCGGGCAGCGAGACGAAGCTGCCGCCGCCCCGCCCCCTGCGGGTGGTGACCAGACCCTGCTGGCGCAGGGCCATCAGCGCCTCGCGGAGGGTCACGGTGGATACGCCGAGCTGCGCGGCCAGCTCGGTCTCGCCGGGGAGCTGCTCTCCGTCGGCGAGCAGCCCGAGCTCGATGGCGTCGCCGAGCCGACGGACGACCGATTCCACGCGGGCGCGGTTCTCCACCGGCGTGAAGACGGCTCTTCGGACGCCGTTGTCGCCCATGTCTTGCCTCACGGCCACCACCTTGTGCGTTGACTCAACCTTTACCTTAAGGGGGACTTGAGATTTGAACTATGACTTCATATCTTTTCGAGCAACGTAAGACAGCACCAGAAGGGTTCCCGTCCATGCAGGGAAGCGCGGTCCGGCTGAACGGCCTGCGGAAGTCGTTCGGAGAGACGGCCGCCGTGTCCGGGGTCGACCTGGAGATCACGGACGGGGAGTTCTTCTCGATGCTGGGGCCGTCCGGCTCCGGCAAGACCACGGTCCTGCGGCTGATCGCCGGCTTCGAGAGCCCCACCTCCGGCACGATCGAGCTGGCCGGCCAGGACGTCACGGGCCTCGCCCCCTTCGAGCGGGACGTGCACACCGTGTTCCAGGACTACGCGCTGTTCCCGCACATGACCGTGGAGCAGAACGTCGCCTACGCCCTCAAGGTCCGCAAGGTGCGCAAGGCCGAGCGGCTCAAGCGGGCCCGGAAGGCGCTGGCCGAGGTACGCCTGGAAGGGTTCGGCAAGCGTCGCCCCGCCCAGCTCTCCGGCGGGCAGCGCCAGCGTGTCGCGCTCGCCCGCGCTCTCGTCGGCCGCCCCCGCGTGCTGCTGCTCGATGAGCCCCTCGGCGCCCTCGATCTCAAGCTGCGCGAGCAGATGCAGGTCGAGCTCAAGGCCCTCCAGCGGGAGGTCGGCATCACCTTCGTGTTCGTCACGCACGACCAGGAGGAGGCGCTGACGATGAGCGACCGGATCGCAGTCTTCAACCAGGGCCGTATCGAACAGGTCGGCACCCCCGCCGAGGTGTACGAAACGCCGTCGACTCCCTTTGTCGCCGGGTTCGTCGGCACGTCCAATCTGCTCACAGATCAGGCCGCGCAGCGGATCGTCGGCCAAACCGGCACCTACAGCGTGCGGCCCGAGAAGATCCACGTCCTCGAAGGACTCGAAGGACTCGAAGGACTCGAAGGAAGCGAGACGACTGCCCCCGCGGACGCGTCGCAGTACACCACCGCCGCCGGCACGGTCGCCGAGGTCGTCTATCTGGGAGACGCCACCCGTTTCCTCGTGGACCTCGACGCGGGGGGACGCCTCACCGCCCTCCAGCAGAACCTGGAGACCTCGTCCGCGGACGTCGCCGCCTACCGGGGCGCCCGGGTCAGGCTCCGCTGGCACCAACGGCACGCCGTCCGGGTGCCGGACGCCCTCTGAAGGTCCCCCACAGGTCCCGGGCGCGGCTCGCACGCCGCGCCCGCGTCTCCCACCCATCCCCCCACCCAGCTCCCCCTGGAGATCTCGTGCGTTTGAACAGGTCAGTCACGGCCGTCGCGGCCGTCGGCGTGCTGCTGTTGGCCACCGCCTGCGGCTCGTCGGACAGTTCCGATCCGGCCTCGGCGACCGGGCTCAACCCGCCGGACCTCAAGGCCCAGTCCAAGCTCGGCAAGTCGGAGGGTCAGGTCAACCTCATCGCCTGGGCCGGCTATGTCGAGGACGGCTCCAACGACCCGAAGGTCGACTGGGTCAGCGACTTCGAGAAGCAGACCGGCTGCAAGGTCAACTCGAAGACCGCGGCCAGCTCCGACGAGATGGTCAAGCTGATGAAGACCGGCGACTACGACGCCGTCTCCGCCTCCGGTGACGCGTCCCTGCGCCTCATAGCCTCCGGCGACGCGGCGCCCGTCAACACCGGCCTCGTCCCGAACTACAAGGACGTCTTCAGCGGCCTGAAGAAGAAGGACTGGAACTCCGTCGACGGCCAGATGTACGGCATCCCGCACGGCCGCGGCGCCAACCTGCTGATGTACAACACCGAGAAGGTGAAGCCGGCCCCCACCTCCTGGTCCGCGGTCTTCGAAGATGCCTCCCGGCACAAGGGCAAGGTCACCGCGTACGACTCACCCATCTACATCGCCGACGCGGCGCTCTACCTGAAGTCGGCCAGGCCCGAGCTGAAGATCAAGGACCCCTACGCCCTCGACCAGAAGCAGTTCGACGCGGCCGTCAGCCTGCTGAAGAAGCAGAACGCGAACGTCGGCGAGTACTGGAGCGACTACCTGAAGGAGATCTCCGCCTTCAAGAGCGGCGACTCCGTGGTCGGCACCACCTGGCAGGTCATCGCCAACCTCACCGCGGACGAGGGGGCCAAGGTGAAGGCCTTCGTGCCCGACGAGGGCTCCACCGGCTGGTCCGACACCTGGATGCTCTCCGCCAAGGCCAAGCACCCCAACTGCGCCTACCGGTGGATGGACTGGATCATCTCGCCGAAGGCCAACGCGCAGGTCGCCGAGTACTTCGGTGAGGCCCCGGCCAACGCCAAGGCGTGCGAGGAGACCAGCGTCAAGAACTTCTGCGACACGTTCCACGCGAAGGACGAGGCCTACTGGAAGAACATCGCGTTCTGGAACACGCCGATCGAGCAGTGCCTCGACGGACGCACCGACGTCAAGTGCGTGCCCTACGCGAAGTGGGTCCAGGCCTGGACCGAGATCAAGGGCTGACCGCAGCGATGACGCACACCGCGCAGGCCGCCGGACGTTCGCGCGTCCGGCGGCTCGCCGGGACCCTGCACCGCCGACCGCGGCTGCGGCTGTCCCTACTGCTGGCCGCGCCGCTGCTGTGGCTCGCGGTGCTCTATCTCGGCTCGCTGGCCGTGCTGTTCGCCTCCGCGTTCTGGACGACGAACTCCTTCACCTCCGAGGTGGTGAAGGTCTGGTCGACGGACAACTTCGAGACGCTGTTCACCACGCCGGTCTTCCGGCAGGTGATCCTGCGCAGCGTCGGCGTGGCGCTCGCGGTCACCGCGCTGTGTGCCGTGATCGCCTTTCCGGTCGCCTTCTACACGGCCCGCGTCGCCAAACCGAGGTGGCGCCCACTCCTCGTCGTCGCGATCCTCACCCCGCTGTGGGCCAGCTACCTGGTCAAGGTGTACGCCTGGCGGCTGATCCTCTCCAAGGGCGGCCTCGCCGACTGGGTGCTCGCGCCGTTCGGTCTGCACGGCCCGGGCTACGGCCTCGTCGCCGCCGTCATCGCGCTGACGTACCTGTGGCTGCCGTACATGATCCTGCCGATCCACACGGCCCTGGAGCAGATGCCCGGCAACCTCCTCGACGCCTCCGCCGACCTGGGGGCGCGGGCCGGACGTACCTTCCGCTCCGTGGTGCTGCCGACGGTCCTGCCGTCCGTCGCGGCCGGCTCCGTCTTCACGTTCTCCCTGAGCCTCGGTGACTACATCACGGTGCAGATCGTGGGCGGCAAGACCCAGCTGATCGGCAACCTCGTCTACTCCAACATCGAACTGAACCTGCCCATGGCGGCCGCGCTCGGTACCGTCCCGGTCGTCGTCATCGTGCTCTACCTGCTCGCGATGCGCCGCACCGGTGCGCTGAGCAGTCTGTGAGGAGACCGCCGTGCAACTGTCCCGCTCCGCGCGGATCGCGCTGCGCATCGCCGCCGGGTTCGGCTTCGCGGTCATCTACGTCCCGCTCGCGCTCGTGCTCGTCAACTCCTTCAACCGCGACCGCAGCGCGAGCTGGCCGCCGCCCGGCCTCACCACCCGCTGGTGGTCTCTCGCGTGGGACAACGAGGGCGCCCGGGAGGCACTGTGGGTGTCGGTCAAGGCCGGCCTGGGCGCCACGGCCATCGCTCTCGTGCTCGGCACGCTGATCGCCTTCGCCGTCGGCCGCCACCGGTTCTTCGGCCGTGACACCATCTCGTTCGTGGTCGTCCTGCCGATCGCGCTGCCGGGCATCGTCACCGGCATCGCGCTCAACTCGGCTTTCAGTACGGTACTTGAGCCGCTGGGCGTCGGCCTCGGTATGTTCACCGTGGTCGTGGGGCACGCCACCTTCTGCATCGTGGTCGTCTTCAACAACGTCGTCGCACGGCTGCGCCGGACGTCCGGCTCGTACGAGGACGCGGCGATGGACCTGGGCGCGGACACGTTCCGGGCCTTCGTGGACGTCACGTTCCCGCTGGTGCGGTCGGCCCTGCTCGCCGGTGGGCTGCTCGCCTTCGCGCTCTCCTTCGACGAGATCGTGGTGACGACCTTCACGGCGGGACCCGGCGTCGAGACGCTGCCGATCTGGATCTTCAACAACATGACCCGGCCGCAGCAGGCCCCGGTCGTCAACGTGGTGGCCGCCCTGCTCGTCCTGCTGTCCGTGATCCCGATCTACGTGGCCCAGCGACTTTCCGCGGACCCGGCGTCCACGAGCAGGGTCTGATCGCCCGACAGCCTCCATGGCGTGCGGAGAGCTCAGCCCGCGGCCGCTTAAGGGATTCATTAGATGTGCCCATCCTGGCTGGCCGGAAGCATGGCGCAACCAAGAGGCTGAGCGGCACGAGCGGACCGGGCCGCCCGAGGAGCCAGACGGGGAGCACGGACAGATGAAGGAAACACGACCGGCGGATGCCCCGTTCTACGTGCTTCTGGGGCCGGACGGGGCCGGCAAGTCCTCCGTGATGACCGAGCTGAACCGCCGGCTCCCCGAGTGGTCGTTCGCCTCGACCGACGACGCCTTCGTCGGCGACGAACACCGGCTGGTCCGGCAGCTAAGGGCGCACGTGGAGAAAGAGGTACTGCCCGGCCTCGGAGAGACGTATTCCATGGACTTCCTTGCCAGCCTGCTGCAGACGGCGGTGGTCCACCTCAGGGATCGTGTCGGCTTGGCCACCGCACAGTCGCCGCTCGTCATGGACTCCTATTACTACAAGATCCTGGCCAAGTGCCGCCTCGGCGGCGTAGAGGACAACCCGATGTACGCGTGGTGGCGCTCGTTCGCGCAGCCCCGGACGGTCATCTACCTGGACGTGTCACCGCCGTCCGCATGGCGGCGGCTGCAGGGAGGTGCGTCGGTGAACCGGCTGGAGTCCACCGACGTCCGCAGCGGCCGGCTCGGCTTCGAGTCGTATCAGCGCTCGCTGCGGAAACTGATGATGGAAGAGGTGCGGCACGTGCCCGTTGTGATCGTGGACGAGCAGCCGAGTGTGACGAGGGCGGCCGACCGGGTGCTGGAGGTGCTCGCCCCGTGACGTCGCACCCGACCTGGGCCGACCCCGGGCACGCCGAGCGTTACCTGGTCCGTGTCCGGGCCGCGCGGGAGCGGCTGTTGGCCGAGCAGGCCGACCCGCGCGGCGAACAGCAGA
Organism: Streptomyces montanus; assembly: GCF_005786655.1. Classification (NCBI taxonomy): domain Bacteria; kingdom Bacillati; phylum Actinomycetota; class Actinomycetes; order Kitasatosporales; family Streptomycetaceae; genus Streptomyces; species Streptomyces montanus. The sequence continues at coordinate 92,500 of NZ_VBZC01000019.1, forward strand.
AGGTGCTGGCCGATCTTCTGGCGCACAACGCGGACACCGAGTTCGGCCGGGCGCACGGCTTCGGCAGCATCCGCACGATGGACGAGTTCCGGCGGGCCGTCCCGCTGCAGGACTTCGACGCGCACGCCGCGCACATCGAGCGGATGGCCGCCGGCGAGACGAACGTGCTGACCGCCGATGACCCGGTGGTCTACTTCACCAGCAGCGGCAGCACCGGCGCCCACAAAAAGATCCCGGTGACCCGGCGCTTCATGCGGACGACGTTCTTCCCGTTCTACTACGCGGCCTGGGCACCGCTCATCGAGCACTTCCCCGATGTGATGGCCCGCCCCGACGCCGTCCTCAACCTCAAACACGACCCGCTCGCGGCGCCGCCGCGCACCGAGGACGGGCATCCGCACGTCGGCGCCAGCCAGGTCGACTTCGGCACGGCCTTCGGTGAGCCACTCGCCGCCGAGCTGGGCACCGCCGCCCCGTGGGCGGAGCTGCCCGTCGACGTGCGGCCCGACGACCACCTGGAAAAGACGTACCTGCGGCTGCGGTTGGCCGTGCAGAGCGACGTGCGGTGCGTGATCGGCATCAATCCGGCGATGATCGCGGCACTGCCCCACCAGCTGAACCTGTGGTGGCCGCGGATCGTCAAAGAGGTTCACGACGGCACCCTCGGCGGCCTGCCACACGGCACGCCCGATCCGGGCCGGGCCGCGGAACTGTCCCGGCTGGCCGAGTATTTCGGCACCGTGCGGCCGGCCCACGTGTGGCCCCGGATGCGTGCTCTGTTCTGCTGGACGACAGGCGTCGCCTCGCTCTACCTGCCCGCGCTGCGTGAGGAGTTCGGCGCCGGCGTGGCCGCCCTGCCCGCGCCCGTCGCCGCCTCCGAGGGACCCACCGGCGTGCCTTTCGACCGGCACGGCTCGGCGGGCAGCCTCGTACTGTCCGCCTGCGTCTACGAGTTCGCCGACGCGGACACCGACCTCACGCCCGACACACCGACCCTGCAGCCCCACGAACTGGAGGAGGGCCACGACTACCACGTGATCTTCAGCCACGTCGGCGGCTTCTATCGCTACGCGGTGGGTGACGTGGTGCGGGTCGTGGACCGGGTCAACGGTGTCCCGCGGGTCGAGTACGCCGGGCGCAACCGGCTTTCCGACCGGACGGGGGAGCGGCTGCGGGAGGCCCATGTGATCCGGGCGGTCCGCACCGCACTCGACGGCGCCGGACTGCGCCTGCGCAACATCAGCTGCCGGGTGGCCGCGGAGAACGGACAGGCCGCCCGCTACACGTTCGCCGTGGCCCCGCACTCCACATGGGACACCACCGAGGCGACCCGATTCGCCGTCGACGTCGACGCCGCTCTGTCCCTTCAGTCCGCGGACTACGCGCGGGCCCGTACCGGCGGCAAGCTCGCGGCGCCCGAGACGGTACTGGTCGAGGAGACGGCGTTCCAGCACGACTGGCACGCCTCGGTGAGCGGCGGCATCCGGCCCACCCAGGTCAAGGACCGCCTCTTCCGACAGGACCCGTCCCAGTGGGAACGCCTGACCGCCGCAGGCCGGCCCGTTCGTCGCGAGCAGGCGTCGCGCACCTAGGTGTGCCGATCGGCCCCGCCCGGCAATCCGCAACCACCCCACACGCGTGACCAGGAGGGCTCTCATGACAGACCTGACCGACGCCGTAGAACGTACGGCCCTGCTCACCGCCGCTCTCCGCCACGCTGAGAGCGGACGCCCGGACCGCCTCTACGACGACCCCTACGCCGCCGCCCTCGTCGGTGACGCAGGCCCGGCTCTGCTCGCCGAGATCCGCGAGGCGACCTATCCGGCGAACGCCCGCCGCTCCCTGCCCAGCACCCCGGACTACAACGCGATCCGCACCCGGTTCTTCGACGACTACCTGCAGAAGTGCGCGGCGGACCCTTCCATGACGCAGATCGTGCTGGCGCCCTCCGGCATGGACTCCCGGGCCTACCGGCTGCCCTGGCCGGGCCACATCCGCTACTTCGAGGTCGACCGGCCGGCGGTGCAGCGTTTCAAGGCCGACCGGCTGCGACACGTCCAGCCGCAGGTGGACCATCGCGTGATCGAGGTCGACCTGGTCGTGGACGACTGGGAGACCGAACTCGTGGCTGCCGGCTACGACCCGGGCCTGCCCTCCACCTGGCTGCTGGAGGGGTTGCTGTACTACATCCCCGAGCGGGACGTCCATCGCATGCTCGACCGGGTGGCCGCACACTGCGCCCCGGGCAGCCGCATCGCCGCGGACATCGTCAACGAGGCGGCCCTGACCCTGCCGTCCATGCGGGGCCTGCTGGACGTCTTCGCCGGGTGGGGCTGCCCCTGGGTGTTCGGCAGCGATGATCCCGAGGCTCTCTTCGCCGGGCACGGCTATGACGTGCAGGCGGTCCAGCCCGGCGAGGAGGGCGCCGACTACGGCCGCTGGCCGGACCCGGTTCCGCCGCGCGACGTCCGCGACGTCCGCCGGGTGTTCCTCGTCCACGGGACCAGGCGGTGACCCGTACCGCCGTCGTCGCCGGCGGCAGCATCGCCGGGCTCGCCACCGCTCTGGCCCTGGCCGGGCGGGGTTGGCAGGTCCAGGTTCTGGACCGGGCGGCGCCCCCGCCGGACGGCCCGCCCCGTAAGGCGGCCGGCACCTGGGAGCGCCCGCTGGTACCGCAGAGCGGCCACTCGCAGTTTCTGCACTCGCTCGGCGTGGGTGTGTTGCGCGAGCACCTGCCGTTCCTCCTCGATGACGCGGTCGAGGAGGGCGGTCGGCTGCTGGACCTGACCGCGGTGGCGCCGCCGGCCGCCGACCCCGCCGACCGGGACGGCGACGAGCAGCTCCTCGCGCTCGGCATGCGTCGTCCGGTCCTGGAGCTGGTGCTCCTGCGAGCCGTCCGCAACAGACCAGAGGTGACACTCCGTCACCAAACCGTCGTGGACGGGCTGATGCTGGATGAGGACGCCCGGCGAGTCAGGGGTGTGGTGACCCGTGACGGTGCGCGGATCCCTGCCGACGTCGTGATCGACGCCGCCGGCCGTGCGGCGCTCTCCAAGTCCTGGCTGGCGGCCGCCGGCGTCACCGTCGAGCCCGACACCACCTCGCCGTCCCACCTGCGGGCCTTCACCCGGTTCTACCGGCTGCTCTCTCCCGGTGCCGTGCCCGGCCCACTGAACCGGGGCAACGCGGCCGGCGGCGTCTGGGACCACTACGCGGCCGTCGTGCACCCCGCCGACGGCGACGTCTTCGCCATCACCCTGGGCATGCCCAGCCGCGACCCGGCCACCACCGCCCTGCGCAGGCCCGATCCGTTCACGGCCGTGTGCCGCCTGTCCCCGTTCGTCACACCCTGGGTCGACCCCGCGGCGGTGGAACCACTCACCGGAGTCCGCGCCATCACCATGCCGGCCAACGCGCTGCGCGGCATCATCAGCCCCCGGCAGCGACCGGTGGCCGGCCTGTTCGCCGTCGGCGACGCGGCGGCACTGACCAACCCGCTGTACGGGCGGGGCGTTTCGCTGGCACTGCGGCACGCCGTCACGCTGGCCGAACAGCTCGACGACAGTGCCGGCTCGTCGCCGGACCTTGCCGAGCGGGCCGCCCGGCAGGCCCACGAACTGTACCGGCCCTGGTACGAGCAGTCGGTGCACGACGACAACGCCCGGAACCGGATGTGGCGTGCCCGCTTGGCGGGCGAGGAGACCGTTCCGCTTCCGGCGGTGGTGCCCGGCGGACCGCCGCTGCCCGTGGTCGCGGCCGCGGCCACCGGTGACCGCGCGGTGTGGCGGGGGCTGATCCGCGGCGCGATGAGCCTCGACCGCCCGGCGGACGTCTTCGGCGACCCACGGATGCTGGCGCGGATCGAGGCCGCCGCCCGCCCCGTCGCTCAGGCCGCTCGCCCCGTCGCTCCGACCGCCCGTCCCGCTGTTCCGGTCGGCCGCCCCACCGCCCCGGCCGGTGGGCGGCCTCCGACCCGCACGGAGCTGTTGGCGGCGATCGAGCCCCGAGAAGGAACCTGAGGTGACATCCCATCCCAGGGTGCTCCTCGCGCCCATCACCGTCACGCCGTCCAAGCCCCTGACCCCCAGTCACCTCAAGGGCCTGCTCTGGTCGGACGTGCTGTACCGCGCGACCGCCCGGCTGGCCGACGTGACGTACCGGTACAGCCCCACCACGTACTACCCGACCGAACAGGTCCTGGGATTCTGGGAGTTTCTCGACCGGACCGAGGGTGACACCGACTACTCCGGTGCCTCCGAGGAGGACATCGGCGAGCTGTACGTGCGTCACCGGGCGGAGGGCGCTCGGCCGGGAGCGGATGCTCTCCGCCCCTACCTGGAGGCCGTGGAGGCCGGCGACTGGGTGCACCCGGCGAGCAGCAGGGTCCTGCACCTGTGGTCGGGACACTACGCCCGGCTGGGGCTTCACGACCCCGGGATGCTGAAGCACCAGCCGCCCGGCCTCGGGCTGGCTGAGATGATCGAGCGGCTGGTCGCCCGCGGTGTGGGCCTGGACCAGCGGCGCTGGGGCGGCCCGGTCTACCTGGACCTGAGCGGCTGTGGAATGCCGCTGCGGCAGATCGTCACCGCGGACGGCCGCCCGAACTATCTTGCGTGCGCACTGCGCGAGCTCCTGCCGCTCGCCGAGTCCCACGACGAGGTCGTCTTCCTCTACGACCGGGAGCTCGACCCCGACTACCGACTGCTCGAGCGAGTACTGAGCGGCCCGGACACGGCGGTGCACCGCATCCCGATCGGCCGGGTGCCCATCGGCGGGCGGATCGCCTCGGCCCGGCACGGAGGCTGGCACGACCACACCGTGGACGCCCTGATGGACCACCTCGGCAAGGAACACGACGCCGCGGCGATCCGGCTGGGCATGCGCCTGTACTTCCTGGCCACCTTGGGCAAGGGCGACCAGCAGTCGTTCCGCCACGACCTGTTGGAAAAGAGCTGTACGCGCGCCGCGCGACTGCTCGAACGTTCCGCGCAGCACCCGCCGGCCGGATCCGCGGCTCTGGCAGAGGACTTGAGCCGCCACCGACGCTCTCACCTGTACGTCGACCCCTACCGGCTGACCTCGTCGTTGCTCGCCAGGAGCCGGCGCACGGTCGACCGCGACCTGCTCTCCTCGGTGTTCTCCTGTGAGGCTCACTGCGATGACTTCCACAACCGCTGCCGCTGCGGCATCCACGACGGCTCGGAAAGCCTGCCCGGCCGAGGCTTCCCCGGCTGAGCGGCTGCTCGCCGTCACCGCCGACCGCATCCGCGTCACCCGCCCCGACCTTGTGGCCGACCTCGACCTGAACAGCATGGCGGACCTGGAACGGGCCCGGACCCGGATCACCGATGACGCCGCGCGACAGGACGCGGTGGTCGTCGCGGTCGTCCGCGAACCCGACCTGCCCCGGTGGGCCGCTCAGACCTGCGCGTTCGCGCTGGCACTGGAGCCCGCCCGGGCCAGGGCCTGGCGGCGCGCGTTCACCCGCACCCTTCACCTGGCCGGCCAGCCGCTGCGGTTGGCCGAACGGTTCCGGTTCGCACGCGTAGCCCCTGACGGCTCCGTCGGCTGGACGGACCCGCTGCCCGAGGCCGACACCCTTCCCCTGCGACGGCTGCTCAAGGCTTTCGCGGGGACGCAGGAACTGAGCCCGCGCGCCCCCGCCACCGTGCAAGTGCCGCACCCCTTCGAGGCCTCCGCCCCGCGGTGCGCGCCGCGCACCCCCGTCCACCGCGACCTGTACTACGCCACCGCGCGGGTCACCGTCGCCGAGGGCTTGATTCACCTCAACCACCTGCTGGCCGAGGCAGTCATGGACGGCCTGATCGGGCCCGGTGACCGGCTGACTCTCCGGCCGGTGCCCCGCCTGGCCGGCTATGAGCGGACGTTCGCGGCGGCACGCGTCGAGGCCGACGTGCACCGTCCGCGCACCCTCCAGATCTACGCCGCGCTCACCGAGGAGCTCTGACATGGTCCCCAAGACCGACCACCCCGCGCCGCCCGCCGGCGGCCCCGGCACCGCCGACGCCGCCGCGATCCGGCTCGGCATTCACGAGACGCCGGACCTCGCGAACGACGTCATCGCCCGGGCCGGTGCACGCGTCGAGGACTTCGTCCTCGTGCCGTACGACGTCCGCGATCCGTTCAGGCAACTGCGCGCCGGTCAGGTGGACGTCATGCTGGTGAAGTTCGGTCCGCGCGAGAACGACATCGCCGTCGGATCGCCGGTCGGCTTCGACGCGCGCGCCGTACTCGTCGCCGCGGACCACCCGCTGGCCTCCCGCGACGCGGTGTCCGTGGAGGAAGCCGCGTCCTACGACGCCTTCGAGCGGCCGGAGGGTTTTCCGGCGTCCGTGTGGGACCTGATCGTCCCGCCGCGGACGCCCGCCGGGACGCCGATCCGCCGCGTCCACACACTCACCACCATCGAGGCCCTGGTGCGTACCCTGACCACCACACGGGCGGTCCACCTGTCCTTCCGCTCGGTCGAGGCGGCCCTGCCGCCGCAGGTCCGGGCGGTCCCGCTGAGCGATCTCCCCAGCGCGCCGATCGCTCTGGCGTGGCCCAACGGCGCCGTCCTGCCGGCACGCGTGCGGGCCTTCATCCGTGCCGCGGAGGCCGACGCCGCCGGGGCCCCGACCTCGTCCTGATGAGCGAAAGCCCGCACCGCTCCCGCACAATGAAGGACACTCCTTCCGTCAGACGGAAGCCGGGTTGCCGAGTCGTGGCTGCCGTCACGACTGTGGTGACACAACCGGCAGCGCGGGGCGACGGCGCCCCGCTTCCAGGGACGGGACCGCCCATGCCTCATATGACCGCTTTCGCCAGGAACCAGTGGTACGTCGCCGCCTACGCCCACGAGGTCGGGCGCGAACTGCTCGGCCGTACGATCCTCGGTGAGCCGCTCGTCTTCTATCGCACGGAGGAGGACGGGACACCGGTCGTCCTGCACGACCGGTGCGTGCACCGCCGCTACCCGCTGTCGGAGGCCCCGACCCGCCTCGACGGCGACCGGATCGTGTGCGGTTACCACGGCTTCACCTACGACACGACGGGCACCTGTGTGTACGTGCCCGGGCAGAAGCGCGTCCCGCGCACGGCCCGCGTCGCCTCGTACCCGGTGGTGGAGCAGGACTCCCTGATCTGGGTGTGGATCGGCGACCCGGCCCTCGCCGACCCGCAGACCATCCCGCGGGCCAAGCACCTCGACTCCCCGGGCTGGGTCACCGTCCGCGGCATGGAGCCCATCGACTGCGACTACGGCCTCCTCGTCGACAACCTCCTCGACCTCTCCCACGAGACGTATCTGCACGGCGGTTACATCGGCACACCCGAGGTCGCCGAGACGCCGATCACCACCGAGGTCGACGAGGGCGCGGGCATCGTTCGCGTGAGCCGGCACATGGACGACGCGGAGTGCCCGCCGTTCTACGCCAGCTCCACCGGCATCGAGGGCCGCATCACCCGCTGGCAGGACATCGAGTACCACGCGCCCTGCCTCTATCTGCTGCACAGCCGGATCGCCCCGGTCGGCGTCGTGCCCGAGGAGGACGGCAGCGACCCGAACGGCTTCCACACCGAGATCACGTACGCGATCACGCCGTCCGGCGACGGCAAGGTGTACGACTTCTGGATGGTCTCGCGCGACTGGGCGACGGACGACGACGAGGTCACCGAGTTCCTGCGGGGCAACAACCACACGGTCGTCATGCAGGACGTCACCGCGCTCAACCTGCTGCAGAAGACGCTCGGCACCGAGCGCCACGGTTACCAGGAGCTGAGCATCAACATCGACACCGGCGGTCTCGCCGCCCGCCGTATCCTCGCCCGGCTGGTCGAGGAGGGCGAGAAGCCCATGGAGAAGGTCCAGTGACAAGTCCCACCGGCGAGATCTACCGCATCGACTGGCTGCCGGGCACCGACATCCTGCACGGCACCTGTCACTGCGGCCGCGAGCACACGGCACAGGACCCCATCGAGATGTGGGAGTGGATGCTCGCCCACCCGCAAGGACACGAGCCGCGAGGAAACAGCTCATGACCGTGTACGAAGCCGAACTCGTCGTCGACCGCCGGGAGTCCGCGGCCGACGGCGTGCTCACCCTCACCCTCCGCCATCCGCTGGGCGAGGAACTCCCCGCGTGGGAGCCGGGCGCGCACATCGACGTCCTCCTCGGCCCGGACCTGGAGCGGCAGTACTCGCTGTGCGGGGACCCGGCGGACCGGAGCGCCTGGCGGATCGGTGTCCTGCGCGAACCCGACGGGCGCGGTGGATCCGCCTACGTCCACGGGAAGTTGAGGGAAGGCGACAAGGTCCGTGTGCGCGGGCCGCGCAACAACTTCGCGCTCGAACCCGCCCCGCGCTACCGCTTCATCGCGGGCGGCATCGGCATCACCCCGATCCTGCCGATGCTGGCCGCGGCCGAGGCGGCGGGCGCTCAGTGGACGCTGCTGTACGGGGGGCGGACGCGCGACTCCATGGCCTTTACCGAGGAGTTGGCCGCGTACGGGGACCGGGTGGCGATCGCCCCGCAGGACGAGACGGGGCTGCTGGATCTCGGCTCCGTGCTCGACGACGTGCCCGAGGGCACCCTCGTCTACTGCTGCGGTCCGGGGCCGCTGCTGGACGCCGTCGAGGAGCGGTGCCCGGGCGGGGTGCTGCACGTCGAGCGGTTCCAGCCCAAGGAGCAGGAGACCGGCCCGGACAGCGAGTTCGAGGTCGTGCTGGAGCGCACGGGGAAGACGCTGACCGTGCCCATGGGTGTGTCGGTCCTGGACACCGTGCGGGACGCGGGTGTCGAGGTGCTCTACTCCTGCACCGAGGGCACCTGCGGGACCTGCGAGACCGATGTCCTGGAAGGCACCCCCGACCACCGGGACTCGGTGCTCAGCGACGAGGAGCGGGAGGCCGGCGAGACCATGCTCATCTGTGTGTCCCGCTGCCGAGGCAAGCGCCTCGTGCTCGACCTGTGACCCGCAGGTCGGCCTCGATCCGGGCGACCGTGGCCAGCAGGTGCGGCAGCAGGTCACGGCGTACGGACTCGACGGAGTTGCGGCTGGCGTGCACGGGGATGTTGACCGCCGCGACGACTTCGCCGTCCCGGTCGCGCACCGGGACGGCGACCGACCGCAGTCCCTCCTCCAGCTCCTGGTCGACGATCGCGTACCCCTGACGGCGAACACGGCGCAGTTCGGCGCGCAGCGTCCCGGCCGAGACGATGGTGCGGGCCCTGAGGGGCGGTAGCTCGGCGCGGGCCAGCCGGGTGTCGATCTCCTCGTCCGGCAGGTGCGCGAGGATCACCCGGCCCACGGACGTCACATACGCCGGGAAGCGGGTGCCGACGGTGATCGTCGCGGTCATGATGCGACGCGTGGGCACGCGTGCCACGTACACGATGTCGTCGCCGTCGAGAACGCACAGGGACGACGACTCCCTTATCCGCGCGACGAGTTGCTCGAGATGCGGCTCGGCGATCTCGGGCAGGGTGAAACTGGACAGGTACGAGTAGCCGAGTTCCAGGACGCGCGGGGTGAGCCGGAACATCCGCCCGTCCGTCCGCACGTACCCGAGGTCGACGAGGGTGAGCAGGAAGCGGCGGGCGGCCGCGCGGGTCAGCTCGCAGGCGCGCGCCACCTCGCTCAGCGTCAGTTCGGGGTGCTCGGCGTCGAAGGCACGGATGACCGCGAGACCGCGCTCGAAGGACTGGACGAAGTGCGGTTCGCGGGCTTCAGCGGACATCGTCGCCTCCACGAGGAAGCACGGGAAGTGCGCTCTGTACGCACGGAAGTGCGCTCTGCGCACGCTAAGAGCACGCTTCGGCAACTGTCAACGTCCGTGCATGCAAGCCCATTGACCCGTACCCGGCGACGCTCTACTTTCGCGCTGAGCACTTGTGTGCGGTCTGCGCACAGCCCGTCGAAGAGCTGTCCCACTTAGGGGGATTCATGCGTCGTCTGCTCATCTGCCTCGCGGCCGGTGCCGTGTTCGCCGCCGCGACGGCCTGCGGTTCCGACTCCTCCGGGTCGGGCGGCGAGGACAAGGGGTCGGGCGGTACCACCACGCTCAAGGTGGGGGTCATTCCCATCCTGGACGTCGCCCCCATCTATCTGGGCCAGAAGAAGGGCTTCTACTCCGAGCGCGGTCTGAAGCTGGAGCTGACCCCCGCCCAGGGCGGGGCGGCGATCGTGCCCGGTGTCGTGTCCGGCCAGTTCCAGTTCGGCTTCAGCAACACGACGTCCCTGCTGGTCGCCCAGTCCAAGAACGTGCCCGTCAAGGTCGTGGCGAACGGCGTCGCCTCCACCGCGAAGGAGGGTGCCGATTTCATGGGCACCACGGTGAAGAAGGGCAGCCCGATCAAGTCCCCCAAGCAGTTGGAGGGCAAGAAGGTCGCGGTCAACACGCTCAACAACATCTGCGACACCTCGATCAAGGAGTCGGTCCGCAAGGACGGCGGCGACCCGTCCAAGGTCAAGTTCGTCGAGATGCCCTTCGAGCAGATGCCGGCCGCGCTCGACGGCGGACAGATCGACGGAGCCTGCACACCGGAGCCCGCGCTCGCCACGGTCAAGGCCGCGGGCGGCAGGTCCATCGCGTCGAGCTTCTACGACGTGGACCCGAACCTCACCGTGGCCATGTACTTCACCTCCCAGCAGTACGCCCAGCAGAACCCGGAGGTGGTGAAGAAGTTCCAGGAGGCGACGGCCGAATCACTCAAGTACGCCGACAGCCACCCGGACGAGGTCCGCGAGATCCTCACCACGTACACGAAGATCCCCAGCACCCTGCTGGACAAGCTGACTTTCCCTCACTGGCCCGCTGAGCCGAACCGCGCCTCCATCGAGCGTCTCGCCGAACTGGCCAAGCAGGACGGCCTGTTCAAGGAGACCCCGGACCTGGACAAGCTGCTGCCGTGAGGGGAACCAACGCCGCCCTGGGCGCGGCCGGGCTCGCGGGTTTCCTCGCGCTGTGGGAGGCGGTCCCTCGTCTCGGCGTCGTCTCCGAGGACTACTTCCCGCCGGTCAGCCGCGTCGCCGGCGCGCTCGTCACCGAGCTCGGCGACCAGGCGTTCTGGACGGCGCTCGGGGACACGCTCACCGGCTGGGCGCTGGGGCTGGCGATCGCGGTGACGGCCGGGATCCTCGCCGGAGTGGTGATCTCGATCGTGCCGTTGCTGCGCGAGGCGACCGCGTCCACGATCGAGTTCCTGCGCCCGATCCCGTCGGTCGCCCTGATCCCGCTCGCGGTCCTGCTGTACGGCTCGGAACTGCGCTCGGTGCTGCTGCTGGTGGTGTACGCGTCCTTCTGGCAGGTGCTGATCCAGGTGCTGTACGGCGTCCGGGACGTCGACCCGGTCGCCGAGGAGACGGCCCGCTCGTACGGCCTCGGTACGTGGGCCCGGGTCCGCCACGTCCTGTGGCCGACCGCCCTGCCGTACGTCATGACCGGCGTCCGCCTGGCCGCCGCGGTCGCCCTGATCCTGGCGGTGACCGCCGAACTCGTCATCGGCGCCCCGGGGTTGGGCGCGCGCATCATGGTCGCCCAGACCTCGCAGGCCGTGCCGGAGATGTACGCGCTGGTGGTGGTCACCGGGGTGCTCGGGCTGCTGATCAACGTGGGCGCGCGCACGGTGGAGCGCCGGGCGCTGGCCTGGCACCAGTCGGTTCGCGGGGAGGTGGCGGTGTGAAACGCCTGGCCCTGCGGCTGTTCTTCGTCCTCGCACTGCCCGTACTCCTGGTGACCGCCTGGTGGCTCGCCTCCTCCGGCAGCACCGACGTGTACTGGCCCCCGCTGCGCACGATCCTCACCACGTTCCCGGACGTGTGGACGGCCGAGCGGCTGCACGCCGACGTCGTCCCCAGTGTGCTGCGGCTGCTGGCCGGTTACGCGTCGGCGGCCGTGGTGGGTGTCGCGCTGGGCACGGTCATCGGCTCGTACCGGCACATACGGGCGGTGTGTGAACCGGTCCTGGAGTTCCTGCGAGCCGTGCCGCCGCCCGTCCTCGTGCCGGTCATCATGCTGTTCGCCGGAATCGGCGACACGATGAAGATCGCCGTGATCGCGAGCGGCTGTGTGTGGCCGATCCTGCTCAACACGGTCGAGGGCGTGCGGGCGGTGGACTCGGTCATGTCGGAGACGGCCCGGTCGTACGGCATCACGGGCACCGCACGCCTGCGCCACGTGGTCCTGCGGTCGGCGAGCCCGCAGATCTTCGCGGGGCTGCGGCAGGCCCTGTCCATCGGCATCATCCTGATGGTGATCAGCGAGATGTCCGTGTCCAGCAACGGGCTCGGCTTCACCATCGTCACGTTCCAGCGCACGTTCGCGATCCCCGACATGTGGACCGGCATCCTGGTCCTCGGCCTGCTCGGGTTCCTGCTGTCGGTCGTCTTCCAGCTGGTCGAACGGCGGGTCCTCGGCTGGTACCACGGTCTGCGCGCGTCCTCCAGGCAGTCGTCGTGAAGCTTGAGAAGAAGCTCGAGAAGGGGCAGTCCATGGACGGGCTTCTTGCCGTATCCGGCCTCAAGAAGGTCTACGAGGGTTCCGGCCGCCGGGTGGAGGCGGTGCGAGACCTCACGTTCACCGTCGACGCGGGCGAACTCGTCTGTCTGGTCGGCCCGTCGGGCTGCGGAAAGACCACGCTGCTGAAGTGCGTGGCCGGACTGCTCGCGCCCACGTCCGGCGAAGTCCTGCTGGAGGGACAGCGGGTGAGCGGGCCGCCGCCGGGCATGGCGGTGGTCTTCCAGGAGTACGGGCGCAGTCTGTTCCCCTGGATGCGGGTGCGCGAGAACGTCGAACTCCCGCTCAGGCAGAAGAAGCTGCAGCCTGCCAAGCGCCGCGAGCTCGTCGCCGACGCACTGGAGTCGGTCTCTCTCGCCGACGCCGCGGACGCCTATCCCTGGCAGTTGTCGGGCGGCATGCAGCAACGGGTGGCGATCGCCCGCGCGCTCGCGTACGAGCCGGAGGTGATGCTCATGGACGAGCCCTTCGCGGCGGTGGACGCCCAGACCCGCGCCGATCTGGAGGACCTGGTGCGCGGGCTGTGGCGGCAGCGGGGCATCACGATCCTCTTCGTGACGCACGACATCGACGAGGCCGTGTATCTCGGGGAGCGAGTGCTGATCCTCTCCGCCTCCCCGACCGTGGTCCAGGAACAGATCAAGGTCGATCTGCCCGCCGAACGCGACCAGTTGCACACCCGGGTGGCCCCGCGCTTCGCCGAGCTGAGGACCCATGTGTACGAGCAGATCCAGGCGGCGAAGCGCGGTGGGCCGGGCCTGAAGGCGGACGCGCCGCCACCTCGGTGAACGCGGCGAAACCGGGCCTCGCGAACACCTGTGCGCGTTCGACGTCGCCGCTACCGGGCCAGTTCCTTGTGGGCCGTCTCCGGCAGCCGCAGATAGACCACCGAGGAGACGAGGCAGAGCCCGGCCACGTACCAGGGAAAGAGCCCTGAGTGGCCGATCTCCTTGAAGAGCGTGCCGACGTACGGGGCCGTGCCGCCGAAGAGGGCCACGGTGAGCGAGTAGGGGAAGCCGATTCCGGCGGCGCGCACGCGCGGCGGGAAGATCTCCGCGTTCACGGCCGCGCTGATCGAGGTGAAGCCGGTGAGCAGCACCATGCCCGCGCAACTCACGAGCAGCAGCACGGCGAACGAGTCGTGCAGGGAGCGCAGCAGCGGCACGCTCAGCAGGGCGAAGCCCAGACCGAAGAAGAGGAGGAGCGGACGGCGGCCGAAGCGGTCCGACAGCAGTCCGCCGAGCGGCTGGAGCAGTCCGAAGAACGCCAGCGAGATCGTGCCGGCGAGCAGGGCGTCGGACTTTTCGATGCCCGCGTTGAGCTCCGCGTACGTGGGCAGATACGAGGTCCAGGTGTAGTACGCGATGGTGCCGCCCGCCGTGATGCCGCAGATCAGCAGGGACTCGCGTGGGTGGTGCCGCAGGGCGTCCAACAGGCCCGGGCGCGGGGCCTGTCGCTGCTCGGCGCTCCGTGTCTCGTGCGCCCCCTGCCGGATCCAGAAGCCGACGAGACTCAGGGCGGCGCCGAGCAGGAACGGGACCCGCCAGCCCCAGCCCTCCATCTGCCCGTCGCTCAGCGCGCCGACGAGCAGAGCCGCCATGCCCGACGCCAGGAGCTGGCCCGCCGTCGTGGAGACGTACTGGAAACTGGAGAACAGGCCGCGTCGCCGGGGGCCCGCCGACTCGACGAGGAAGGTCGTGGAGGCCGCGAACTCGCCGCCCACGGACAGCCCCTGGAGCAGCCGTGCGCAGACGAGCACGACGGGAGCGAGGACGCCGACGGCCGCGTACGTCGGCGTCAGCCCGACCAGCAGGCTGCTGCCGCCCATCAGCAGAATGGTGACCGTGAGCGCGGTGCGCCGCCCGTGCCGGTCCGCGACCGCGCCCATCAGGAGCCCGCCGACCGGGCGCATGAAGAAGCCGACCGCGAAGACGGCGAAGGTCGACAGCAGCGGAACCAGGGAATTGCCGGAGCCCTTGGGGAAGATCTGGTCGGCGATGTACGTCGCGAGGAAGGTGTACGCGTACCAGTCGTACCACTCCACGGCATTGCCCACGGAAGCGGCGAGTAGCTGCCGTACCGGGCGCCGGGTGGGAGTGCGAGCGGGGTGGGTCTGTGTCATGACCGCGACCATCCCCAGCGCGGTGGCCGCGCACACCTGACCGGAGCGAGGGCTTCCCCTCCGCCGGTCGCGGGAACGCTCCGGACGACAGCGCCCGACTGTTCGCATCGCGTATGCCCACCGGTCACATCAGCGCCGCACGCCCCTTTCCTGACATCTGCTGCTCTTGGAACACTCCTTTCGCGCAGGTTCCAGCACTTCCCCAAGGGCCCCACTCCACACCAGTCCAGGACAAGAGGTCACCCAGCCATGTCTCAAGTGAACAGGCGTCGTTTCCTCCAGCTCGCGGGCGGCACCGCGACGTTCAGCTCGCTGTCGGCCAGCATCGCCAAGGCAGCGTCGATTCCCGCGGGTTATCACCGCGGCACCATCGAGGACGTCGAGCACATCGTCGTCCTCATGCAGGAGAACCGGTCCTTCGACCACTACTTCGGCTCCCTCAGAGGCGTCCGCGGCTTCGGCGACCCGCACCCCGTGACCCTCGACAGCGGCAAGTCGGTGTGGCACCAGCCCGACGGCAACAAGGACGTGCTGCCCTTCCACCCGGAAGCCGACGACCTGGGCATGCAGTTCCTGGAAGGCCTGCCGCACGGCTGGCCCGACGGGCAGGCCGCCTACAACGGGGGCAAGTACGACAGGTGGGTCCCCGCGAAGGGCACCACGACCATGGCGTACCTGACGCGCGAGGACATCCCGTTCCACTACGCGCTCGCCGACACCTTCACCATCTGCGACGCCTACCACTGCTCGTTCATCGGCTCCACCGACCCGAACCGCTACTACATGTGGACGGGTTACACGGGCAACGACGGCAAGGGCGGCGGCCCCGTCCTCGGCAACGACGAACTCGGCTACGACTGGACCACCTACCCCGAGCGCCTGGAGAAGGCGGGGATCTCCTGGAAGATCTACCAGGACATCGGCGACGGTCTGGACGCGGCGGGCTCCTGGGGCTGGATCGAGGATGCGTACCGCGGCAACTACGGAGACAACTCGCTGCTCTACTTCAACAAGTACCGCAACGCGGCGCCCGGTGATCCGCTGTACGACAAGGCCCGCACCGGCACCGACGCCAAGAACGGCGACGGCTACTTCGATGTGCTGAAGGCCGACGTCAAGGCGGGCAAGCTGCCGCAGATCTCCTGGATCGCCGCCCCCGAGTCTTTCTCCGAGCACTCCAACTGGCCCTCGAACTACGGCGCCTGGTACATCTCCCAGGTCCTGGACGCGCTCACCGCCAACCCCGAGGTCTGGGCGAAGACCGCGCTGTTCATCACGTACGACGAGAACGACGGCTTCTTCGACCACCTCGTGCCGCCGCTGCCGCCGCGCTCCGCCGACCAGGGCAAGTCCACCGTCGAGGTCGGCCCGGACCTCTTCGCGGGGAGCGCGACCCACGTCGCCGGCCCGTACGGCCTCGGCCCGCGGGTTCCGATGCTGGTCGTCTCGCCCTGGAGCAAGGGCGGTTACGTCTGTTCGGAGACCTTGGACCACACCTCGATCCTCCAGTTCATGGAGCGTCGCTTCGGGGTGCGCGAGCCGAACATCTCGCCGTGGCGGCGCGCGATCTGCGGCGACCTCACCGCCGCGTTCGACTTCGCCCGCAAGGACGCCGCGCCCGTCGCACTCCCGGACACGGACGACTACGAACCGCAGGACCGCGAACGCCACCCCGACTACCGCCCGAAGGTGCCGGCCGACCCGAGCATGCCCCGGCAGGAGCGCGGGCTGCGTCCGGCCCGCCCGCTCAAGTACGCGCCGAAGGTGGACGGTTCGGCAGACCCCGTGGCCGGAACGTTCACGCTGACCTTCGCCTCCGGTCGCAGGGCGGGCGCCTCGTTCCTCGTCACCTCGGGCCATCGCACCGACGGCCCGTGGATGTACACCACCGAGGAGGGCAAGAGCGTCTCGGACACCTGGAACTCGGCCGAGTCGAACGGCTCGTACGACCTGACCGTGCACGGCCCGAACGGCTTCCTGCGCGTCTTCAAGGGCCCCGGCAAGGCGGCCGGCCCCGAGGTCAGCGCGCGGCACGTCGGCGACGACGTGGAGCTGACCTTCACGAACAAGGGCACCGCCACGGCGAGCCTGAAGCTCACGAACGGCTATGGAGGGCAGCCCCAGACGTTCAAGGTGCGGCAGGGCACGACCGTGCGGCACACCGTGGATCTGCGGACGAGCAGGCGCTGGTACGACCTGACCGTCACGTCCGATGCGGACGGCTCGTTTCTGCGCCGGTTCGCCGGACATGTCGAGAACGGGCAGCCGGGCGTCAGCGATCCCGCCATCATGACGGTGTAGGAGAGGCGATGAGGTCCACACCAAATCGACCGGTCACATACCGGTGGGCTCGCGGTAGTGTGCCCCGGTGACCACGCACTCGAACACACCTGCAGGCTGGTACCCGGATCCTCAGGGGGCGCCCCAGACGCTCCGCTACTGGGACGGTGCACAGTGGACCCAGCACACCAGTCCGGACCAGCAGGGTCAGGGCGCTCAGCAGCCGCAGGCCGTGCCTCAGCCCGCCCAGCCCGCTCAGCAGGCTGGGCAGGCTGTTCCGCAGCAGGCGCCCGGTGTCGATGCGCGTGTGCAGCGACAGGTGCAGCAGCAGGCCGGGGTCGCGCCGAACGCGGCCGGTGGAGGCACCCTGTTCACCGAGCCGGTCCTGGTGGTGAACCAGAAGGCCAAGCTGATCGAGCTGACCAACGAGTACAAGGTCATGGACCAGCAGGGCAACCAGCTCGGCTCGGTCGTGCAGGTCGGGCAGAGCGCGCTGAAGAAGGCCGCACGCTTCATAGCCAGCGTCGACCAGTTCATGACCCACAAGTTGGAGATCCGTGACGCCTACGGTCAGCCGCAGTTGCTGCTGACGCGCCCCCGGAAGTTCATGAAGTCGCGGGTGCTCGTGGCGCGTCCGGACGGTCAGCCGGTCGGCGAGATCGTCCAGCAGAACATGATCGGAAAGATCAACTTTGCGATCATGGCCAACGGGCAGCAGGTCGGCGCGATCAAGGCGGAGAACTGGCGCGCCTGGAACTTCGCGATCGTCGATCACGCGGACAACGAGGTCGCCCGGATCACCAAGACCTGGGAAGGCCTGGCCAAGACGATGTTCACGACCGCGGACAACTACGTCCTGCAGATCCATTTCCAGCTTCCCGAGCCCCTGCTGAGTCTTGTGGTGGCGACGGCCCTGACGGTCGACACGGCGCTCAAGCAGGACAAGCGCGGCCTGGGCTGACAGGGTGTGACGCGGGAAGGGCGGTCGCGGATCTCCGCGACCGCCCTTCCCGCTGTGGTGAGTTCACAAGGGAGTGAGGTGTCCCGGCTTCGGCTGCCGGGGCAGCAGCGAAGGCTCCTGTGACGCCGACCCGGGCTCCAGCGCCAGTACCGCCGCGACGGGATGGTCGTGGTCGTCGGCCGGGGGCGACTCGGGCGTCGTACGCCGCGGTTCGGGTGTCGCATGCGAGAGAGTGACGACGCCCCAAGCGGCGACCCCCGCCCCTGCCGACGCCGGCAACAGACCCGCCACCCCGCCCTGCAACCCCTCGCCCAGCAGGAAGAGGCCGATGACCGCGGCGGCCATCGGGTTGGCCAGCGTCACCACCGCGAGCGGCGCGCCGAGGCCGCCCCGGTAGGCGGTCTGCGACAGCAGCAGCCCGGCCGTCGCGAACGCCGCGACCAGCAGGGCGACCACGACCACCTGCGCGCCGAGCAGCGGCGCCGAACGGTCCGTCGCGGCCACCGTCACGGTCTGCGTGAGCGCGGACGCGACACCCGAGGCGAAGCCCGACGCGGTCGCGTGCCGCAGCCCGGGACGCGTGCCGGGCCGGGACAGGACGCCGATCACGGCCGCGGTCGTGCCCGCGACCGCCAGTGCCTCCGGCACGCTCAGCACCTCGTCGGGCGAGGGCCCGGACGCGGTGGCGAGCAGCGCGGCGAGCCCGGTCAGCGTGAGCGCCGTACCCCGCCACTCGATGCTGCTGACCCGCCGGCCCGCCGCCCGTGCGCCGAGCGGCACGGCGGCCACCAGGGTGAGCGCGCCGAGCGGCTGGACCAGGGTGAGCGGCCCGTACTTGAGGGCGGCCACGTGCAGCAGCGCGGCGGACCCGTTGAGCGCGACCGAGGACCACCACGCGCCACTGCCGAGGAGGCGCAGTATGCCGGAGCCGGGGGTTCGGGAGGCCAGCCGCTCCTGGGCCACGGCCGCGGCGGCGTACGCGACGGCGGAGAACAGCGAGAGGACGATGGCGACGACGGTGGCGCTCATCGGCCGGCTCCCACGAGTTCGGGAGCCGAGTCCCCGGCCGGTGCCAGGGGCTCCGGTGCCGTGTCCTGCGGCGGTGCCCCGGCCTCCGGTCGCGTGTCCGCTCCCGGTGTCCCGGGCTGCGAGGGACCGTCCGAAGCCGTCGTCCGGTGCTGCGGCCGGATCACCGCGAGGACGATGCCCAGCAGCGCGGCCGCGACGATCGCGTCGAGCCAGTAGTGATTCGCGGTACCGACGATCACGAGCAGGGTGAGCAGCGGATGCAGCAGCCACAGCGGGCGCCATCGTGACTTGGTCGCGACGATGAGGCCGATCGCCACCATCAGGGCCCAGCCGAAATGCAGTGACGGCATCGCCGCGAACTGGTTCGACAAGGAGTCGGCCTCCGGCGAGGCCCCGTACACCGTCGGCCCGTACGCCTGCCCGGTGTCCACGAGACCCGCCGTGGCGAGCATGCGCGGCGGGGCGAGCGGGAACGCGAGATGCAGCACCAGGGCGGCGGCGGTGACCGCGGCGAGCACCCGGCGGGCCCAGACGTAGTGCGCGGGGCGTCGCAGGTACAGCCAGATCAGGAAGGCCGCGGTGGCGGGGAAGTGGACCGTCGCGTAGAAGAGGTTCGCGAGGTGCACGAGGGTGTCGCTGTGCAGCAGCCCGGACTGTACGGCGCCCTCGCCGGGAAGGCGCAGGGTCCGCTCCAGGTCCCATACGCGGTGCGCGTTGTCGAAGGCCTCGCCTGCATGGCCGGTGGCCAGTTGTCGGCCGAGCTTGTAGACGAGGAAGAGTCCCGCGACGAGCAGGAGTTCACGGACGAGGGGCGGCCGCGATATCGCGGCGGCCCCGTCTTGTGCAGGCTCGGTGCGGGCTTTCATCCCCCGGCCCCCTTGCTGACGGTGGTGCATGAAGTGGTGTGGGATGAGCCCAGGACAGGGCCCACTCGACACAGGAGTGGGTCCTGTCCAAGGCTCATCGATACGCCACTGTACCGAAACGACTCAGTTTCGGTACAGTGGCGTATCGATAGACGTACGACACACTGGGAGCGGGCCACGAGGCCGCGGGGAAGAGTGAGGAGAAGGCCATGACGTCGCAGGCAGCGGACGGACCGGAGACGGGCGCCGCCTCGCGCCGCTCCAAGCTCACGCCCGAGCGTGAGCGTGAGTTCTTCGACGCCGCGCTCGACCAGATCCGTGAGTGCGGCTATGACGCGCTGACCATGGAAGGTGTCGCCGCCAGCACCCGGTGCAGCAAGTCCACGCTCTACCGGCAGTGGAAGACGAAGCCCCAGTTCGTGGCGGCCGCGCTGCGTGCCCTCCACTGTCCGCGGTTCGCGGGCATCGACACCGGCTCGCTCGCCGGCGATCTACGGGCGGCCGCGCGCGCCGCGGGCGAGCGGTCCGATGAGGACGCCAAGCTCCTGCAGGCGCTCGGACCCGCCGTCCTGCAGGACGAAGGGCTGGAGCGGGCGCTGCGCGACGCGCTCGTGGAACCCGAGCTCGGCGCACTCCAGGAGATGCTCCGGCGCGCGGTCGACCGGGGCGAGATCGCCGCCGGCCACCCGGCCCTGGAGTTCGTGCCCGCGCAGCTGCTTGCCGTGATCCGGCTCCGCCCGCTTCTGGAGGGGCAGCACGCGGATGCCGACTATCTCGTCCGTTATGTGGAGGCGGCCCTGATCCCCGCCCTGGGGCTCTCGGAGTCCACCTGAGACGCGGGCCGTCGTCCGTGGGATGACCGGACGGCCGCCTGCTCGCGCCGCACCGTGGGGACGGGGGCGGCGCGAACCCCCCGGCCGGGTGGGGCTTCTCCTGAGCGGAGAGTCCCCACCCGGCCGACCGGTGTCACACGTTCTGCCCGTTGCCGCCGCCCGCGGCGGCCTTGATGCCCTTGGTGATCTGGTCGATCACGGACTGTTTGGGGGCCTTGTCGTCGACGTCGATGCCGAAGCGGACGACCACGAGGAGCTTCGGGGTGGCGGGGGAGGGGAAGGCGAGCGACTCGACATAGCCGTCGTCGCCCTTGCTCGTGACGACCTTCCAGCGGACCATGTAGCCCTTCTGGCCCGCCACGGTCACCGCCTTCGAGGCGAGTTCGTCGTGCGAGGTGATCTTGCCGTAGGTCGTGCCGCCATAGGAGTCCTCGGCGTTCTTGGAGATGTCCTCCTTGGCGGCCGCCTCGGCGGTGGTCGCCTTGATCTCCCAGGCCGCGGCGGGTGCGGAGTTGGCCCCGCCGCGCAGGCACTGCTTGGAGGTGTCGCCGGGGCACTTGTACGTTCCCGTCGACACCGAGGCGCCGACCTGCTCGGACTTGCCGGTCCAGCCGTCGGGCACGGGGAGGCTGATGCCGCTGATCGCGTCGGTGGCGTAGCCGTCCTCGGTGCGCGGTGCCCGGGGCTGCCCCGGGGCACCGCTCTCTCCGCCGTCGGGGCCGCCCTGACCGCCGCCGTCCTGTCCCTGGGGGCCCGGCCGGGTGGGTGCCGGGCGGGCGTTGTTCTGATCGCCGCCGCCCGAGCCGTCGTTCGCGGTCAGCGCGTACACACCGCCGCCTATGCCCGCGAGGACCGCGACCGCCGCGGCGATCGCGATGCCCGTGCGCAGGCCGCGGCGCGGCGAACCGGGCGGCATGGCCGGATACGGTCCAACGGACGGCGCATACGCGGGGGGACCCCATGCGGCCGGCCCCGCGGGACGGGTCTGTTCCGTCCACGTCTTTCCGTCCCACCAGCGTTCCGTGGCGGGACCGTCACTTGTCTGCCCGGGGTCGGGATACCAGCCGGGGGGAGTCACCTGGGTCATGGGTCCACCGTATGAGCCTCTTGTGAAAGCCGGATGAGAACCTTCCGGCCGACTTCGCCCGAACACACCCGAACGTCGGTCGCCCGTCTTCCGCGCCCGTCTTCCGCACCCGTCTTCCGCACCCGGGCGCCGGGGCCTCTCGCCGTCGCGGCGACGAGCGAAAGTTGGGTGTCAATCTCCGGCTGCCGCCTGGCAGTTGTTTTCACCGCGCTGGTCGGCGGCCCTCGGCCGTCGCCTTCCGTCCCCGGTTGTCACCCATCATGGCAACAGGTGTCCCGACCAGGCGCCATGGCGGCTTCCGGAGGGCTACGCTCAAGGTTTGTACGTCATTTGGGCGACCTGGGGAGGTAGCGGGATGACGGAGGCACGGCGGGGAACGGCTGCCTCGGCTCCTCTCTGGGAGCGCGACGCGGAACTCGCGGCGATCGCGGAGGCCGTCGACGCCCTGTGCTCCGGTACGGCACTGGGCAGTCTGGTGGTGTTCAGCGGCGAGGCCGGCATCGGCAAGACCGCACTGCTCACCGAGGCCCGCCGGATGGCGGAGGCCCGCCGCTGCACCGTGTGGTCGGCACGCGGCGGCGAGACCCTCACGTCCGTCCCCTTCAATGTCGTACGGCAGTTGCTGCAGCCCGCGCTCATATCGCTCATGCCCGACGAGGCGCGCGAGTACTTCGGCGACTGGTACGACATCGCCGGCCCCGCTCTCGGGATCGCGGAGCCGGGCGCGCGACAGGCCGATCCGCAGGGCGTGTGCGACGGCCTGGTCGCGGCGGTGCGCCGGCTCGCCCGGCGCGAGTGGCCGCTCGTGCTGATCATCGACGACGCACACTGGGCCGACCAGGAGACCCTGCACTGGCTGGCCGCCTTCGCGGAACGCCTCGACGACCTGCCCGTCCTGGTCCTGGTCGCCCGCCGCCCCGAGGGGCTCACCGGAGCGAGCGCCCGCCACCTGGACGCGGTCGCCGCCACGGCCGGACCGACCGCCACCCTGAGCGCGCTGACCCCGGACGCCACCGCGGGAATCACCCGCGCCACGCTCGGCGCCCACGCCGACAACCCGTTCTGCCGTGAGGTGTGGGCGGTCACCGGCGGCAACCCGTACGAGACCGTGGAACTCCTCGCCAAGGTCCAGGACAGCGCACTGCAACCGGTCGAGGGCTCGGCCGCCGAACTGCGCGGCCTCAACCAGTCGGCGCGCGGCCGCGGACTCGTCGACCGCCTCGAAGGGCTCGGCGTCGACGCCACGCGACTGGCCTGGGCGGCCGCGATCCTCGGCACCCGGATCTCCCTCGACCTCGCGGCCGATCTCGCCGGGATGCCGCCCGAGGACGCGCAGCGCTGTGCGGAACTCCTGGGCGCGGCCCGTATCCTCACCGAGGCCGACCGGTCGAACGGTCAAGTGGCCGGCGGAGAGCTGGAGTTCGTGCACCCGCTCATCGCGAGCGCCGTGTACCGCTCGATACCGGACGGCCTGCGTACCGCGATGCACGGTGTGGCCGCCTCGGTCGTCACCGCGTCCGGCCGCGGCGCCGCGGCGGCCTCCCGCCATCTCCTGGAAG
The DNA here is from genome assembly GCF_005786655.1 of Streptomyces montanus. NCBI lineage: Bacteria > Bacillati > Actinomycetota > Actinomycetes > Kitasatosporales > Streptomycetaceae > Streptomyces > Streptomyces montanus. Next base: position 115,753 of record NZ_VBZC01000019.1, read on the forward strand.
TGCACCCGGACGACGACCCCGAGGTCGTCGAACAGATGCGTGAGGCGGCCCGCGAGCACCTCGCCGTCGGCGCCCCCGACGCGGCCCGCCGCTGTCTGGAGCGCGCCCTGCTGGAACCCCCGGTACCGGAGGTCCACGCGCATGTGCTCTACGAATTGGGCTGCGCCACCCTCCTCACCTCGCCCGCCACCACGATCCAGCATCTGCGGGAGGCGCTCACCCTGCACGGCCTGGAGCGCGATCTGCGCGTCGACGCCGTCTGCCGTCTCTCCCAGGCGCTCGTCCACAACGACCAGTTGGAGGAGGCCGTCCGCGCGATCGACGAGGAGGCCACCCGGCTGGAGCACGGCCCCGCCCGGATGCGTCTGCAGGCCGTGCACTACATGTGGGAGGGCATCCACGCCGGCGAGGAGGACGCGTCCGGCCGCTCCCGCCGCCTCGCCGAGCTCGTCAAGCCGCTGACCGGCCGCGACAACTCCGAGCGCGCCCTGCTCATCCTGCGTGCCTTCGACGCCATGACCCGGGGGGAGAACGCGGAGGAGGTCGTCGAGCTGTGCGACCGCGCCCTCGTCAACGGCCGCCTCGCGCCCGGACTCGGCTGGACCGACACCGAGTGGACCTTCGAGCTCCTCATGATGCTCGGCGTCTCCTACACCTACGCCGACTGCCTCGACCGCGCCGAGAGCCTCTTCTCCGAGGCCCGACGGGCGTACGAGACCGCCGGGTGGAGCGGCGGCCATCTGGCTCTCGCACTCGCCTACGGCGGCTATGTGCACCGCAGACGCGGCAGCCTCACGGTGGCGGAGGACCTTCTGCGCGAGTCGCTGCGGCTGGCCGACCGCGTGGGCCGTGGACTGCCCATGCACTGGTCCTCGGTCTGCATGCTCGTCGACACGCTGCTCGCCCGCGGCCATGTCGGCGAGGCCGAGGAGATCGCCGAGCGCTACGCCTTCGAGCCGCCCCACCCGTCCACGATCGTGCTGCCCGACACCCACTCCGTCCGCGGCCGCCTCCTGATCGCCACCGGCCGTGTGGAGGACGGCCTGAACGAGCTGGAGACCGCGGAGAAGGTGGCGGCGTCGCGCGGCGGCCACAACGCGGTGATGGCGCCCTGGGCGGCCGACCTCGCCCTGACCCTCGCCGCCCAGGACCCGCGACGCGCCGCGGAAGTGGCGGCCGACCTTCGCGTCCAGGCCGAACGCTTCGGCACCGACACCGCCATAGGAGAGGCCCTCCGCTGCGCCGCCGCCCTGGAGACCGGCCAGCGCTCGATCGCCCTGTACACCCAGGCGGTCACCTACCTGGAGGCGTCTCCCTGCTCCTACGAACACGCCTTGGCCCGCGTCGAGTACGGCATCGCTTCCCGCTCCGCCACGGAACTCGAGCGCGGTCTGACACTGGCCCGCTCGTGCGGCGCGGACGGCCTCGCGGCGAGGGCGGAGGAGGCGCTGGCCGCGGGGGGTGGCCGACGCTAGCCGTTGGGGGCCCAGCGGGGGTTTTCGCCGGAGGGGCTGATTTTTCGAGCCCGGGCCGGCATCAATCAGCCCGTCCGGCGTTTGAGGACGAGGCCGTTCAGGCCGATACGGGGGTCTGGGGGCGGAGCCCCCAGGGGATGGGAATGGGTAGGGGCGGCGGGGGCGAATGACGTCGGTACGTCACCCCGTGGCCTCGTCCTCCTCGGAGAGGACCCGCTGGGCCACCGCGAACGCCGAATTGGCCGCCGGGACACCGCAGTACACGGCGCTCTGCAGCAGCACCGCCCCGATCTCCTCCGGAGTGAGCCCGTTGCGGCGGGCGGCCCGGACGTGCATCGCCAGCTCGTCGTAGTGGCCGTGAGCGACCAGCGCGGTCAGCGTGATCAGACTGCGCTCGCGGCGCGACAACGTCGGATCCGTCCAGATCTCGCCCCACGCGTAACGCGAGATGAAGTCCTGGAACCGAGCAGTGAACGGAGACTGCCGGGCCTGAGCCCGGTCCACGTGAGCGTCGCCGAGCACCTGCCGGCGTACCTCCATCCCGCGCCGCGCCCCGCCGCCGAAGTGCGCGCGCAGGGCGGTGAGTACGGCCTCCGGCTGTTCGGCGGGCGCCAGATGCGAGGCGCGCGGGATCTCGGTGAGCGCGGCGCCGGGCACGGCGTCGGCGATCTCACGCAGATGCGCGGGCGGCGTCGCCGGGTCCTCGCGACCGGCGACGAGAAGGGTGGGCGCGCCGATCCGCGGCAGCCGATCACGAATGTCGAAGGCCCCGAGCGCGTCGCAGCAGGCGGCGTACGCGTCCGGGTCCGCCGTACGGTGGTCCTCGACGAGTTCCGGCACGGTGAAACCGGGCGTGAACCAACGGGAGTTCGCGCTCTCCGCGAGACCCGCCAGCCCCTCGGCGCGGACCAGCGCAGCCCGCTCCTGCCACGGCTTGGAGCCGTTGAAGTGGGCCGAGGAGCAGATCACGGCGAGGCTCTCGACACGTTCCGGGTGGTGCGCCGCGAGGTGCAGCCCCACCGCGCCGCCGAGCGAGACACCGGCGTAGGAGAAGCGGTCGATGCCGAGCGAGTCGGCGAGGGAGAGGACCAGGCCGGCCAGCTCGTCGACGGTCGCGCCGGGCCCGATCAGGTCGGCGGGGGAGCCGCCGTGGCCGGGAAGGTCCCAGCGCACCACCCGGTGGGTGATGGACAGTTCGGGCGCGACCTTGTCCCACAAGGCCATCGATGTGCCGAGGGACGGGCCGAGGAACAGCGGCGGAGCGGTGGCGGATCCCTCGGCGCGATGGTGCAGCTGTTTGCCGGTCGGCTGGGTGGTCAACGTCGCTCCAGGGCACGGTCGGTGAGGGCTCCCGCGGAGCCGGTGTACTGGGTCGGGTCGGTGAGGGCCACGAGGTCGAGTTCCTTCAGCCGTGGTTCCTCGGCGAGGAGTTGGAGGATGTCCACGAGCGGACGGTCCTCGGCGCCGGCCCGTTCGGCGGCCCGGGTGAGCAGTTCCTTCGCCCGGGCGCGGCCGAGCACCGGGGCGAGCTCGGCGGACAGCCGCTCGGAGACGATCAGGCCGTGGGTGAGGTCCAGGTGAGCGCGCATGGCCTCCGCGTGCACCTGGAGGCCCTCCGCCAGCTCGGCGGCGTCACGCGCCGCGCCGCCGACCAGGCGTAGCAGATCGCGCAGGGGTTCCCACTCGGCGTGCCAGGCGCCCGCGGGCCGCTCGTCCTCGGCGGCCAGCGAACCGTACAGCGTCGCGGCGAGCTGTGGCGCGTGGCGGGCCGCCGCGGCGATCAGCGTGGCGCGCACGGGGTTCGCCTTGTGCGGCATGGCCGAGGACCCGCCGCCGGTGCCCTCGCTCAGTTCGCGGATCTCCGTACGGGCGAGAGTGAGGACGTCCGTCGCCGTCTTGCCGAGGGCGCCCGCCGTGAACGCGAGAGCACCCGCGAGATCGGCGACCGGGGTACGGAGGGTGTGCCAGGGCAACACCGGTGCGGCCAGGCCGGCTTCGCGGGCGTACGCCTCGACGAGCGCACCGGTGTCCGAAGTCCCGTACGCGGTGAAGGCCGCCAACGTGCCCGCCGCGCCGCCGAGTTGGGCCGGAAGGCTGTCGCGTACGGACTGGAGGCGATCCCGGGCGTCCAGCACCAGGGACCGCCACCCCGCGGCCTTGAGACCGAAGGTCGTCGGCACCGCGTGCTGTGTCAGCGTGCGCCCCGGCATGGCTGTGTCCCGGTGCTCCCGGGCGAGCCGGGCCATGGCGCGCTCCGTGCGGGCGAGGTCCGCCAGGACGAGATCCAGCGTCCGCGCGGCCACCAGCATCGTGGCCGTGTCCATGATGTCCTGGCTCGTCGCGCCGCGGTGGACGTACGGGGCGTGCTCCTCGGCGACCGCCGCGGTCAGGTCCGCGACCAGCGGGATCACCGGATTGCCGCCGCCTCGCGCGCGCAGGGCGAGGGCATGGACGTCGAAGCGGGAAGCGTCCGCCGCCGCGTCCACCGCCGAGGCGGCCCGCGCCGGGACGAGACCGAGCGATGCCTGCGCGCGGGTGAGCGCCGCCTCCGCGTCGAGCAGCGCCTGGAGGTAGGCGCGGTCGCCCGTCGCGGACTCGGCGGGGGAGCCCGCTCGCCCGGGGGCGAGCAGGCCGGCGTCGGAATCGACAGGACCGACAGCTGTCACTGGAACTCCAGGAAGACCGTTTCGCCTTCGCCCTGAAGGCGGATGTCGAAACGGTACGTGCGCCGCTCCCCGGCCTGTGCGACCAGCGTGGCCCGGCGCTCCGGCGGCAGCGAGTCGAGCACCGGGTCGGCTCCCCGCGGCCCGTCCGCCAGATACGCCCGCGTGTACAGGTGGTGCAGCAGGCCGCGCGCGAACACGCACACACTGATGTACGGCAGACCGGCGTTGCCCGGCGGCAGTGTGTACAGCGCGTAGTGACCGTCGGCGTCCGTGGCGACGCGGCCGAAGCCGGTGAAGTCGGTGCCGTTCCGGCCGAGGTAGCCACCGGTCACCGGGTCGCGGCGCATCGAACCGGGGGCGCCCTTCAGGGAGCCGTCCGGGGCCGCGTGCCAGAACTCCAGCAGGGCGTCCGGGATCGGATCGCCCTCGCCGTCCAGCACGTATCCGTGCAGCGTGATCTGGTCGGGGTGGCCCTTGGGCGCGACCTGCCCGCCCTCGGGGAAGGGCAGCGCGTACCCGTAGAACGGGCCGACGGTGTGGGACGGGGTGGGGAGCAACGGCTCGGGCATGCTCAGCGGCCTTCCTCTGTCCAGGTGGCGGAGGGACCGTCGAGAACGATGTCCCACTCGTAGCCCAGCGAGAACTCGGGCTGCGAAAGGTCGTGGTTGTACTGCGCGACGAGGCGGCCCCGGGCCGACTCGTCCGTCACCGACCGAAGGATCGGGTCGTACGGGAACAGCGGGTCGTTCGGGAAGTACATCTGCGTCACCAGCCGCTGCGTGAACGCCGTGCCGAACAGCGAGAAGTGGATGTGCGCGGGGCGCCACGCGTTGGTGTGATTGCGCCACGGGTACGCGCCCGGCTTGATGGTGCGGAAGAAGTACCGGCCCTGATCATCCGTCAGAGTCCGTCCCACGCCGGTGAAGTTGGGGTCGAGCGGCGCCGGGTGCTGGTCGCGCAGATGCGCGTACCGGCCCGACGCGTTGGCCTGCCAGAGCTCGATGAGCTGGCCGCGCACCGGGCGCCCGTCGCGGTCGAGCAGCCGCCCGGAGACGGTGATGCGCTCGCCGAGCGGCTCGCCCTGGTGCTGGACGGTGAGGTCGTTGTCGATCTCGGTGATGTCGGTCGGACCGAACACCGGACCGGACAGCTCGACGGTCTCCGGATCGCCTCCGTTCACCGCGACCAGCGGCTGCTTGGGGTGGCGCAGTACGGAGCTGCGGTACGGGGCGTAGTCGCGCGGCGGGTGGTGCTGGACCGGGGCGCCGCCGGCGACGGCTTTGTCGTACGCGTTCTGGAGGTCGTTGACCTCGGTGTCGATGTCCGACTGGGTGAGCGTCATGAGGATTCCGATTCCCTACGGGCCTTGAGAGGTCTCAGCGAGAGGTCTCAGCGTTCGAGGACGAGGGCCAGGCCCTGGCCGACGCCGATGCAGAGGGTGGCGACCCCGATGCCGGATCCGCGGCGGGCGAGCTGGTGGGCGACGGTGCCGGCGAGCCGGGCACCGGAGGCGCCCAGTGGGTGACCGAGGGCGATCGCGCCACCCTGCGGGTTGAGGAGTGCCGGGTCGAACTCGGGCCACTCGGCCACACAGCCGAGCACCTGCGCGGCGAACGCCTCGTTCAGTTCGAGAGTCGACAGATCGTCAAATCCCCTGCCCGCCTTGGTGAGCGCGCGGCGAACGGCCTCGACGGGCGCGAGCCCGAAGTAGTGCGGGTCGATCGCGGAGACACCGGAGGCGGAGACCCGCGCGAGCGGCTCGCGGCCGGTGGCCCTCAGCCCCTCCTCGTCGACGAGCAGCAGCGCCGCCGCCCCGTCGTTCAGCGGGGAGGCGTTGCCCGCCGTCACCGTGCCGTTCTCCTTGCGGAAGGACGGCTTGAGCTTGGCCATCGCGTCGAGGGACGCGGAGGCCCGTACGCATTCGTCGGCGCCGAAGAGGACCGGGTCGCCCTTGCGCTGCGGGAGGGAGACGGGCGCGATCTCGGCGTCGAAGAGGCCGTCGGCCTGGGCGCGGGCCGCCTTCTGGTGGGAGGCGAGCGCGAACTCGTCCTGCTGCTCCCGGCTGATCTTGTGCTTCTCGGCGATCAGCTCCGCGCTCTCGCCGAGCGGGACCGTCCACTGCGGGTCCATCTTCGGGTTGACCATGCGCCAGCCGAGCGTCGTCGAGTACAGCTCGGTGTGCCCGGCAGGGAAGGGCTTGTCGTTCTTCGGCAGGACGTAGGGGGCGCGGGTCATCGACTCGACGCCACCGGCCAGGGCGATGGAGGCGTCGCCGAGCGCGATGGCCCGCGCGGCCTGGATGACGGCTTCGAGCCCGGAGGCGCACAGCCGGTTGACGGTCACACCGGGCACGGATGTGGGCAGGCCGGCGAGGAGGGCGGCCATGCGGCCGACGTTGCGGTTCTCCTCGCCCGCACCGTTCGCGTTGCCGAAGTACACGTCCTCGATCCGTGCCGGATCCAGGTCCGGTGTACGGGCGAGGAGTTCACGGATGGCGTGGGCGGCCAGATCGTCCGGGCGGACACCGGCCAGCGAGCCGTTGTACTTGCCGATCGGGGTCCGTACGGCATCGACGATGTAGACGTCTCGAAGACTCATGACGAAATCTCCTCCGGAATGCGAACCTTCGCGGCGGTCCTCGCCACGATCTCCTCGGCCGTGACACCCGGCGCGGTCTCCAGCAGCACCAGGCCCTCGTCCGTCACGTCCAGCACCCCCAGATCCGTGATGATCCGGTTGACGCAGGCCTTCCCGGTCAGCGGCAGCGCGCACTCCTCCAGGATCTTCGGCGAGCCGTCCTTGGCGGTGTGCGTCATCGCGACGATCACCTTGCGGGCACCGTGCACCAGGTCCATGGCTCCGCCGATCCCGGTGATCATCTTGCCCGGGATGGCCCAGTTGGCGAGGTCCCCGCGCGCGGACACCTGCATGGCGCCCAGTACGGCGACGTCGATGTGCCCGCCGCGGATCATTCCGAAGGACAGCGAGGAGTCGAAGTACGAGGCGCCGGGCAGGACCGTGACGGTCTCCTTGCCGGCGTTGATCAGGTCCGGGTCGACCTCTTCCTCGGTCGGATACGGGCCGGTGCCCAGAATCCCGTTCTCGGACTCCAGGATCACCTCGACGCCCGGAGGCAGATGGTTGGGGATCAGCGTCGGCAGCCCTATACCGAGGTTCACGTACTGGCCGTCCTCCAGCTCGCGCGCGGCGCGGGCGGCCATCTCTTCACGCGTCCAGGCCATCACGCACTCACCGTCCCTCGTGCCGCAGGCGCGGAAATCGTGCGCTGCTCGATCTTCTTGTCGGCCGCCTGCTCCGGGGTGAGCGGGATGACCCGCTGCACGAAGATGCCCGGCAGATGTACCGCGTCCGGGTCGATCTCGCCCGGCTGTACGAGCTCCTCGACCTCGGCGATCGTCACCCGGCCGGCCATCGCGGCGAGCGGGTTGAAGTTGCGGGACGACTTGTTGAAGACCAGGTTCCCGTGCCGGTCGCCCTTCGCGGCCCGGACCAGGGCGTAGTCGGTACGGATGCCGCGCTCCAGCACGTACTCCGTGCCGTCGAACTCGCGGACCTCCTTCGGGGGTGAGGTGACCGCGATACCGCCCTCACCGTCGTACCGCCACGGCAGCCCGCCGTCGGCGACCTGCGTGCCGACACCCGCCGGCGTGTAGAAGGCCGGAATCCCCGCCCCGCCCGCCCGCAGGCGCTCGGCGAGCGTGCCCTGGGGGATCATCTCGACCTCCAGCTCGCCGGCCAGATACTGCCGTGCGAACTCCTTGTTCCCTCCGATGTACGACCCCGTGACGCGGACGATGCGGCCCGCTGCCAGGAGCACCGCGAGACCCGACTCCATCGCCCCGCAGTTGTTGGAGACCACAGCCAGGCCGGAGACCCCGCGCTCGTACAGAGCCTGGATCAGAACATTCGGCACACCGCTCAGCCCGAAACCACCCACCGCGAGCGACGCGCCGTCCGGCACATCGGCCACTGCCTCGGCGGCTGTGGCGACCACCTTGTCCATCAGTGAAGCCCCATCTCTCCCGAGCGACCAGCGCGCCCGAATTGCTCAGGGCACTGATTAATTCCTTGAGGTTTCACTCACGCTGCCATTCGACGGTGCGGCCGTCAAGGCCCCAGAGAAAGCCCCAGGTGGATATCACACCAGGTGAATGTCACAGCTCGCGGCAGACAGCGCGTCGTGCGAGACGGTATCGTCAGTGCACCGACGAATCCCACCCGTCTATGCAGCGCGCATACGGGGAGCTGAGGAGCACACATGGCCGCGGTGGACCTCTCCACTCATCCGGGGCACCTGGCCCGGCGGCTGCAGCAGGCGCACTATCTGCTGTGGAACGCGATGGTCTCCGAGGAGATCACCTCGCCGCAGTTCGCGGTCCTGAACGCGCTTGTCGCCGAGCCGGGCCTGGACCAGCGCACTGTGGGTGAGCGCGTGGGTCTGGACCGGTCCACCATCGCCGAGGTCATCAGCCGGCTCAGCCGCCGCGGCCTCCTCGACAAGGTTCGCGATCCGCAGGACGGTCGCCGCTTCCTGCTGCGCCTCACCGACGAGGGGGCACGCACGCACCGCAAGCTGTCCGTCCGGACGGCCCGTATGAACCAGGTCTTCCTGGCTCCCCTCAGCGCCGAGGAGCGGGCCGTGTTCTTCAGCCTGCTCCAACGCGTCTCGGACGCCGCGGAAGGACTCCGGAACCCGGGGGAACCGCTCGTCACGCAGGGCTGACCGGCTGACAGGGCTGAGGAGGATGCCGGGCAGTGCCGGGGTCACGCCTTCGCGAAGACGACCCAGACCTGTCCGCGCGCGAACTTCATGGATTCGCCGTTCGTCGTCGTGAACTTCGTTCCGTCGGTGGCCGAGGCGCGCTTCCAGTTGACGTCGAAGGCGCGGCCGTCGCGCAGCACCTGCGCCTTGCCGGAGCCCACGGTCTCCGTGTACGGCGTATTGCTGCCCAGGAAGTCCTCGAACTGGGACTTGCGGATCTTCACGTACTGCACGACCACCGTCGAGGCGGCCACCCGCTTCCCGTCGGTCGTCACGCTGGGCCTGCCGTCCATCGACACCAGCCAGCGGTCCCTGCTCTCGGACCAGTTGAAGGTGAAGCTGGCCGCGGGGAAGCGCACGGTGCGTGTGGTCTCGGCCTTGCCGCCCTCGGGCAGCGCCCCGTATTCGAAGCCCGTCGTCAGCGCGTCCGCTCCCGGGGCGGACTTCAGCAGCCGCTCGGGGCGCAGATACAGGTTGTGCGGCGCGGGCCTGTCGGCGCCCCGGAAGTACGCCTCCGGTTCCTGGTTCGGCGACGCCACGTGCAGTGGTGCCTTGTCGATCAGCGGCAGCAACTTGCTGTGCGCCCCCGAGAAGGCGAGCGTCGGCTCGTCGAACTGACGCAGCAGCTCCAGGTCCGACTCGCGCGCGCTGCGCACCGGCCCGACGACCGGCGGCAGTTTGGTCGCGTACATCGCCATCAACCGGCTCAGGCCGGCCTCCACCTGCTCGGCGTAGACGATGTCCGCCGCGTCGAGGCCCGTGTGCGGCCGGGCCCGGGTCACGTTGTCGATCTTCACGGCGAGCGGCGAGCCGGTGGGGGGTTCGCTGGTCTCCGTGCTGTGCTCGGGGTTCGGCGCGCGCCCGTCGTCGGCCGGTCCGCCGTTGCCCTGCGTGCAGCCTGCCGCCATGGAACCGGCCATCAGGGTGGCCAGCAGTGCCGTCGCCACGGCCGAGCGTCTGGTCCGCACCGGCCGCCCGGACCGTCTCATGCCTACGGTGTCCACGATGCCCCGTTTCCATGGGTTTGCGATTATTCGTTCAATCGTGTCATACCCCATGGATCGGTTCCGAAGGCGTTGCTGGGCCGAACAGGTAACCGACTGGGTCGCCGCGGCCATCATCAACCACGGATCGGCGGTCTCAGCCCTCCGGGCCCAGGATCTCCGCGAGGTTGTAGCGGACCGGCTCCTCCAGTTGGGCGTAGGTGCAGCTCTCGGGCGTGCGGTCGGGGCGCCAGCGGCGGAACCGCGCCGTGTGCCGGAAGCGCTGCCCGTTCTCCATGTGGTCGTACGCCACCTCGCACACCAGTTCCGGCCGTAGCGGCACCCAGGAGAGGTCCTTCTTGCCCGACCAGCGGCTGGGTGCACCGGGCAGCCGGGCCGCCTCGTGCGCCGACTCCTCCGCCCAGGCCGCCCACGGATGGCCCTCGGCGGACGCCATGCGCAGCGGCTCCAACTCCGCCACCAGCTCCTCGCGCCGCTTCATGGAGAACGCCGCGGACACCCCCACGTGCTGCAGCGTGCCCTGGTCATCGTGCAGACCGAGCAGCAGCGAACCGACGACGGGCCCGCTCTTGTGGAGGCGGTACCCCGCGACGACCACGTCCGCGGTGCGCTCGTGCTTGACCTTGAACATCAGCCGCTCGTCCTGCCGGTAGCGCAGGGTGAGCGGCTTTGCGATCACCCCGTCCAGGCCCGCGCCCTCGTACTGCTCGAACCACTGCCGTGCCACCTCGATTTCGAGCGTCGCCGGTGCCACATGCAGGGGAGCCGTGACCCCGGCCAGGGTCTCCACGAGCAGCGCGCGCCGTTCGCCCAGCGGGACGTCCAGCAGCGACCGGTCGGAGAGTGCGAGCAGATCGAAGACCACGAACGAGGCCGGGGTCCGCTCGGCCAGCATCTTCACACGGGACGCGGCCGGGTGAATGCGCTCCGTCAGCGCGTCGAAGTCCAGCCGACGGTCCCGCGCGATCACGATCTCGCCGTCCACCACGCACCGCTGGGGCAGCCGTTCCCGCAGCGCCTCGACCAGTTCGGGAAAGTACCGGGCCAGCGACTTTCCCGTACGGCTGCCGATCTCGACCTCGTCGCCGTCCCGGAAGACGATCGCCCGGAACCCGTCCCACTTCGCCTCGTACTGCATGCCTGGCGGAATCCGCGCCACGGACTTGGCGAGCATCGGCTTCACGGGTGGCATCACCGGCAGATCCATGCTTCGACTCTACCCACGGTCCAGGCTGCCCGCGCATGTCCAGGCAGCCCATAATGCGCAGGTCAGAGGCCATTCGGTATCCCACACCGTGGCACGCGTCTGTTGTCCGTCCTTTCGGCGACGGCTCACGGCACAGTGGAGGTATGAACGCGGACGACAGGAACATTCTGGCCCGGGGACGCGTGGCGACCAGGCTTCCAGCCCAGGACCTGGACCGGGCGCGGCGCTTCTACGCCGAGCAACTCGGTCTGGAGCCCGTCGACGAACGGCCCGGTGGGCTGCTGTATCGGTGCGGAGACACGGAGTTCGCCCTGTTCAAGTCGACGGGAGCCTCGCCCGGCACCTTCACGCAGATGGGGTGGCAGGTCGACGACTTGGAGACGATCGTGTCGGAACTCAAGCAGCGCGGCGTGATGTTCGAAGAGGTCGACGTGCCCGGGTTCCGGACGAAGGACGGGATCGCCGAGATCGACGGGAACTACCCGAGCAAGGGCGCACGGGGAGAACGCGCCGCCTGGTTCCGTGACAGCGAGGGAAACCTGCTGGGCATCGGCGAGCCGGTCGTCTGAGCGGATGTCACTGAGCACGTTGGGTGGCCACTCTTCAAGTGGGCGGCCTTCAGCGCTTCAGGCTGACGATCACCAAGGAGTCTCCGGCGGAGCCGACGCCGATTATCTTGTCGGTGCCCGGGACCGCCGTGATGGCGTTCAGCCGGAGCGACTGCTTCGAGTCGGATTCGATCCCGTCGGTGCTCGGCAGCTTTGACTGCGCGATCCCTTCGCACAGCCCGTCTGCGGTGAGGTACCGGCTGGCACTGAGGACCGCACCGCGCTTACCGTCGTCGACCCAGCGGCCGCGTGCGCTGCATGCTCCCTCGGAGTTCGGCAGCGTGATCCATCTGGTGCCGTTCCAGCGCCGCCGGATGGCCTCCGGAGGGGGATCGGACTCGTCGTCCTCGCTGATGGAAGGGTGCTCGCCGTAGACGCGGACGTCGTCCTTCGCCAGCGCGGCGACCTCGGTGAAGTAGGCCAGCTCCTCGGGCGCCGGAACGCTGTAGTGGTACTCCGGCGTCCGTACGGGCTTCCAGGCGCGGCCGTCCCAGTGCATGGTGGCGGGCTGTGCACCCGGCAACCCCAGGTGCTCGTCGGGACCATCGGGGTAGTGGTAGCCGACCGCCCACAGGTCGTCGGACGCGACGCCGTCGAGTGCGGTGACGGTGACGGGCAGGTCCATGGCAGTCCAGCCGGTGCCGTCCCAGTGGTACGCCCCGGTCTTGCCGTCGAGAACCCAGATGTCGTCCTCGGTGAAAGCCCGCACATCTTTGACCCGGCGGCCGTCTGGGAGTTCGGGCAGCGCCGTCCAGCGCGTGCCGTCCCAGCGGGCCATCCGTGACACGTTCCCCTCGTCCAGGCTCGCCGTGAACAGGAAGCCGCCGGAGTCCACGGCGTCGAAGCGCACATGGTCGAAGACTCTGGCGCCGAGCGAAGCCGGCATGGGGCGGTGCTGCCATCCGGTGCCGTCGTCGTGCAGGAGGAGGCCGTCGCCCGCCGCCCAGATGTCGTCGTCGGCGGTCGCGATGACGGCGGACAGCGTGCCCGTGTCGGTGAAGACCTTGTCGTACTTCCAGGCCTTACCGGAGTCGATCACGGCGCGTAGGGCCACCACGGAGACGAACAGCAACAGGAGCACGGCGAGCACCGCGTTGACCTTGAGCATGCGCATGTTCACGTACGTGTTCCCCGCCTCGTGGCCCGAGCCCCCGGCCCGTCGCCGCAGAGCATACGTTCCGGTCCTTCGTCCGGAACTTGGGCATGTATGGGTGAGGACGCCCGCGGGGGCGACCGCGTTCGGTGCCCGCCCCTGTCCACTGTGCTTGAATCGAACGCATGAACGAGTTGCCACCGGATCGTGCGCGCCTGCGCGTCATCCTGGAGCACCTCGACAAGCAGGTCCTCGACAACGAGACCATCGGCATCTACCTGCGCATTCAACGCGACGCCGTACGCCAGGCGCTCGCCCTCGCCGAGGGGGAGCCGCAGCGGCAGCAGCAGTCCCAGCCGGCCCGCCCGCGGCAGCGGCGCCCTGAGGCACTCCCCGCCTTCCCGAACAGCCGTCCCGGGAAGGCGGGGACGAACTTCACGGTGGAGCGGCAACCCAGGGCGTTGGGTCCCGAGCCCGCGCGCATCCACACCGGCGACTGCCCGCACGGCGGCGTGAAGCACCCCATCAGCGCCCAGGACGCACGGGCGGCGCTGCTCGACCCGATGGTGGAGGCCTGCCAGTTCTGCTGCCCGGACACGGAGCTGGGCGTCGACCTCGACGGGCCGTGAGGGAAGGTCCGGGTCAGGGGAGTGGTCGGTCAGGGGAGTGGTCGGTCAAGGGAGTGGCGTCGAGAAGTCGGAACGCGAGGGGGAGGGGAGGTCGGGCAACCCCTCTGCCGGTGCGTCGGACGGATAGAACTGGGCGTACCAGCGGCGTAGTGCCTTGATGCCCTTTTCGTGCGGAAGCAGGACAGGGCGCGGTTGGTGGATCTTGTGATCCCAGATCCGGACCTCTTCGCGCACCTCGCCCAGAGCTTCGGCGCGGAAGACGAGCTTGAGGGCGGGCACCAGGAAGGGGAGTCGGGACGGCTTGCGGATGTAGTACAGCATCCGCAACTCGCTCGTACGGTCGTCGATGGGGGTGGTGAGCGCGACGGCGGTCACCGAAAGGACGGGGCCGTGGGTGCGGACCACCATGACGCCGGGTCCGTACATGAACGCGTCGAAGGTGTTGTCGATGTCCCAGCCGAGAACGCGCCGGCTGATCCGGCCACGTACCTCGGCGAAAGGGCCGTCCGGCTGGAGGTCCTGGACAGGCGGTTCGCTCTGGCCGTGGATGAAGTGGAAATGCGACTCGTCCACGATGTTCTCGCGCATCTCCTGGACATGGATGCGCGCCCGGCAGGTGTCGTCGATCGGTTGCGCGAACTCCTGGGATGTCGTCTCCGGGATGTCCGGTACCTCCCAGGACGGCTCGCCCGGCCCGGCGTAGACGAAGACGAGCCCGCTGTGCTCACGGACCGGGTAGCCGCCGATGGACACCTTGGGGGTCCGGACGGCGAACGGGGCCTTCACGCACCGGCCGTCCGCATCGAATCGCCACCCGTGGAAGGGGCACTCCACGGTGCCGTCCACGACCTTCCCGCCGACGCCCAGGTGTGCGCCGTAATGAGGGCAGTGCGCGTCGCGTACGGCCGGCTGCCCGTCCGCGCCACGGAAGGCGATGAGGGCACGTCCGAAGTAGTGGAGGCTGACGACCTTGCCCGGTCGTAACTCGCCGCTGCGGAGCACGGCGTACCACCCATACGGAACGGACGGCATCGGATACTCGTCGGCTCGCGGATCGCGAGGCAGGGCGGGGAGATTGTCATGACTACGTCGAAACCGCATGGCGCTCATGCTAACCGGGGGCCGTGGTGCGGGGCCGTCGGGCCGCCGCGCACCTGATGGTCCGCAGCCCCCTCCTTCGTGGTGAAGGAGGAGGCTTCTTCGGCTTTGCCGCCTGGCGGATCAGCAGGTGACGACCTTGCCGTACGAACCCCGGCCCCAGTTCCACTCCCACTGCTCACCGGGCTGGTACGTGAGACAGGGGGAGTCGGAACCCCAGTCGATGACGACCTTCAGGTGCATCGCCTCGCGGCAGTTGTTGGTGACCTTCACGTACTTCCTGTGCTTGATGACGTCCCGCTTCACGCAGGCCGGAGCCGTGCCCATCGCGTCGGCCGCCGTTGCCGTGGGGGCCGCGGCTAGTCCGCTGCCCAGGACCGCGGCGGCGAGGATGCCGAGGGCGGCGCTCTTGTGGAACTTCATGCGGATTTCCTCTCTGGCGTGCTCGGTGTGCGAGGCGGGCGGAGTGACGTGGATCACGCCGCCGGGTGTGCTGCACCGACTGTGCCGGGGCTCGGGCACCGACCGCCACAATGACCCGCCGTTTGGGGCCATCTGGGATGTCCCAGTTCCTGACCTGCGGGGATGCGGGCAGCGGTGATGCAGTCGTGGGACGATCCGCGGAGGGTGATCCGCGAAGAGCGATCCGCGAAGGGCGACACGCCGAGAGGTGTTGAGGAGGCGGGCCCCGGCCCCGGCTCTCATGGTGCGGCCAGTGCCGGGGCCCGCCCTGTGCTCAGGAAGTCCGGTGGACGAGCTGGCTGGTCAGTTCGTACCTTGCGCCGACTATGGCCAGGTCACCCGTGGCCACCTTGGCGGCGAGGTCGGGCTCCGCGGCGAGCCGGGAGCGGACGAGTGCGACGTTGGCGTCGATCGTCGCGTCGATGCGGGCGTCACCCTCCTTGCTGTGGTCTATGGCGGGGCTGATCTGGTCGGCCAGGTACTGGATGTGGGCGGGCAGCTCCTCGCCGGACTCGTCCGCCTGGACCGCCGCCTTCACGGCGCCGCACGACTGGTGCCCGAGCACCATGACCAGCGGTATGCCCAGTTCGAGCACCCCGTAGGCGATGCTGCCGAGCACGGCCTCGTCCAGCACCTCGCCCGCCGAGCGCACCGTCATCAGGTCACCGAGGCCCTGGTCGAAGACCAGCTCCGGCGGTACGCGGGAGTCGATGCATCCGAGCACGACGGCGAAGGGGTGCTGACCCGTCGTCAGTGTCTGCCGGACGGCCGGTGACTCGTCGGGGTGGCGTTGGCGGTACGTGCGCCAGCGGAGGTTGCCCGCCGCCAGTTCCCGCAGGGCTTCCTGCGCGGTGGTGGGCCGGGGGCGCGTGCTGCCGGTGGGAGTGGCGGCGACAGCGGAGGGGGCGCCGATGGCGAGACCGGCACCGAGGGCAGCGGTGCCGGTCAGTGCGGCGCGGAGAAGTGAGCGCCGGGCGGGAGCGACCCTGTCGGCGGGTGCGGTCGACGCGAGGCCGACGACTCTGTGAGGTGGGAGGTCAGAATTCACAGGCGGGAACGTATGTCTGAATCTGACCCATGATCGATCACCTGGTCGCGTCTTGACGCTCCATGAACCAACCTTGGGTGATTCCATCCCGGACCGTTGCCGGGATTTTGGACAACCCAGGTGATCACTTCCAGCCAAATCCCTTGGGATCAAAGCCTGTTGAATTGTTTCGTCGTGCGCCCCAGATGGGTGACCGGCCCGGGATCCGGCACCTCGATCTCGTGAAAACCAAGGCGGTCGTAGAAGGCCCTGGCCGGAGTGTTGGTCGTCACCATGCTCAGGTGGACGGCCTGCACCCCTCTGTCCCGCAGGGCCCGCAGGAACGTGCGCATCAGCGCGCGGCCGTGGCCGCGGCCCTGCCAATCGGGGAGCAGGTCGATGTGCAGATGAGCCGGATACGCCGCGACTTCTGGGACGACCATCCGCTCGGGGTGGTGCAACAGCCGGATCATCGCCTCGTCCGGGGTGCGCGGCGGTCCACTGGGCTCCGGAAAACGGTCCGCCACCAGGGGCAGCCACTCCGTGCGGAAGGTGTCGGCGAAGCGGGGAGTGTCCGCGGTGCCGAGGATGTAGCCGACCGCCTGCCCCTGCCCGTCGTCCAGCACGAAGGCCAGCTCCGGCTCCAGATGGACGTACGGAGCCGCAAAGATCGCCGGAATGATCTCGGGGTTCGCGTAGTGGGGCCGGCTGTCCTGGCCGTTGTGCGCGGTCCGGATGCAGATGTCGTCGAGGGCCTCTCGGTCCGCGGGGCGGTACGGGCGCACGGTGGGAGTTGCGGCGGGAGATATGGCGGAAGACGAGGTCATCGCAGCATCCTGCATTACTGGGAGCGTTCCCACGGCGCCGTTCCGCAAAGCCGCGAGCCGATCTGCGAGCCGAGCGGTCCGGTCACACGCGCAGGAGACCGGCGACACCTTCCGGCGGGGACGCCGGGCCTGTTTCAATCCTCCGCCCGGTATGCGACGCAAGCGTGTTACGCCTACCGTGGCTCGCATGGGCGATGCGGTGGAGCTGGAGGTGGCGGGGCGGACCGTGCGGCTGTCCAGCCCGGGGAAGGTCTTCTTCCCGGAGCGCGGCCTCACCAAGCTGGACGTCGCCCAGTACTACCTTGCCGTGGGCCCCGGCATCCTGCGCGCCCTGCGCAACCGGCCCACCACCCTGGAGCGCTACCCGGAGGGTGTGGCGGGCGAGTCCTTCTTCCAGAAGCGGGCCCCCAAGAACATGCCCGACTGGATCCCCACCGCCCACATCACCTTCCCGAGCGGCCGCAGCGCCGACGAGATGTGCCCCACCGAGGCCGCCGCCGTCGTGTGGGCCGCCCAGTACGGCACACTCACGTTCCACCCGTGGCCGGTGCGCCGCGACGACGTCGACCGTCCCGATGAGCTCCGCATCGACCTGGATCCGCAGCCCGGCACGGGATACGGCGACGCCGTGCACGCAGCCCATGAACTACGCGCCGTCCTGCACGAGTTCGGCGGGATGCGCGGCTGGCCCAAGACGTCCGGCGGCCGGGGCCTGCACGTGTTCGTGCCGATCGAGCCCCGCTGGACCTTCACCCAGGTGCGCCGCGCCGCGATCGCCGCCGCGCGCGAACTGGAGCGCCGTATGCCCGACCGCGTGACCACCGCCTGGTGGAAGGAGGAGCGCGGCGAGAAGATCTTCGTCGACTACAACCAGACGGCCCGCGACCGCACCATCGCCTCCGCCTACTCCGTACGTCCCCGGCCGCACGCCCCGGTGTCCGCGCCCCTGCGCTGGGAGGAGGTGGGCGTCGCCGTGCCCCAGGACTTCGACCTGGTGTCGATGCCCGGGCGTTTCGCCGAACTCGGCGATGTGCACGCCGACATGGACGACCACGCCTTCTCCCTCGAAGCCCTGCTGGAGCTCGCTCGCCGGGACGAGCACGACCACGGTCTCGCCGACCTTCCGTATCCGCCCGAGTATCCGAAGATGCCGGGCGAGCCGAAGCGGGTACAGCCGAGCCGGGCCAAGCGCGAGGAGAGTTGAGCGGAGAGACGCGGGGCGGGACAAACGGATGGACAAGAGGGCGGAGAGACAAGCGGTGGCGTACGGCCGCTGCCGAAGCACAGCGAGCCGCACGCCACCGCCGCTGGGGCGCCCACCACGGGTCATCCCGTACAGGCGACTACAACTCCTTGATCCGGATGTCCCGGTACGAGATCACATCCGTCGTGCCGTGCACCTGCAGCCCGACATAGCCGGAGGCGAACCGGCGCCCGTCCGTGCCCGGGTCGTCCGAGCGGGGCGGGGTGAAGTCCTGGCCGCCGATGTTGTCGAACTCGTTGATCAGCACGCCGTTGCGGTACACCGAGTAGTGCTGGTCGACCACACGGATCTCGTAGTCGTTCCAGGTGCCCTTCTGCGTGACGCCGGCCCCGGCCAGCCCCACACGGTCGAAGCCGTAGACCGAGCCCGTCTTGTACATGTCGCCGTCCGGACGGTCGTTGATCTGCAGCTCGTGCCCGTACTTGATGGCGACCCACTCCGGACGTGACTCCTCCGGGTGGTCGTGGACCCACGGGAAGCGGGCGAAGACACCCGCGTTGGCGTTGCCGGTGCCCGGCGCGTCGTCCCGCCACTGGAGCTTCAGCGAGAAGTCGCCGTACTTGCGCTCCGGGAACCACAACATGCCCATGCCCGACACCGTGGTGCTGCTGGTCATCGAACCGTCCGCGTTCACCGCGAACCTGCCGCCGCCGACCTGCTGCCACTTGGCGAACGACTCCTCGGAGCCGTCGAAGATCGTGCGGTAGCCCTCGGTCTGGCCCGGCTTGCCGATGCCCGACTCCTTGGCGGCCTTGGTGATCAGGTTGTACTCGCGCTGGACGAGGACGCCTTCCTTGAGGAGCTTGTCCAGGACGCCCTTCACGTGCTTCAGGAACAGCGCGTGCGACGTCCACTCCTTCTCGTCCTCGATCAACTCGTTGATCCGGCACCGGTTGTTGGTGATCCGGTTCGGCACACCGGTGTCGACCGTGCCGACGATGACCGTCAGCCGCTCGTCGTACTCGGCGCAGGCGGGCGCCGGCACCCCGCCGCCCGAGGCGACGGTGAAGCTCACCGTCCGGGCGTCCGACGTGTTGCCCGCCTTGTCGCGCGCGCGGTACGCCACCGAGTGCGCGCCCACGCGGTCGACCACGACGGGTGCGGTGTACGCCAGATAGGGCCCGCCGTCCAGCGAGTACTCGATCGCGGCGACCCCGGAACCGCCGTGCTCGTCCGTGGCGGTCACCGTGACCTTGGCGCTGTTGATGTAGGCGCCGGAGGAGTTCTTCGAGCCCTCGACGCTCACCCCGGTCACCGGCGGAGTCTTGTCCTCCGCCGGCGGAGCGACCACGGTGAACGAGACGGACTTCTCCGCCGCCACGTTGCCCGCCTTGTCCGTGGCCCGGTAGCGCACCTTGTGCGTGCCCACCTCGTGGACCATCACCGGAGCCGTGTACCGCTGCCAGGCACCGGAGTCACCGAGCGCGTACTCGATGGTGTTGACGCCGGATCCGGTGTCGGAGGCCGTCACGGTGACGGTCGCCATGGAGAGATACTCCCCTTGCGGGTTCCGCTCGCCACTCACGGCGGCCGAGGTGTCGGGGGGCGTCGTGTCGTCCGTCGGTGGCGGCGCCACCGTGAACTCGGCCGTCTTCTCGGCCGCCGTGTTCCCGGCCTTGTCGACCGCTCTGTAGCGGACCTTGTGGCTGCCCACCTGGTCGACCACCACGGGCGTCGTGTACGGCTGCCATGGTCCCGCGTCACCGATCGCGTACTCGATCCGTTCCACACCAGAGCCGGCGTCGGTCGCGCTCAACGTCACCGTCGCCGAACCCACGTAGGCGCCGTCCGCGTTCTGCGTGCCGCTCACCTTCGCCGCGGTCTCCGGCGCGGTCGTGTCCTCGCCGGTGCCCTCGGTGACCACGAGGATGCCCTGCATCTGACCATGGCCCGGGATGGTGCAGTAGTAGCGATAACGGCCGGGCGTCAGCGTCACCTCGGCCGTGTGCTTCCCGCCCTGGTCGTCGTTCGGATTGGCCAGGATGTTGAGCGGGACGTCGTTGTTGTACTCCGGGTCGGACACGTCGAAGGTCAAGGTGTGCGGCATGCCCATGGTGTTGCCGGTCGCCGCGCTGTTCTCGAAGACGATCGTGGTCGTGCCCGCGACCGCGGTGGCGGGCGCCGACGTGTACTTGGTGATGTCGTCGCCGGCCGTCCATGTCAGGGTCTGCGCGGCAGCCGCCGACGGGGCATCGGCACCGGCCCCGTCGGCCTTTCCGAAGGCGGACGTCGACGTCAGCCCGAGCACCATCAGCAGCGACGCCAGGAGAGCCGTCCACAAGCGGCCAGTTGTTCTTCCAGTTCTTCGCCGTCGTATGCGTACCACGCCCATCATTCGGCCTCCCTGGCGAGCTGATCCGCGGCCGGCGTCGGAGCGCCGCCCTTGTAAGTGACTTGCCACAGCGCCGACTTGGCGTCCGAGGTGAAGAAGCCACGCCCGTAGTCGAGGACGTACAGCCTGCCGTCGGGGCCGAACTTCCAGTCCATGAGGTTCTTGATGCCGTCGTTGCCGACGGGCACGATCTTCTTCAGTGACTCGGCGTGCACCGGAATGCCGCCCTGGCCCGCCGTCTTGGGGTCGAGCAGCACGGCGTGCCGCGGCTGGTCGGCGTCGTAGAAGTCGCCGACGAACCACTTGCCGTCCCAGTACGACGGCCACTTCCCCTCACCCGCGGACGCCGAGTCGTAGCGGTAGACGGGCCCGTTCATGGCCGCCTGACCGCCGCCCTTCAGCCACGGCAGCAGGAACTTCTGCTCCTCCGCCTTGTACGACGGGATGCCGTTCGCGTCGCGCGGGAAGTCCGGTCCGCCGCCCTGGGGGGAGTACCAGATGGTGTTCCCGGTGACCGGCGGGAGGTTGACGAGGCCGTCGTTGTTAGGTGATTCGTTCTTCGGGGCGTCGCAGTTGTACCAGCCCAGCGGCTTCGTCGGGTCGGGCAGGTTGCGGTCACGGTAGGGCTGTTTGTTGCCCATGCAGTACGGCCAGCCGTGGTTGCCCGGCTTGGTGATGGCGGCGAACGTGTCGTACTTCGCCGGGCCCCAGGTCGTCGACGGGTTCGAGGCGTCCGGGCCGACCCAGCCCGCGTACAGGACGTCCGTCTTCTTGTCGACGGAGATGCGCGCGGGGTTCCTGACGCCCATCACGTAGATCTCGCCGCGCGTCTTGCCGCCGCCCTCGTCGGTCTCCTTGCCGGTGAAGAGATTGCCCTGGGGCAGTGTGTACGTGCCGTCGGGCTCCGGGTGGATGCGCAGGATCTTGCCGTTGAGGTTGTTGGTGTTGCCGGCGGTGCGGCGCGCGTCGGCGAACGACACGCCCTTGTAGTTGGGCTGCGGGTTGTTGCCCGAGTAACCGTCGCTGAAGCCACTGGAGTTGTTGTCGCCGGTGGCGATGTACAGGTTGCCCTTGGAGTCCCACGCCAGACCGCCGCCCGAGTGGCAGCAGCTGTGGATCTGCACCGGCCACTTCAGCAGGACCTTCTCGCTGCTCAGGTCCAGCTTGTTCGTGGCCTGATCGAGCGTGAAGCGGGAGACGCGCCGCTCGGCCATCCGCGTGTCGCGGTTGATCTGGGAGTGGGGCGTGTAGTGCAGATACACCCAGCCGTTCTGCTGGAACGCCGGGTCCAGCTCGATACCGAGCAGGCCCTCCTCGACCTTGATCAGCTCACCCCCGCCGCCCTTGTTTCCGAACACGGTCAGCGCGCCGGCCAGGGTGACCTTCTTGGTCTTCGGGTCGTAGACGTGGATCTCGCCCTTGCCCTTGCCGATGTCGGGGTTGTTCCAGTCGGTGACCACGGGCTGCGAGGAGTCCGCGCCACCGCGGCCGATGTAGAACACCCGGCCGTCGGGCGCGGTGACCAGGCCGTGCGGCTCGCCGATCTGGTCGTTCTGACCCGGCTGGTTGGGCTGAGTCAGGCGCTCCGCCTTGTAGTTGGCGTTGATCGTCGCCTTGCAGTCGGCCCGGACGAGCCGCGTGGTCCACAGCAGCGCCCCCCGCAGATGCGTACGGAAGTCCACTTCGTCGTACGAGGAGGCCGTGCCGCCCATGCCGGTGTAGAAGGAGCGTCCGCCGTCGTAGTCACGGCACCAGGACACCGGGTGGTCCGCGCCGTTCTTGCCGTCGCCCGGCTGGTACGTCGACTCGCGCACCCGTGCCACGGTGTGCACGTCGCCGGACGGGTTCTTGACCCAGTTCAGCCACTGGTCCGGGCGCTTCCACTGGAGCGGGAGGTCCTTCGTGGCGGGATGCTGACGGTCGCCGACCTCAACGGTCGCCCGCTGCACGGCGGTGGGGCTCGACGCTGCCGGCCGGGCGCCGACGAGTCCCGTGAACCAGTCCGAGTACGGTTCGGCGCGGGCCGCGTCATGGATGCCGACGAAGCCGCCGCCCGCCTCCATGTACGCCTCCAGGCCGGCCTCCTGCTCCGGGTCGAGCACGTCGCCGCCACCCGTGAGGAAGACGACCGCGTTGAAGCGGCCGAGTTTCGTCTCGTCGGTGAAGACGGCGGCGTCGTCCGTGGCCTCGACCTTGAAGCGCTGCGCGGCCGGACCGGAGAGGCCGATCTTCTCGATCGCCTCGATACCGGCGTTGACGACGGGAGACTCCTCGCCGCCCGCCGCGGACCCGTGGTAGATCAGCACTCGTACATTGGCGCCGCCGGGCGGCGACTTGATCGACATCGTTGTCAGCGCCGAATCGGGCGCCGGATCGGGTGCCGGGCGCGCACTCGCGGTGGGCCCCGAGAGGACCCCCGCGGTGACGGCTCCGGCGGCCAGCGCGGCGGCCCAGGCGCGGTGTCTCGCTCTGTGTCTTGTTCTGCTCAACCCTCGCCCAGCTAAAGGATTTTGATGCGGTGTGAGCCGCATGTGGTCACCCACCCCTCTGCTTCTTTTTGAGGCTCGGTTCGCCGCTGGGGCGACACAGGCGCGCCCCTTTGGCTCACTCGCGTCACAGCAACAGCGCCAAGGAAGCTAGACCTCTTTTCGTCACTCGCCAATAGCTATGACCGCAATGGCACGAACTTTGTCCTGAGAGTGGATAAACGGGACTCGTGCCATTACCGTCTCCGGAGTTCGTCTCTGTCGCTCCATCAGTTCCGGCAGATCTGTCAATCCCGTTGATTCCGCACCACGTTGGGGGAGTACGGCATGGGCACCACGGACGACATGGGCAGACGCGGATTCAACCGGCGGATGCTGCTGGGTGGGGCTGCCGTCGCCGCCACCGCGACATCGTTGTCGGCGGTCGGCGCGCAGGACGCGGCGTCCGCCGACGGTCCGGTCAGGACGGCCCCCGCGGGCGGCGAGGTGAAGCGCGTCAAGCTGTACGCCGAGAAGCTCGCCGACGGTCAGATGGGCTACGGCCTGGAGAAGGGCAAGGCGTCGATCCCCGGCCCGCTCATCGAACTCAACGAGGGCGACACGCTGCACATCGAGTTCGAGAACACGATGGATGTGGCGGTGAGTCTGCACGTCCACGGCCTCGACTACGAGATCTCCAGCGACGGCACGAAGCAGAACAAGAGCGATGTCGAGCCGGGCGGTACGCGCACGTACACCTGGCGCACCCATGCACCCGGCCGCCGCAAGGACGGCACCTGGAGGGCGGGCAGCGCGGGCTACTGGCACTACCACGACCATGTCGTCGGCACCGTGCACGGCACGGGCGGACTCCGCAAGGGGCTGTACGGGCCGGTGATCGTCCGCAGGAAGGGCGACATCCTTCCCGACCGGACCCACACCATCGTGTTCAACGACATGATGATCAACAACAAGCCCGGCCATCAGAGCCCCAACTTCGAGGCCACGGTGGGTGATCGGGTCGAGTTCGTGATGATCACGCACGGCGAGTACTACCACACGTTCCATCTGCACGGGCACCGCTGGGCCGACAACCGCACAGGGATGCTGACGGGTCCCGACGATCCGAGCCAGGTACTGGACAACAAGATCGTGGGGCCCGCCGACTCTTTCGGCTTCCAGGTGATAGCGGGGGAGGGCGTCGGCGCGGGCGCGTGGATGTACCACTGCCACGTCCAGAGCCATTCCGACATGGGGATGGTGGGGCTGTTCCTGGTCAAGAAGACGGACGGGGCGATTCCCGGGTACGAGCCGCACGAGCACTAGACGCCACTCGCGAGGCTGTTTCGGCGGTCGGCGTAGGATCGGGGAGCGCTCTCAACACCGCGCCGACCAGGGGTTACCCTGATCCGCAACCGCCGTCTGCGAGGAGTCCCGAGGTGACCGAGTCGTCGACAGCGCCACGACCCACGCTGGAAGCCGTGGCGGCCCGGGCGGGCGTCTCCCGGGCCACCGTGTCGCGTGTCGTCAACGGCGGCGACGGCGTGCGGGAACCCCTGGTCGAGCGGGTCAGGCGGGCCGTCGACGAGCTCGGCTATGTCCCCAACCAGGCAGCGCGCAGCCTTGTCACCCGGCGTCACGACGCGGTCGCCGTGGTGATCGCCGAACCGGAGACCCGGGTGTTCGCGGACCCCTTCTTCGCGCTTCAACTCCGTGGCATCAGCAAGGAGTTGACCGCACACGACTCCCAGCTCGTGCTGCTGCTCACCGAGGGTCGTGACGACCACGTGCGCGTGGGCCGTTATCTGGCCGGCGGTCATGTCGACGGCGCGCTCGTCTTCTCCCTGCACCTCGACGACCGACTGCCCGGCCTCATCCACGGCGCCGGAGTACCGACCGTGTACGGCGGACGGCCGGGCTGGGGCGACGGGACGCGCGGCGCGGTCTACGTCGACAGCGACAACCGGGGCGGCGCGCGGGAGGCGGTGCGCCATCTCGTCGCGCTCGGGCGTACGCGCGTCGCTCACATCACCGGTGCCCTCGACCAGACCTCGGCGGTCGACCGGCTCGACGGCTTCCGGGACGTGATGGTGGACGCCGACCCCCGGCTGATCGTGGAGGGCGACTTCACCCCGGCGGGCGGCGAGCGCGCGATGCGGGAACTGCTCGACCGCTGCCCGGAGTTGGACGCGGTGTTCGCCGCCAACGACCTGATGGCCTCGGGCGCGCTGCGCGTGCTGCGGGAGCGGGGGCGGCGGGTGCCCGAGGATGTCGCCCTGGTCGGTTTCGACGACATGCTGCCGGTCGCGGAACAGACCGACCCACCTCTCACAACGGTCCGTCAGGACATAGAGGAGATGGGCCGGTTGATGGCACGGCTGCTGCTGCGTGGCCTGGATCGCCGGAGCGCGACCGAGCCCGCGGCCTCGGGTCCGGGCTCGCAGAGCGGCTTGGCGGGCGCGCCGTCCAGTGTCGTCCTGCCGACGACCTTGGTGCGGCGCGCCTCGGCGTAGGGGCTCTGTGGCCGGCCTCAAGAGGCCTAAGAACCTACCGTCACCGTGAACCGGCGCGGGTTGCCGTCATGGGCCGCGCCGGACACGTCGGGTTCGCCGTCCGGGCGTACGTCGTCGTACGGGAAGGTATAGCCGATGGGCGAGTTGGCGTGCACGACACGCGCCCAGTGGTTGGTGGTCGTGGCGTTGTAGTAGTCGGCCGCCGTCGCCCCGTTCGGCTGGGAGGCGTGGGTGAGCATGATCGAGCGGTTGAAGCCGGCGGCCAGGCGGGCGAGGAGGCCCTTCTTGTCGTCGGGGTCGCCCGGGTTGTTGGCGAACGGGCCGTGGTTGCAGGTGAAGATGTCCTTCGACGTGGGCTTGGCGAAGGTGTGGCCGCCGTTGAAGGTGAGGGTGTCGCCGCTGACCCGTCCGGTGAACACGCCCCGCCCGCCCTGGAGGTCGATCTTGAGGTCGGTCGTGCGGTACTTCTCCCACATCTGGTCGATGTAGCTGTTCCAGACGTCGCGGAACGGCATCTCGGCGGGACGGTCGAAGTAGGGGGCCATCAGGTTCTGCGGGGAGATCACCCGGAGTACGTCGCCGCCGCTGTCCCGGATGACGAGCTTGTCCCAGGGCTGTCCGTCCTTCGCCGCCTGCGCCGCGAGGCCCGAGGCGATCTTGTCCACGGCGCCGTCGGGCAGCGGGGCCACGGTGTGTGTGGCGTCGCCCTCCAGGGTCAGGCCGATCGGCAGGGCGGTCACCAGGTCGACGTAGCTGATGTTGGCGAAGAGCTGCTGGGAGTTGAACGTGAACTCGCAGAACGACCAGGTCTTGCCGTAGTTCGCGTCGGTGGGCGTGGCGAAGGCCGGTTCCACCAGCCCAGGTCCCGGGTTGAGGAAGAAGTCGAGCGTGTCGTCGCGTACGAAGTAGACGCGCGCGCCGTACATCTGAGGAAGCGTCAGCACCTTGGGCGCGGAACCGGCGGCACCGAGCGGGATGGCGCAGTCGACGGGCAACGGGGTCTGCGGTGCCGAGGGCGACTCGGGCCGGTAGACACTGCCGTCGGCCCGCAGCAGCATCCAGTTGCCGGTGGACTGCTCGTGTCCCGTGACGTACGCACGGACCGTGCCCGGCAACGAGGCGTTCTTCAGGGCGAGTTCGCAGGTGGCGGGGGCCGCCTCGGCGCCCGGGCTGAGAGCGCTTCCCCAGGCGGGGTAGCTTGCGGTGGCGCCCAAGGCCGCGGCTCCGGTCAGGAACGATCGACGTGAAATCACGGAGAGCCTCCTGAGGTGTGGGGGAGTGCAGGTGGGCCGATGCGCTGTGGGGGATCGCATCGGCCCCTGCGGCGCACCACTGTCCTCAGGGGGAGACGAGGCGTCAAGGGTTATGGCTGAGAGCGCTCTCGAAATCTTTCTTCCGTTCACAAGATGACGATGAAAGGCCGGACCTCAGGGAGTGAGGCCCGGCCTTGACTCAGCTCTGCTGCGCTTCGCTCTTGATGATCGCGAAGCGCGCCCCACCAGGGTCGGCGAGCTTGGCGAGCCGGCCCACTCCCGGCATGCTCATGGCGGGCATCCGGATCGTTCCGCCCAGCTCCTCGGCCTTGGCGACGACGGAGTCGGGATCCGTGACCTCGAAGTACGGCAGCCAGTACGCACCCGCCGCCTCCTCCACGGGGTCGTCGGCCAGCGGGACGAGCCCGCCGAACATGTCCTCCTCCTTGGTGCCCCCGGGGTTGACGCAGGTGTATGTGCCACCGGGGAACGGCACCGCCGAAGTCTCCAGGCCCAGCACGGAGTTGTAGAACGCGGCCGCCGCGGCGATGTCCGGTGTGTAGAGCTCGACCCAGCGCAGGGAGCCCGGGGCGCCCGTCACGTCGAGGCCCTTGATCGTGCCCGGTTGCCAGATGCCGAAGGCCACGCCCGCGTTGTCGCTGAAGATGGCCAGCCGGCCCCGGTCCATGACGTCGTCGGGTGGCATGAGCACGCTGCCCCCGGCCTGCTCGACCGCCTTGGCCGTGGCGTCGGCGTCCGGGCTCTGGAAGTACACGTTCCAGGACGGCGGGCCCTGCTCCGGGGTGGTCTGCATGCCGGCCGCGGCGGTCTTCCCTCCCAGCTGGAAGAACCCGTAGCCGCCGGAATCGGGGCCCGCCGACTGGAACTCCCAGCCGAAGAGCGCGTTGTAGAAGGACGCGGCATCTTCGATGTCGCGCGTGCCGAGGTCGACCCAGTTGGGGGCGCCGGTGACAAAACGGGTGGTGAGCATGATGCCCTCCTCCTTGAGGGTTCCCGTTGCCTGCAGTGCCGAGTCTTGCACCGCCCACCGACAACCGCCGCCGGAGCGCTGCCGCGCGGTGACGGGTGGTTGGTTACTCTCTGTGGTTGCGTGGGAGGCGTGCGGTGTGGGAGGGCGCGCCGCCGTGCGCGACGCGGCGGGATCGACCATCATCGGCGGGTCGGTCTTCCTCAGGGGCTCTCCGGGGCCCTCGGGCGGGAGCCCGTTGATCGGACGTTGATCGAACGTTTTTCGCTGCCCGGCACCATCTCCGCCATGCACATCGAAAGCATCGCCGCGCCCGACCTCTCCTGGCAGGAGCAGGCGCTGTGCGCGCAGACCGGGGCCGACTTCTTCTTTCCCGAACCGGGCAGCTCGGTGCGCGAGGCGAAGCGCATCTGCGGCCTGTGCGAGATGCGCTCCGCATGTCTTGAATACGCGCTCACGCATGACGAGCGGTTCGGGGTCTGGGGCGGACTGTCCGAGAAGGAGCGGCTCAGCCTCCGGCAGACGCAGCGGCAGTGACCGCCGACCGCCCCTGACCCACGCGCCGCGCTGTCAGTCGTACGCGACCGTGAACTGCCTCGTCCCGGCCGGAACGTGCACGTCGTGCCCCGTCAGCGGCAGCTGCCGACCGCCGGCGGACGCCGCCCGTACGCGGCCGAACCGGCACGGATAGACGAACCGCACCCCCTGAGGCGCCTGCGTGATGTCGACCGTCACCGTCCGACCGCCCGGATCGTGGGTGAGCCGGTACCCGAACGGCTCCCCGAAGAGCGTCGGCGCCGCGTCCACCGCGACGGGGTCGCCCTCCGTCACCCAGTGCGGGCGTACCCCCGGTGCGATGTACACATGCGGGTCACGGTCCTCGTCGGCCTCGAAGAAGAGGATGTCGCGGATCAGCAGCAGGTACTCGGCGGCCGCCCAGCCGTGCGGGATGTCGCCCATGTACCAGCGCGCATAGGGGACTTCGGCGAAGTCCGAGGCGATCGGGAACGCGTGCTGCTCGTTCCAGGCGCCCAGCGCGGCAACCCGGCCCGCCGTCTGCGGGAAGCCCGCGCCGACCGTCCAGCCCAGCAGCGCGTCCATCCGGGCGGGATCGCCCGCCAGCAGGTACGCGTGCGCCAACTGAAGGGTCAGATAGGGCCCGTACGCGTTCCAGGCCGCTTCGTGCCGGTAGCCCCCGGTCACGAAGTGCGCGCACATCGTGTCGAGCGTGAAGCGTGCCGCCCGGTCGATGTCCTCGCCGAGTTTGCTGCCCATGTGCAGACGCAGCGGGTGGAAGTACGCGGCCGTCCCGATCATCGTCGAGTCGAGTCGTCCGACGTCGGCGGGCCCGGTCGGGATGTACGTCTCCCAGGCGCCGCGGGCGCGCTGCTCGCCCAGCACCCAGCGGATCGAGTCGGCGGTCGCCCGCTTCAGGTCGTCGAAGGCGGCCCAGAGTTCGGGCACTTCGGGGGCGCCGATACGTTCCGCGAGACGGGCTGCCTCGTACAGTCCGGCGATGCCCCAGAGGTCGTCCCAGTAGTGCGGCTTGTCGCGCTCGCCGAGGTGTTCGGCGCTCCAGCCGCTGTGCAGCAGACCGTGTCCGTCACGGTTGTCGCGCAGCCAGCGGGCGGCGTCCCGCACGTAGGGGACGTACAACTTCGCACCGAACGACGCCCCTTGACCGCTGGTGCGGTCGTAGCGGCCGATCGCCCACAGCGCCTGCCCGTTGCTGTCCCACTCGCGGTCGTCCTTCTCGTGCGGGCCGCCGTAGAAGCCGTACTCGGCGCATGGCCCGATGCGGCCCGTGCCCCGGTTGAATTTCAGCGGGTAGTGCGTGCCCAGCTGGTGCTCGGCCAGGGCCGAATCGCCGACCAGGGAACAGGCCGTGGCCTCCACCGACGAGTCGCGGATCCAGAACGAGTCGTAGACGGTCGGGCCCGGATGGATCTCGCCGTGGTCGGAGAGGATCAGCAACTGCGAGCGTGCCTGCCGGAAGAGGTCCGTCAGATGTCCGACGGGCCGGGGCAGTTGGGGCTGGACTCCCTGCCCAAGCAGCTTCGCCGTCCAGAAGTCCCGGTTGGCGGACTCCAGTTCGTCGGCGGGAGTCGCTTTCAGTTCGGCCAGATCGGCGGAGCCGCCGTAGAGGTCGACCGGCAGCCGTACGTCGATCTCGAAGACCTGGTCCTGCGCGACCCGGAACGGCCAGGCGAACACCGCGCTGCACAAGCCGGCCACCTGGTCCTGCGCCTCCAGCGCCCCGTTGAGCTTCCCACCCGTCACCAGGTCGTGGAACGCGCTGTGCGTCAGATACGAGTCCGGGTCGAAGGAGAAGTCCGCGTTGCCGTACACGCCGTACTGCTCGGGCGGGGTGTCGAAGACGGGGCCCCAGCCCGAGTTGGTCTCCACGCGCTGTTCGTCCGGCAGATGGCGCAGAAACGTCAGGCGACGGTCGGTGATCTGGCGTCCGTTGCGGTCGTGCCGCTGGAACCCGCTGGGGCCCGCCGGCATGACCGCCGCACACAGCAGCCCCTCGCGCGGCTGCCCCGTCAGGCTCCTCACCGTCACCCGTGTGACGGCCAGGTCCCGCTGCCGCGCGCCGACGGCCGTGGCGAAGGTGCGCTGCACGAACTCGACGCCTTCCGTTGTACGGAACGTCGTCAGGACCACCGGCAGATGCGGCGCCTCCATACGCTGCTCGACACTTCCGCCGTCCGGCAGCTGGGGCAGTCGCAGTACGCCGGTCGCCGGATCGTGGAGGAAGAACGACAGACAGTACTTGTCGTAGACGGGCTCGACCTCGCCCGCCTGACCGACCAAGGACTCCTGGCGATGGTCCTTGACACCGACCATGTGCCAGTAGCGGTACAGGGCGTTGGAGGCGAATGCCGCCTCCTTCGAGTCGTACGTGAAGGCGTCGAAGTCGTCGCTCCAGCGCCGAAAGGCCTGCTGCGCCCACCAGGGGACGGGATACGGCACCCGCGCCCGCCCCGCCCAGCCGCGCCACATGACCTCGTAGAACATCCACTCATGGGTCTGGGCCATGATGCTCACCCCCTGCGAGCACCGTTGCACCACGACGGCGAGTCGTAAATCGGTACGACGGGCCCGCGGGGCGCGCGTCTACGCCCCTGAATCCCCGGGTTCGCATTTCGGCTGAGGGCCGCCCGTGGCTGGTCGCGCAGTTACCCGCGCCCCTGAAGGGGCGCGTCCCCACCTGCCGACAGCGGAGCGCTCACGCGCCGGCGGCCCGCGCCGCCATCCGCGCCTTGCGCGCGGCAAGCTTCTCGTCGAACTTCAGGGCCTCCGCGTCGAGCCCGCCCATGAACATGCCGAGCTCCTCCTGGGCCTGGAGGCCTTCCGCGCCCAGTCCGTCCATCTCCAGGACCTTGAGGTGGCGCAGGACCGGCTGGAGTACGTCGTCGTGGTGGATGCGCATGTTGTAGACCTCGCCGATCGCCATCTGCGCGGCGGCGCGCTCGAAGCCGGGCATGCCGTGGCCCGGCATCCGGAAGTTGACGACGACGTCCCGGACGGCCTGCATCGTGAGGTCGGGGGCGAGCTCGAACGCGGCCTTCAGCAGGTTCCGGTAGAAGACCATGTGCAGGTTCTCGTCGGTCGCGATACGCGCCAGCATCCGGTCGCAGACCGGGTCACCGGACTGGTGCCCAGTGTTGCGGTGCGAGATGCGGGTCGCCAGCTCCTGGAAGGCCACGTACGCGACGGAGTGCAGCATCGAGTGGCGGTTGTCCGACTCGAAGCCCTCGCTCATGTGCGCCATGCGGAAGGCTTCCAGCTTGTCGGGGTCGACCGCGCGGGAGGCGAGCAGATAGTCGCGCATCACGATGCCGTGCCGTCCCTCCTCCGCCGTCCACCGGTGCACCCAGGTGCCCCAGGCGCCGTCGCGCCCGAAGAGCGAGGCGATCTCGTGGTGGTAGCTGGGGAGGTTGTCCTCGGTGAGGAGATTGACGACCAGCGCGATCCGGCCGATCTCGGTGACCTTGGACTGCTCCTTCTCCCAGGCCTCGCCGTCCTCGAAGAGTCCGGGGAAGTTACGGGCGTCGGACCAGGGCACGTACTCGTGCGGCATCCAGTCCTTGGCGACCTTCAGGTGGCGGTTGAGTTCTGTCTCGACCACTTCTTCCAATGCGTACAGCAACCGTGCGTCGGTCCAGACGGCGGACGGGCTGCCGAGGTGGGCGGAAGTGATCGTCACGGATGCTCCATGGGGACGTACGAGCGAAAGGACAGAACCTACGGCATCGTAGGCTACGAGACCGTAGGTTACGACACCGTAGGTTAAGCGCGCGATAAGGATCCCCGGCCTGCGCGGTCTTCACCCGGAAGCCGGGCCAACTCATCCACAGGACAGACTCGCAGGTCCCAGGCCGAATGGACGCCCTGGGTCGGCGGTTCAGGCGTACAGGTCCCGCAGCCGGACCGAGAGGCACGTCACACAGCCCTCGAGCTTCTCGAACTCGCTGATGTCCACGAGGACGGGTTCGTGGCCGAGGTCGGCGAACAGCTCGGCGGTCTTGGGCGCGCTGGCCGCCATCAGCAGTTTGCCGCCGCCCAGATGGACGACATGCGAGCCGGACTCCTCCGGCACCGACAGGAAGCGCGGGAACAGCGACGGTGTGTCCACGAGCGGCTCGTGCCCGACGACCGTGCCGTCGGGCAGTGCGGTGACCGCCGACTTCAGGTGCAGCACCTTGCTCACCGGTACGGCGACGACGCGGGCGCCGAGCGGTTCGAAGGCGGCCCGCAGTTGCTGGACGCCGGCGGCGTTGGTGCGCCCGCCGCGACCCACGTACACGGTGTCGCCGATCTTCAGGACGTCGCCGCCCTCCAGGGTGCCCGGCTCCCACACCCAGTTCACCGAGCAGCCGAGCCGGGCCACGGCCTCCTCCACCCCGGTGGTCTCGCCGCGACGCGACGGGGCGCCCGGGCGCGCTATCAGCGCCACGTTGCGGAAGACGACCACCGTGTCCTCCACGAACACCGAGTCCGGGCAGTCGTCGGCCGCTTCCACCTCGACGGTCTCCCAGCCGTGCGCGCGCAGCGCCTCGGCGTACGCCTCCCACTGCCGCATCGCGAGCTCGGCGTCGACCGGCTGCCGCTCGATGTGCGTGACGAGGCCATCGGCCAGGCGGGGGCCGGGCCGGCGGATGAGGGCCTTCTGGCTGGGCACGTGCGGGTCTCCGTATCGCGGGGGACGGCAGAGGGCGTAGGCGCTCATCATGCAGCGCGCGCCCCATCTGACAACAGTCCCCGTCATCGGCCCCGAGGCGTCGGGCCTCGGGGCCGGACGCCGACGACGTCCCTCGACGTCAGGCGCCGATGGCATCGGGCGCCGGCGTGATCCCCCGCGCCCGTCGGGCCCGCGTGACTCAAGCCGCAGCGAGCATCCACCGCCGAACGCCCCAACGCCCGCCGCCCCCCGCCACTCAAGCCGCGGTGACGCACGACGTCCAGGTTGTGCTGGACCACCAGGACGGTGTTGCCCTCCTCGACCAGCCGGTCGAGGAGGGCGAGCAGTCCGTCGACGTCCGACGTCTGCAGACCGGTCGTCGACTCGTCGAGGACGTACACCGCGCCGCTCCGGTGCAGCCGGGTCGCGAGCTTGATGCGCTGCCGTTCCCCGCCGGAGAGCGTCGACAGGGGCCGGCCGAGCGTCAGATGGGTGCGCCCCACGTCCCGCAGGGCGCACAGGCGGCGGCGCACGCCCTTGTCCGTTGAAGCGCCGGCCGTCGCAGGGCATGTAGTACGACACCCCGGTGAAGACCGTGAGCCGGTCCTTCGGGATGCGCAGGGTGACGTCCTGGGGGTTGTTCCCACGGGCTCGGGTGAGGGTGATGAATTCGGGCGTGCATCCGACGCTAGGCGGGATACCCGACAGCTTCTGGCGTGATTTCCTTGAGTTCTCCTTCCATCAGCAGCCAGCGCGTGATCCCGATCGACTCCAGGAACGGCACGTCGTGGCTGGCCACGATCAGCGTGCCCTCGTACGACTCCAGAGCCGTGGTGAGCTGCCGCACGCTCGCCATGTCGAGGTTGTTCGTCGGCTCGTCGAGCATCAGCAGCTGCGGTGCGGGCTCGGCCAGCATCAGCGCGGCCAGGGCCGCCCGGAAACGCTCGCCGCCGGAGAGTGTCGCCGCCCGCTGGTCCGCCCGCGCCCCCTTGAACAGGAAGCGGGCGAGACGGGCCCGGACCCGGTTCTTGGTGGCACCGGGAGCGAACCGGGCCACGTTCTCGGCGACGGTCAGCTCGTCGTCGAGCACGTCGAGCCGCTGTGGCAGAAAGCGCAGCGGGACATGCGCCCGCGCCTCGCCGCAGACGGCGTCGAGCTCCCCGGCGATCGTGCGCAGGAGCGTGGTCTTGCCCGCTCCGTTGCGGCCGATCAGCGCAATGCGCTCGGGTCCGCGCAGCTCGAACGAGCCGGCCACGCGCGCTCCGTACGCCAACTCCAGTTCCTGGAGCGTGAGTACGGTGCGGCCGGGCGGCACGGACGTGTACGGCAGGTCGACGCGGATCTCGTCGTCGTCCCGCACGGCGTCGACCGCCTCGTCGAGACGCTCCTTGGCCTCGGCGAGCTTCTCCTCATGCATGATGCGGTGCTTGCCGGCGGACTCCTGGGCGGTGCGCTTCCGCACCTTCATCACGGCCCGTGGCTCGCGCTTGTTGTCGTACATCTTGTTGCCGTAGCGCACCCGCTTGGCCAACTTCGTGTGCGCCTCCACGAGTTCGCGCTTCTGTTTCTTCAGATCGGCCTCGGCGACCCGCACCATCCGCTCCGCCGCCTCCTGCTCGGCGTCAAGGGTCTCCTCGTACGCCGAGTAGTTGCCGCCGTACCACGTCACCTCGCCGGAGCGCAGATCGGCGATCTGGTCGACCAGTTCGAGGAGTTCACGGTCGTGGCTGACCACGACCATCACTCCTGACCAGGCCTCGACGGCGGAGTAGAGCCGCCGACGGGCGTACAGGTCGAGGTTGTTGGTGGGTTCGTCCAACAGGAGAACATCGGGGCGGCGCAGCAGCAGTGCGGCCAGGCGCAGCAGGACCGACTCGCCGCCCGAGACCTCGCCGATGGTGCGGTCCAACTCGATGTGGCCGAGCCCGAGTTCGCCGAGCGCCGCGAGGGCGCGCTCCTCGACGTCCCAGTCGTCGCCGACGACGTCGAAGTGCTCCTCGGACACATCGCCCGCCTCGATGG
The DNA here is from genome assembly GCF_005786655.1 of Streptomyces montanus. NCBI lineage: Bacteria > Bacillati > Actinomycetota > Actinomycetes > Kitasatosporales > Streptomycetaceae > Streptomyces > Streptomyces montanus. The sequence continues at coordinate 150,657 of NZ_VBZC01000019.1, forward strand.
CGTGCAGTGCCGCCCGCTTGGCGGCGATGTCGAGGGCCTCGTCGACCCGCAGTCCGGTGTCGAGGGCGACGTTCTGCGGGAGGTAACCGATCTCGCCCGCGACGCGGACGGTGCCGTCGGCCGGCGTGAGCTCACCGGAGATGAGCTTCAACAGGGTTGATTTCCCTGACCCGTTGACGCCGACGAGCCCGGTCCTGCCGGGGCCGAAGGCCACCTGCAGATCGTCGAAGACGGACGTGCCGTCCGGCCAGGCGAAGCTCAGGGAGGTGCAGGTGATGGAGGTGGGAAAGGTAGACATGGGGCCTCGCGGTTGCTTGATGCGGTCATTGGCAACGCGTATCGAGACACCGGGGCGCCGGAAGCGACGACGGCGGAGGGAACGGCCGGGGTCCTGGGGACTGGGCTCGAAATGGCCTGGCCTGAAGAAGAGGCGAGGCCTGAGGAGTTGCCCTGCTCCGGAGAACGGCTCGTGTGCCGAGGTCGCACGCGGCGCACACACGCAGCGGTGTGTGACGCGGTGTCTCAGGACCTCAGACGAGCAACGTCCTTCTCCAATCGACGGCAACAGGACCGCTGTACACCGTAGGAGGGGGTCTGGCCGCTGTCAACGAATTAACGTGAGCAGCGACCTCGACCACGCGAAAGAGGCTGCCGGACCGGTTCGCGCACATCCCGAGAGGCTCGCGATCCCCGCCGCAGCCCCGAAGCACCTCCGAAGCCCCCCAGCCCCTGCGAATGCCCCTCCGAAAGCCAATAGTGCGATCGGGTCAGCAGGTACCCCGTAGCAGTTCGTCGAGCCCGTGATCCAGGTCGTGGTGCAGATGCTCCAGACCGATGGGCACCAGCTCTGCCGTGCTCTCCAGGAAGCGCCGGAGATCGCCCGCGAGGACGTGCACCACGGCGGTTCCCTCGGGGGCGTGGAACTCGAGGACGATGCGGTCGAATCCGTACGGCCGCACCCGTACGTCGCCCTGGCCCACCGGCTCCTCCAGACCCGAGGAGAGCAGCTCACGGGCGAAGGTCCAGCACACATCCACCCCTTCGAGCGTGGATGGGGCCGGGAAGGCCATGCGGACGGCGAACGGTTCGCGCGGGTCGTAGTGGAGCGTTGCGGGAATGCTCGGCATCCGCGGCGCGGCGGCGACGAGACGGGCCTCTACGGGCTGCTCGATGACGGTGGACAACGCCTTGCTCCCTTGTGACGGCGGGACGAACGGTGGACGTATGAGGCTGGGCACTTGAAGAGACGACAGAATCGGCGTTTGCGTGCTCCTGAAGGCACACGGAGTTCGAGTGACCTCTGTCACCGCCTTCAATCACCCGAGTGAAGGTCGTTGCCTTCCGGGGCATCTGGACGCCATTGAGGGAGTGGGTTAGCTTCGCCCGCTATGAGGGGCTTGGGGAAGACGCGACAGAAGAGACTTACGAGGCACGCGAGGCAGACCGAAACGAGGAGTTGGCGTACGAGGAGTTGGCTTACGGGGACGTGGCTTACGGGCAGTTGGCGTACGAGGCGCATGGCGGCCTTAGCCGTGTGCGGCCTCGCGCTCGCCACCGTGCCGACAGCGCCCGCGCAGGCACAGGGACCGGACGGACGGCCGCCGCACTGGGAGCTCAAGGACAGCGGCACGGACGTACGCTTCCGCGGACTCTCCGCCGTCAGCCGGAACACCGCCTGGCTGGCAGGCTCGAAGGGCACCGTGCTGCGCACCTCCGACGGCGGCGCGAGCTGGCGGAACGTCTCACCTCCCGGCAGCGGCGCGCTGGAATTCCGCGACATCGAGGCGATCGACGCCCGGCGTGCCGTGGTGCTGGCCATCGGCGAGGGCGAGGCCTCGCGGCTCTTGCGGACCGACGACGGGGGCAAGACCTGGACCGAGTCCTTCCGCAACACCGACGCGAGAGCCTTCTACGACTGCCTCACCTTCTTCGACCGGCGCCACGGCCTGGCGATGAGCGACCCGGTGGACGGCAGGTTCCGCATCCTGTCGACCAGCGACGGCGGCCGTTCCTGGAAGGTGCTGCCGGGCGACGGGATGCCCGCGGCGCAGGAGGGCGAGGCGGGCTTCGCGGCCAGTGGGCAGTGCCTGGTCAGCTCGGGGCCACGCGATGTGTGGCTGGCCACGGGTGGGGCGGTACACGCGCGCGTGCTGCACTCCGCCGACCGCGGCCTGACCTGGACCGCCACCGACACGCCGATTCCCGCGGGCGACCCGGCGCGCGGTGTCTTCGCCCTCGCCTTCCGCGACCGTGCGCACGGCATCGCGGTCGGCGGCGACTACCGGGCCGACCAGGCGTCACCGCGGGCGGCCGCGGTGACCGGCGACGGCGGCCGCACCTGGGGGCCGGCTGCGCAGCCGCCG